>JBPCPS010000109.1:0-18570 GCA_050998915.1 Gemmatimonadaceae bacterium
CGCGGGACGTTATGTTCGCGCTATTCAGAAGGGTCTCAACGGGGTCGCGACCAACGACGGCGCTACCGCGTGCGCTCTCATCGACAGGAAGTATGGCGAGAACATCGCGAAGCTCCTCCAAGACTCGAACCACGGGCAAGCGCTCATCGGCGCGGGATTCGGCGACGACGTCGCCTTCTGTGCCGCGCTGGATGCGTTTGCTGTGGTCCCCGCTTACCACGACCGGCAGATCGTCCCGCTCGGAACCGTTCGACTCTAGCGAGGGCGGGGAGGAAGTCTTCTCCCATGCGGACGAGGTGCGACGCGAGGTTGCCGCGATCGCGCTGCTCCTGTTCGCGATCTTCATCGGCGGCGCACTCGCCGTCCACGGCTACTCGCTGCTGACGGCGAGCCCCGACAGCCAGGCGGACCTCCGCGGCAGCTTCGGCACGCTCGGCGCGGCGCTCGCCGCTCCCATCACGTCGCTGTTCGGCTGGCCCGCGGCTGTGCTGCTGCCGATCGCGCCCGCTGCGCACGCCATGACCCTGTTCGGCCGCCTCGACCGCGGAACCGACCGGTCGTGGGTCCTGTTCCTCTTCGGTATGGTGGTGCTGCTGCCGGTCGCGTTCGGGTTTTCACTCGGCGGCGCGGCGGAGCAGAGCTCGCTGACCGGTATGTGGGGCGCGTTCGCGGCGTTTTACCTGCTGCGCTTCGCCGGCACCGCCGGCGCGTGGATCATCTGGCTGCTGGCGCTGAGCGCGCTCATGGCCGGTACGCTGTCGTGGAACCCTGTACGGGTTCTGGTGGGCCGCCGCGTTCGGACTGTCGAAGGTTCGGGGTCGTTGAATCCGGAAGAGGGGTTCCCGCCGCGCCGGTCCTGCAAGGAGATCAGGGAATCCGATCCTCTGATCGCGCGCGCGCTCGAGCCGTCACCGGAGGAGATGCCTGCCCTGGACTTCGGCCTCATGGACGCTCCGCCGGACGTTGCTCCCGAGCCGGAGGGTGCGACACCGCGTCCCCTGCGCGAGCGGAAACCGAAGCCGACTCCCGCGGTCGCGCGCGCGATCGGCGGGAATGGCTCAGCAGCGGCAGCGTCCGCCGCTGCCCCTCCGTTCGTGCGGGACGAAGCCGATGACGAGCTTCCCCCTCCGGAGCTCATCGCGCCGCTGCCGGCGCGCAACGCCGACATCGGCAAGCGCGAGCTCGACGCGATGGGCGTGCAGCTGATGGATGCGTTGCGCACGTTCAAGGTCGAAGGCGAGCTCGTCGGCCGGACGACCGGACCCGTCGTGACGCAGTTCGAGGTCGCGCCGGCGGCGGGCGTGAAGGTCAGGCAGATCGCCAACCTCGCGAACGACCTGGCGCTCGCCATGCGCGCGGCCAGCATCCGCATCGTCGCGCCGATACCCGGCCGCGGCGCGGTGGGCGTCGAAGTCCCGAATCCCACGGCCGAGATGGTCGGCTTCCGCGAGCTGCTCGACCACAAGGATTTCCAGAGCGCGCGCGCGGCGCTGCCGATGATCCTCGGTAAGGATCTCGAGGGGAACCCGGTGATCGCGGATCTCGCGAAGCTGCCCCACCTGCTGATCGCCGGCGCGACGGGCTCGGGCAAATCGGTGTGCGTCAACACGCTGATCACGAGCCTGATCTACCGCCACACGCCGCAGACTCTGCGCTTCCTGATGGTCGACCCGAAGATGGTCGAGCTCAGCGTGTACAACATGCTCCCTCACCTGCGGCACAAGGTCGTGACGGAGAACCGTGACGCGGCGGCCGTCCTCAAGTGGGCCGTGCTGGAGATGGAGGACCGGTACCAACTGCTGGCGGCGAACGGTGCGCGCAACATCCAGGACTTCAACCGGAAGTTCCAGGAAGGCGCGAAACTCGTAAAGCCGAAGCGGCCCGACGTCGCGTTCGAGAACCTCGAGTACACCGGCGGACTTCTGCCGTACATCGTGCTCGTCATCGACGAGCTGGCCGACCTGATGATGACTGTGCAGGGGGAAGTCGAGCGCCCGCTCGCGATGCTCGCGCAAAAGGCGCGCGCGATCGGCATCCATCTCATTCTCGCGACCCAGCGTCCGAGCGTGAACGTCATTACCGGTCTGATCAAGGCGAACTTCCCGAGCAGGATCGCATTCCGCGTGGCCTCGCAGGTCGACAGCCGCACGATTCTCGACGGGATCGGCGCGGAGTCCCTGCTCGGAAATGGCGACATGCTGTTCATTCCCCCCGGGAAAGCCGAGCCGTCGCGCATCCAGGGCGCGTTCATCTCCAACGAGGACACGGAGCGGCTCACCGGCTGGTTCGAGGAGCGGACTCGCGCGCGCAAGGAGGCGCTCATGTCCAGCTCCGTGGCGAGCGAGGAGGACATCCTCGAGTTCGTGCGCCAGCGCGAGGTCGCCGAGCAGGGCGGGGCGGAGGGCGAGGACGCCGAGGACGGTGACCGCGACAAGCTGTTCCGCGAGGCCGCGGAGGCGGTGATCCAGCATCAGCAGGGCTCGACATCGCTGCTGCAGCGCCGCCTGAAGGTCGGCTACGGGCGCGCGGCCCGGATCATCGACCAGTTGCACGCCGCCGGCGTCCTGGGCCCGCCCGAAGGGTCCAAGCCCCGCGACGTGCTCGTCGGGCTGGAAGAGCTCGACCGCATCCTCGGCCCGCGACTTTAGCCGCGGCTTCGATGCCCGTTCGCGGACGTGGGCCCGGGGTCGTCCTCGGCGGCTACGCTCGCGAGGGGGACGGTGTGGTTGCTGGATTCCGTTTGTGCGAGCTAAGACGCCGCCTTGGGACGACCCCGGGCCGCACGCCCGCGGCACGGCATCACGCGGGGCTCGTGCGCGAGCCGAGGATGCGGGGAGCTCGGCACTCCGCGAGGTTCGCGCCCTAACCACTGCTCCGGTGCATGTGCTGGCTCCGGAGATCGGGCGGTAGCACCTCTGCAGGCGCGTCTTAGCTCGCGCGGTTTGCGAGCGTAGCGCCAGCAGAGGCGCTACCGTCTGATCCCGGAGCCAGCCCGGAGGGGAACGAGAGCCAGTGGCGCGAAGTTCGCAACGTGCCGCAGCATGACCCGTTTACTCATAACGGCGTGCCTGGTTGCCGCGATCGGACTGCCGACTGCGGCATCAGCCCAAACGCCGATAGCGGCAGGCGAGACCGTTAGCGGCGCGCTGACATCGCGTGACAAAAGGCTGACCAGCGGCGCCCGCTATGACTTATGGGTCTATTCGGGCACGCGCGGCGAGCGCATCGTCATTACCGTGCGCTCCATACAACTCGACGCGTACGTGCTCGTGCAGCGGTACCCGGGCGGGACCGCCCCGATGCTGGCGCGCGACGACGACGGCGCCGGCGGAAACGATGCCCGCGTCGAGCTCACCCTCCCGGAGACCGAGGAGTACCTCATCGCGGTGACCAGCGCCCAGCGGGGCGAGGCAGGGGCGTATCGCCTAAGCGTCGAGTCCAACATTCGCGTCGCAAGGGCGCCGACGATGGCGGTGCCGGCGGTGCTGGCGGTCACGTCGAACAAGCCCGCGTCCGCGGCCAAGCGCACGCCGCCGGACTCGCGCGTTCTCATCTCCGGGCGGACGGTGGCCGGAGAACTGCGGTCGGATGTGCGCGGGCCCGTGGGCAGCAGCGAAGGCGACTGGCGCTACACTAGCCGCTCCGGCGAAACGATCACCATCGATCTGCGCTCGAGCGAGTTTGACTCGTTTCTCACGCTCTATGCGATCGATGGTCGCGGCGGTGCGACCCGCGTCGCTCAGGACGACAATGGTGGGGGCGGGCTCAATTCAAGGATTACCTACAGGATTTCCGCTGCCGGAGAGTACGTGATGCGCGCGGAGCGCCGGTACTCCGGGCGCAGCGGCTCATACACGCTGGTGCTGCGCTCCAGCACGCTCGCTACGCGCTTCGGGCTGCGCGCCGAGGCGGGCACGACGATCGCGGCTAATACCGCCGTGTCTGGAGAGCTCGCCGACGCCGATCCGAAGATGCACGACGGAACGCCGTACGACCTGTGGAACTACGCCGGGCGAGCGGGCGAAACTATTCGCATCACGCTTCGATCCGATGATTTCGACGCGTTCGTTTCGATCGGCACGGTCACGAACGGAGCCTTTACGGCAATGGAATCCGCGGACGATGGCGCAGGCGGAACCAATTCCCGGCTCGAGATAACGCTCCCGTTTGCGGGACAGTACGCAATTCGCGCGAACTCCCTCTCTCCACGCCGCCCGACGGGCGATTACGTCCTGCGCATCGACTCATTGCGGTAGGTCGTCCCACAACCGGTTAGGCGGTTGATCCACCAACACTGATCGGCCCCATGACGTTCTCCCGGGTCGTCGGCATGTATCAACGAGGCCGCTAGTATCTTCCGTGACCGTTGGTCGGGGTGTAGAGTCTATCCACCTACCCAACAGGGAGCTTTTCGTGGGTATCGAACGCGTCGTGAAACTCAATCTTTGGGCGGTAGGCGCGGTAGTGAGCGCCTTCGCTCTCGTACAGCCCCTCCAGGCCCAGGGCGCGATTTCGGCGGGGCAGACGGTCTCGGGCCGCCTCGATACGTCGGACTACCTGCGTGACGACGGCACCTATTACGACGACTGGTTTTACGAGGGCCGCGCAGGCGAGCAGATCTCGGTAACGCAGCGGTCGAGCGATTTCGATTCGTGGCTGCTCATCGGCCGCGTGGTGAACGGCGTTTTCCAGCTCGAGGAGTTCGACGACGACGGTGCGGGCGGTAACGACTCGAGAATCAACTATACGCTATCGGCCTCAGGCCGGTACGTGATCCGGGTGAACGTCGTCGGCCGCGGCCGCACGGGTTCGTACACTCTGCGCGTGGACAGGACCGGCGGCGGCTCCGCATCGGCGGCGACGGGTGCCCGCACGCTGCTGGCCGGCCAGAGCTTCACGAGCGAGCTCGATCCGTCGGATCCCCTGTGGACCGACGATACGCACTATGAGCTCTGGCGGTACAACGGTCGGGCGGGTGAGCGGCTGACGGTCATCATGCGGTCGCCGTCGTTCAACAGCTACATGCAGTACGGCCGCATGAACGGCGGCGAGCTCAGCTATCTCGGCGGTTCGACGAGCAGGACGATCGGCGGCCAGCACGAGACGGTTCTGGAGGTGACTCTCGCCGAAACTGGAGAATACGGCATTCGCGCCAACTCTCACGGGCGCTATACCGGGCAGTACGTGATCACCGTCTCGTCGAGCGGCGGCGCCGCGAGCACGCCTTCGGCTGCTTCTGGAACGATCACGTTCGGTTCGACTATCCGCGGCACGCTTACGCCGAGCGACGCGCAGACGGATAGCGGCTGGTATCACGATGATTACACGTTCTCGGGCTCCCGTGGTCAGGTGGTTTATCTTGACCTGATGTCGGATGATTTCGACGCCTTTATCGACCTTTACCAGGGCACGACCTGGGTCGGCCAGGACGATGATGGCGGCGACGGCCTGAACTCGCGGCTCGCATTTACCCTGCCTGAATCGGGGACGTACACGATCTGCGCCCGGTCGCGGTACGCAAACCGAACCGGGTCTTACGCGCTGTCTTTGCGGTAGCGGGCTGTAGCTTGGCTCTTGGCTCTTAGCGGCTGCTGCTAGCTGCTAGCTGCTCGCTGCTAGCAGCTCGCGTGTTTTGCTGATCGTCACAATGAATCGATGACGCGCTGACCTCCGGCATGCCGCACAATTCGCGGCATGCCGACAGCGAGGCGGGCACTGGGAGAGCTGGGCGAGCGCGTCGCGGCGCGCTGGCTTGCGAGCAAGGGCTGGTGGATCCGCGCCCGGCGGTACCGCAACGGGCATCGCGATATCGACATCGTTGCCCAGCAGGAACGCACGGTGGTTTTCGTCGAGGTGAAAGCCCGTGCCGGCACGCAGTTCGGCGACCCCGTCGAGGCCGTGGACTGGCGCAAGCAGCGCGAGCTCCGCCGCTCCGCCCAGGTCTGGATCTCCCGCCATGGGCTGCCAGGCGAGGACTACCGTTTCGACGTAATCGGCATCCTCAAGACCGGCTCAGCCGTCAAAGTGAAGCACGTCCCCAACGCTTTCGACGCCGGAGATTCCATTTGCTAATTTCCGGCAGCTTTCGTATTTTGTTCGGGGGGGGGGCTGGTGACTAGTGACTAGTGATTAGTGACTAGTAACTACCAAACCAAGCGCATGTTTCGCCCCCCATCCGCCTTTTTTCCAGCCTTTAAATCCGCCGTGCAGATCCGCCGTTCACTAATCACTAATCACTAGTCACTAGTCACCGTCAGAGGACTCCACCATGGCCTCACCCGCGATGCAAGAAGAAAAGAAAAAAGCCCTCGGCCTCGCCATCGCCCAGATCGAGAAGGCCCACGGTAAGGGCTCGATCATGAAGATGGGCTCGGACTCGCGGGTCCGGGTGGACGCCATTCCTACCGGCGCGATCAACCTCGACGCCGCGATCGGCGTGGGTGGAATTCCGCGCGGTCGAGTCACGGAGATTTACGGTCCCGAGTCGAGCGGTAAGACCACGCTCTGTCTGCACGTCGTCGCGAACGCGCAGAAGGCCGGCGGAGTCGCCGCGTACATCGATGCGGAGCATGCACTCGACACCGACTACGCCGCTAAGCTCGGCGTGGACGTCGAGAACCTGCTCGTGTCTCAGCCTGACACCGGCGAGCAGGCGCTCGAGATCTGTGAGATCCTGGTGCGCTCGGGAGCGGTCGATGTCGTGGTGATCGACTCCGTCGCTGCGCTGGTGCCGAAGGCCGAGATCGAGGGCGACATGGGCGACTCGCACGTCGGCCTGCAGGCACGGCTCATGAGCCAGGCGCTGCGGAAGCTCACCGGCGCGATCGCGCGGTCGCGGACGTCGGTGATCTGCATCAACCAGCTGCGCGAGAAGATCGGCGTGATGTTCGGCAACCCGGAGACCACGACCGGCGGCAAGGCGCTCAAGTTTTACGCGTCGGTCCGGCTCGACATCCGCCGGATCGCGGCGGTCAAGGACAAGGAAGAGGTCACGGGCTCGCACTGCCGCGTGAAGGTCGTGAAGAACAAGGTCGCCCCGCCGTTCAAGCAGGCCGAATTCGACATCATGTACGCCGAGGGGATCAGCCACGCGTCGCTGGTGCTGGACATCGCGTCGGAGTCGGGGATCATCGACAAGTCGGGCGCGTGGTATAGCTACAACGGCCAGCGGATCGGGCAGGGCCGTGAGAACGCGAAGATGTTCCTCAAGGACAATCCGCCGATGCTCGCCGAGGTCGAAGAGAAGGTGAAGGTCGTGCTCGGCATCCGTCCGCCGGGGGCTGAGATCGAGCCGGTTGAGGTCGTCGAGGAGTAGGGAGTTTCGAGCTTTTTGGCCGCTGGTTTGGTGTGTACGCGGCTGGGGCGGTGGGTCGCGCTCCGGCCGCTACGCGAGCAAACTGCGCTCGCTAAGACGCGGCCTTCGGCGACCCGCCACCCGAGCCGCAGACGGGCCCCCGTGAGCCCGCAGTCGAACTTCCTGCATTCCTCCGCGCAGTGACTCGCGCCCGTCGGTACGGCCTCCCGGCGGCGGACGCCGATGGCGCTCCGCGCCCGCAAAGCTCACCGCACGAGTACGCGCTGCGCCTGCTCACCGCGCGGAGCTACACCGTTCGCGATCTCCGGCGGAAACTCGTGCAGCGGGAGTATTCGCCCGACGAAGTGGTCGCGACCATCGAGCGGCTCGAGCGCTCCGGGCTGCTGGACGACGCCTCGTACGCCGAGCGGTTCGCGCGCGGGAAGCTCGTGAACGAGAGTGCGTCCAGAAGGCGCGTGGCGCAGCTGCTCGTGCGCAAGGGAATCGCCCCCGAGATCGTCGAAGGTGCCATCGCCCGCGTGGTCGAGGTGGAGGAAGTCGACGCCGCGGCTTCGATCGAGAAAGTCGCGCGCAAGAAAATGCAGAACCTCACCGGCCTCGACCCTCGCGTCGCCCGCCAGCGCCTGTTCGCCTTTCTGGCGCGACGAGGATACGATTTGGATGACATCAAGCAGATCATCAGGCTTATTCCGTAACGTAGACATTGACGCATGATTAAGTGGTGTCAACATATACGTTGACATCCGTGCTGTTATTGTCAATATTTATGTTATGTCTAAAATGCCCAAGCACCATCCGAAGCTTCTGGCACTGCATCGATCGCAGCTCGATGCAAGACTCAACTCTGCGACGCCGGTGGGCCGGATTACCTCCCCGCCGCGCGGTTGGATTCACGCCATTCGGACAGCTCTGGGGATGTCGCAGACCCAGCTCGCTCGTCGTGTCGCCGTGAGCCGGGAAGCGGTTTCGAAGTGGGAAGCGCGCGAGGTTACCGGCAGCATCACGGTTTCCACGTTGAGACAGGGCGCGGAAGCTTTGGAGTGTGATCTCCTGATCGCCTTCATCCCCAAGGAAGGGCTTCGGCGAAGTGTAGAGCGGCAGGCCATCAGAAAGGCGACTGAAGAGCGCAATCGAATTATCCACACGATGCGCTTGGAGGCGCAGGATGCGGGAG
Source organism: Gemmatimonadaceae bacterium (assembly GCA_050998915.1). GTDB lineage: Bacteria > Gemmatimonadota > Gemmatimonadetes > Gemmatimonadales > Gemmatimonadaceae > JACDCY01. Next base: position 8,490 of record JBPCPS010000109.1, read on the forward strand.
TTCGGCACGCTTTGACGCCGGACACGGATTCCGGTGAATGGTTGACTCGCAGGTCAAAGGAGATCTGGGACTGACCCGGTGGCGGACCAGCGTGGGCAGAAGGATCCGTCACCTCCCAATGCTACTCCCATCGACCGGAACGAGATCGATGGGCTGATTCCTGAGCATCTGGAAACGCAGGCCGAGCTGAATCAGTGGGAGGCCGTCAACATCGCGGATGCCGAGCGGTGGGCTTCCCAGTTGCCGGCGGTCGATGTGTTGTCCACGATGAACTTGAAGGATCTGCACCGGCGCATGTTCAGCGAGACGTGGCAGTGGGCGGGGGCGTATAGGACGTCGGACAAGAATATTTCTCCTTACCACTGGACTCGTGTTCCCGAATTGATGGAGAACCTCGTCGCCAACACGCGCGCCCGCTTCGAGACGAGCGACCCATCACCCGGAGCCCTGGACGAGATCGCGGCGCGCTTTCATCACCAGCTGGTTCACATTCACCCGTGGCCGAACGGCAACGGCCGCCACGCCCGTCTCGCGACCGACCTGCTCCTGCGCTCGTGGGATCGACCCCCGTTCACCTGGGGCGGCTCTGAGAATCAGGGTGATGCCGACCTACGCGCGCGCTACGTGACCGCGCTCCGCCACGCCGACGCGGGCGACTACTCATCGCTGAATCGGTTCGTGCGTGGTTAGCCCGATCTCCGCCGATTCGCGCCAATATCCGGAGAGAAAGGGTTGTGGGTCGTGATGCGCACTCAAGCCGACGGCGCACGCGGATCCCGGCCCCCGAAGCGTGCGTCTTAGCGAGCGTAGTGTGCCGGGTGCCCACTCGCGTAGCGAGTAGGGCGGGATAGCACGCGCAGGGGGTCCGGGGTCAGCGTGCGCTTCGCACCATAGCCAGCGCCCCACGACCCACAACCCAAAACTCACTTACATTTGGCGAATGAAATCGGCGGAGATACGTAGCGCGTTTCTCGAGTACTTTGAGCGGAACGGGCACATTGCGCAGCCGAGTGCGTCGCTCGTGCCCGTGGACGATGCGACGCTGCTGTTCGTCAACGCCGGCATGGTGCCATTCAAGAAGGTTTTCCTCGGCGGGGCGGAGGCGCCCGGCGGCTCGCGCCGCGCCGCGTCCTCGCAGAAGTGCGTACGCGCCGGCGGGAAACACAACGATCTCGAGCAGGTCGGGCACACCGCGCGGCACCACACGTTCTTCGAGATGCTGGGCAACTTCTCCTTCGGCGACTACTTCAAGCGCGACGCCATCCGCTTCGCCTGGGAGTTCCTCACGGTTCATCTCAAGCTGGATCCGAAGTATCTCCGCGTGTCGATCCATCACACCGACGACGAGGCGCGCGCGCTGTGGCTGGAGATATCGGGGCTCGATCCGTCCCGCATCTACGGTCTGGGTGACAAGGACAACTTCTGGCAGATGGCGGACACAGGTCCGTGCGGTCCGTGCTCGGAGATATTCATCGACCAGGCTCACGTCGCCGAAGACTGGGCGTTCCCGGAAGGGGCGTCTGGCGAATGGACCGAGCTCGACCGGGATGAGTTCTCGCTCGAAGCGTTCGTGCAGGGCACGGCGGCCGACCGGTTCATCGAGGTATGGAATCTCGTGTTCATGCAGTACGACAAGCAGCCGGACGGGACGCTGGTGCCGCTGCCAAAGCCGTCGGTGGACACCGGCATGGGTCTCGAGCGCATCTCGATGATCGCGCAGAGAAGAGCCAACAGCTTTCATTCGGACGTATTCACGCCGATCATCGACGCTGTGTCCGACGCGACAGGCGTGCGCTACTCGCGCACTGAGCCGGCGCACGCCGCACACCGCGTCATCGCCGATCATGCGCGCGCCGTGGCATTCCTGCTCGCCGACGGTGTCTTTCCCTCGAACGAAGGCCGCGGTTACGTGCTGCGCCGGATTCTCCGGCGCGCCGTTCGCAACGCATGGCTGCTCGGCGTGAATCGTCCCGTGCTGCACGCTGCGGTCGAAGCCGTGATCGCATCGATGGGTGATGCGTACCCCGAGCTGCGCCAGCGCCGCAAGCACATCGTCGATACCACCCGTGCGGAAGAGGAGCGCTTTCTCGCGACGATCGAAGGCGGCATGCGCCGGTTCGACGAGCTCGCTCCGCGCTCCACGACCCAGGGTTCGACCGACATCAAGGGTACCATCCCGGGCGAGGACGCGTTTCGCCTGTACGACACGTTCGGCTTTCCCATCGACCTGACGCAGCTCATGGCCGCGGAGCGCGGCTACACCGTCGACATTGCGGGCTTCGAGCGCGCGCTCGGCGCGCAGCGCACTCAGTCGCAGGAGGAGCGCAAGTCAAAGAAGATTACCGCGTCCGCCGGCGACGACCTGTCGGAGGGATGGGAGATCCGGCCGCCGCAGGAGATCGATATCGGTGCGCGCACGGCGGAGTACGGGTTCCGCGACGTCCCCTCTGCTCCTGCCTCCGCAGGGCTCGAAGCCGGCAGCAAAATGCTGGAAACGCGCAACGGTGGTTCCCGACTGCCCCCCTCGGTCTTCGTGGGTTACGACACCACCGAAGTCGCCACCGAAGTAGTCGCGCGCAAAATCCTGAGCGCGGGCAGATCGGCGCTGGTACTTCGCGAGACTCCGTTCTATGCCGAATCCGGCGGCCAGATCTCCGACTCCGGCGAAGTCGTCGGCGACGGCTGGCGCCTCGCCGTCGACGAGGTTCGCCGTGTCGACGGCCGGATCGTGGTGGCGGGGAAGCTCGAGGGCGACTTCCGGTTCGGTCCAGCCACCGCACGCATCCCGCGCCACAGCCGTCTCGACACCGAGCGAAATCACACCGCAACGCATCTGCTGCATGCGGCCCTGCGCGACGTGCTCGGCGAGCACGTGCATCAGGCCGGCTCGCTCGTCGCGCCCGACCGCCTGCGCTTCGACTTCACCCACAACGGCCCGATGAAGCCGGAGCAGATCGCGGCGGTTGAGCAGCAGGTGAATCGCGCCATCTTTTCCGCGACTCCGCTGTCGTTCGAGGAGAAGCGCTACGCCGACGCGATCGCCGAGGGCGCCATGGCGCTGTTCGGCGAGAAGTACGGCGACGTCGTGCGCGTCGTCAAAGTTCCCCGCGTGTCCACCGAGCTGTGCGGCGGCACGCACGTGCGCAACACCGCCGAGATCGGACTCTTCCGCATCGCGAGCGAGACGGGCGTCGCCGCGGGCGTACGCCGGATCGAGGCGGTGACGGGCCCGCTCGCATTCGAGATGATGCTGCAGAAGGTGCGCGAGCTGTCGGAGATCGAAGCGCTCGTGCGCGCGCAGCCCGGCGCGGCGGTCAAGCGGGTGCAGACTCTGCTCGAGAAGGGGAAGGAGTCGGAGCGGCTGCTCGCCGAGGCGCGCCGCTCGGGCGGAAGCGCCGCCCAAGGGCCGGCGAGCAATGGCGCGGGCGCGCTGATCGAGGGCTCGCAGACGATCGACGGCGTGAAAGTGATCGCGTCGTTGGTGGAAGCACCTGACCTGAAGTCGCTTCAGGAGATCGGCGATTCGCTGCGCGAGGGAATGGGCACGGGCGCGGCCGTGCTCGTCGCTACGCTCGAAGACGGCAAGCGCACGCTGCTCGCCGTCGTGAGCGACGATCTGCGCGGCCGCGGAGTGCGCGCGGACAACGTGCTCAAGGAGATTGCTGCGGCTGCGGGCGGCCGCGGCGGCGGCAAGCCGCACATGGCCCAGGCAGGTCTTCCGGAATCGGCCGACATTCCAGCGCTGCTCGCCACCGTTCCCGACGTCATCCGCCGCCACCTCGCCGCGGCCAAGTGACCCTCGGCGAGTGGCTCGACTCGCGCGTCCCTCCGCCTCCAGCCGCGCTCGCTGACGCCCTGCGCACCGAGTTGGCCAGCGAGCTAGGCCTGCCGCTCTCCGACGCCCCCGCCGCGCTCCTCCAGGCCGGCGAGCGCGTCCTCGAGCGCGTACTGCAGGCCGAGTCCCAGACCCCGGCTGTCGCGCCCGACCTGCTCTTGGCCGACGCGCTCGTCACCTACGCCTTCGAGGCCGTAGCCGAATCCACCTCTGGCGCCGACCAGTTTGCCCGAGACGCGATGGCTCGGCTTGGTTCGTTGAGCGGGCCGTGAGCGCTAGCTATGGTGCACGGCGCACGCGAATCCGAGTCCCCTCCGCCTCCTACGCGCGCACACTACGCGCGCTAAGACGGAGGCTTCGAGGACCCGGACTTCGCGTGCGCCTACGCGACGTAGCGCTTGCGCGCGCTCAACACCGCGGTTGGGCGTTCACGGCCTGGCCATCTTCCTGATGCTGAAGCCGACGATCCGATGGCGGGCCCCGAAGGCGCGTCTTAGGCGAAGCCGTAGCGCCGCAGGGGCCTGCCATCGGTCGTCGGCCGCGGAACCGAGATGACGCACTTGAACCCCCCACTCGCCGTGCTGAACATCGCCCGTACACTCGAAGACGCAGGGCACGAGACGTGGTGCGTCGGGGGCGCGGTCAGGGACGCGATGCTGGGAGGGAGGCAGCTGGACTGGGATTTCGCCACCGCGGCCACGCCCGATCAGGTGCGCAAGATCTTCCGGCGCACCGTGCCCGTCGGGATAGAGTTCGGCACAGTCGGCGTGCTCGACGAGCTCAACGTCATGCACGAGGTGACGACGTTCAGGCGCGACGTGCAGACCGACGGCCGGCACGCCGTCGTCGAGTTCGGCGCTTCGCTCGACGAGGACCTGGCGCGTCGCGACTTCACCATGAATGCGGTCGCGTATTCGCCGACGCGTAACGTGGTACACGACCCGTTTCGCGGCGAGAAAGATTTGCGCGCCGGGATCGTGCGCGCGGTGGGCGAGCCGGGCGATCGGATGCGCGAGGATCGACTCCGCGCGCTGCGCGCCATTCGATTCGCAGCACGGTATGGCTTCGAGATCGAGAGCCGCACCTGGGCCGCGATCGTGGAGAGCGCGCCGCACATGTCGCGGCTGTCGCCCGAACGCGTGCGGCAGGAGATCGAGAAAACGATGGACCAGGTGCCCTGTCCCAGCGGGGCATTCGCGAAATGGCGGGACAGCGGCGCTTTCGGCACGCTGATTCCGGACCTCGCCGGCGTGACCGACGTGCACCTCCGCGCCATCGACCACCTGCGGCGCCCGATCATCTCGACGCGTCCGCAGCGGCGGCTGCTGCGCATCGCCATGCTTCTCGCCGCGGTGCCCACGGGTCGTTCTGCCAGCGCCATGAAGGCGCTGCGATTTTCCAACGCGGCCGCCTCCTGGATCTCCTCGCTGCTCGACGCGCTCGCTAAACTCGAACCATCAATGCGCTCGGCTCTCCAATCCGCCCCCGGCGCCACCGACGCCGACATCCGCCGCTGGGTCTCCGTCGCCGGTCGCACGCGTTTTGCCTCCGTTCTCCGGCTGGCGGATGCCAAGTGGTGGGCCGAGCGCGAAGCGGGGCAGGAGGTGCCGACTGCACCGTCCGTGAGCTCGCTTCACCGCAGATCTCTTCGAATCGCCTATCGCGATCCCGTTGAGCTGAGCGATCTGGCCGTAGATGGTACGGATCTCCAAAAGCTCGGCCTGAGCGGCCCAGCGCTTGGAAAAACGCTGCACGCTTTGCTCGACGCCGTGGTTCTCGATCCGTCGCTCAACACGCCGGACCGGCTGCTCTCGCTGGCAAAGGGGGAGAAGCGTCCCCCCGGAACCCGCGCCTGACAGTTGCAGTAGCTGTTCCCGTTCTAAGTATCTTTCTCCTGGATGCTGAGGCGGGTGGGGCTGGGTGTCCCCGTCGGCACCGTCTTAGCGTAGCGTAGGTGCCCGACGGGGATACCCATCCTCGCCCGCGGAACAACCGAGACGAAGAATGATCTTCAGAACGCGACAGCCTGACGCAACCGTATGGCGCCGTTTCCGGTCGGGGACCGACGGATTTACTTTTGTGCAGCATGACGGCGTGTGGGAGGCGCACGTGGCCGCGAACGCCGAGCGCGTCGTCGACCTGTTCTACACGTTGAGCGAGCACCTTCCGCCAGCCATCGACGTCTCGATCGAAGACCGCCGGACCGACCGCGTCTGGACCGGTGAAGGGATCGCGCTCCCGGATTTCCGCGACGCCATCGCCCGATTGAAAGTCCCGCTCGCCACGTACGGCGGCGTCGAGATTTCCGCCTACACGCTGGAAGACCAGCTCACGCTGACGCCGCAAATCGAGCTGTTCGCGTATTCGCGGACCGACCGCTGGGCGTATTTCCTCAAGGCGCGCGCGCTCGAGGAGTTCGGCGCCATCGCCGAGAAGCCGTGGCGCGCGCCGACGTGGGATCGCGCGCCGGCGCCGATGCTGTCGGAATCAACCGTCGCGATGGCCGAGCGTCTCTCGCTGACACCCGCCTGAACATAGACCTCACAGCGCTCGGCTACGCCGTCCTCGCCGGCGCGGCCAACATTCTGGGTGCGGCCGCCGTTACCGCGCGGACGCGGTGGAGTGAGAGCGGATTGGACGCGCTGCTGGCGTTCTCCGCCGGCTTCATGGTGTCGGTCGGATTGCTCGACCTGATCCCGCACGCCATCGAGGAAGGCGGATCGCGCGCCGCGTTCGTCGTGCTGCTCGGCTATCTGCTCGTGCACCTGACTCAGCACACGCTCGCGCCGCACTTTCACTTCGGCGAAGAGAAGCATGCCGTCACGCCGGCCGTGGGGTGGTCCGCGCTGGCAGGGCTGCTGCTGCACACGTTCATCGATGGCGTCGCAATCGCGAGCGGATTCGCCGTGAGCAGCGCGCTCGGGATTCTGGTGTTCTTCGCGATCCTGCTGCACAAGATCCCCGAGGGCGTTGCGATCTCGAGCCTGTTTCTGGCGGCCGGAGCGGGGCGCACGCGCGCGGTGACCGCGGCTACCGCGCTCGCTGCGGCGACGGTTCTGGGCGTGCTGTTCACCGGCATTGTCGAGCCGCTTGCCGAGCACGGCCTCGCACTCGCCGGCGGTGTGACGCTGTACGTGGGTGCGTCCAATCTCGTCCCTGAATTCCAGGCCAAGCCCGGGTGGCGGTTGCCCGTCGCGTTTTTTGCCGGGTGCGCGATCTACCTGCTCGCGCGGCAGTTGTTGCCCGGATAAGACGTACTCCGGTCGACGTATAGGTCGGGGCTGCGCCGGCGTGAGCGTCCGAACGATCATAACCGCGCTCAATAGCGTTCTGGTGGTGACCGCCCCGCGCGATTTTGTTGGTGACTCGGCGCGGAACGGTTTGAGTATCCGCCGGAACTAGCGGTGCTCGCTTCGGTATGACATTATATCATACTGGAGGCTTCTGATGGCGAAGATGAAGATTGCGATAACCCTGGACTCACGGCTATTGCGCGACCTCGATGAAGTCGTCGATCAGCAGCTTGTTCCCAATCGCAGCCAGCTCGTGGAAGCTGCGGTCGCGGAGAAACTTGCCCGGCTCCATAAGACTCGCCTCGCGTCCGAATGCGCCAAGCTCGATCGGGATGAAGAGGTCAGGCTCGCCGAGGAGGGTATTTCCGCGGATGGGGAGGCATGGCCCGAGTACTAAGGGGCGACATTCGCTGGGCCGAGTTGAACCCTGCGCGCGGCTCGGAACAGGCCGGGCGTAGACCAGTACTCGTGCTCAGCGATGACGTCTTCAACGCGCGATCGGGAACCGTGATTGCGGTCGCGCTTACCAGTCAGGAACCGCGCCCGAGATTCCCACTCACGCTGGAGAGCACAGCCGCCGGACTGAGCAAGCGATCGTGGATCAAGATCAGCCAGATTCGCACTTTGGCCGTGGACCGGCTCGGCAAGCGTCTGGCCCGCGCGTCCGATGACGAGATCGCTCGGGTAGTCGAAGGATTGACCGAAATTATCGGCTGATATTCTATGTCGAACCGTGTTGACACTTTGATGCAGACAACTGACATTTAAATGTCATGAGGACGACTATCCGGCTCGATGACGCCCTCCTCCGGCGCGCCAAAGCGGCCGCCGCAAAAAGCGGGCGTTCGCTCAACGATCTGATCGCCGACGCAGTGCGAGTGAGCCTCGCGCCCCGCCGTGCGCCGGCGCGGGTCGCCGAGCTTCCGGTTTTTACCGGTAACGGACTGCAGCCGGGTGTGGACCTGGACGACAACTCCGCGCTGCTGGATCTGATGGATCGCGAGCCCGGCTAGGGCCCGTGCGCTCCGGGTTCGGCAGGCGCCAGCGGTGATACTGCCCGATGTGAACGTGCTCGTGTCCGCTGCACGCGACGACGCCCAGCGGCACGTCGAGTGCCGGCGGTTGCTGATCGACAGCCTGGCTGCCAGGCGACCAGTGGCGCTGCCGGATTTCGTTGTGAGCGGGTTCCTCCGGGTTATTACGCACCCACGGATCTTCACTCCGCCGACGGCGATTGCCGACGCGCTCGAGTTCATCGCATCGCTACGAGCGAATGCGTCGGTGGTGCTTTTGCAGCCCGGTCCGGCACACTGGGATATCTTTGCCGGACTCTGCCGCGCGGTCGAGGCCAGGGGGAATTTGATTCCCGATGCGTACCTGGCTGCTCTCGCGATCGAGCAGGGAGCCGAGCTCGTTTCGGCCGACCGGGACTTCACTCGCTTTCCCGGACTTCGCTGGCGGCACCCGTCCTGACCGCCGCTCAAATAAACCGGAAGCAGATAATCCAGATTGCCTGCAAATTCGGCGTCGCCGTTACGACCCGCTCAACCGCCCCCGTCGAGCGCGGCCTGCTGTTGCTCAGCGATGCTCCGCAGCGCTTCCAGCTCTAGCACTTCTGTTTTGTCGCGCGGCCGCCCGGCGGCCAGCTTGGACTTTATCAGGCTCTCGAGCGAGAGCGCGTTGACGGCGAAGTCCGCAACCGGAAAGGGTTGCATGGCTGGAAGGGCATCAGCGTAAGCACCGATCCCCGCGACCCGCTGCAGGGCATCGAACTTTCCATGCTCGGTCTCGAGCGTAAGAACCTCGATCGGCCGGATCGTCCTGGCGTCGGGAGTGAAGGGCGGCCCCGGTTCCACCCCACGCAGGTAGGATCGCCAGCGAATCAAAAGGCCGGCGAGGCGCTCGATGTTATCGGGTGCCGTGTCGTACAGTATGTCGAGGTCCTTGGTGAGGCGCGCGGAGCCATGCAGCTGGGCGGCCACGCCACCGATGACCACGAACCGCACCCCGTGGCTCGCGAGCTGACGTAGTATCGTGACTGCTTCGGGCGCGAGGCGACGGTCTCCTGGTACGTCACGTGCTTCGCGCACGTAAGTAGAGCCCGGGCCAGCAAACGCCGGCTGTGCAGGGGGGAGGTGATAGCGGCTCGCCTCGGCGACCGAATGCTTCAGAAGCCCGATGTCGTACCCATACTCCCGTGCCGCCACGATCGCGGGCGTGTCCACGAGGCGATAGCTTGTGACTATCGCCTTGACTCGCTCGAACTCATCGTGCTGCGGTCCCGCGATGGGGCGTTCGTCGCTCATGATCCCCTCGCCTGTATGAGGAAAGTCTACAGGGTCCTTTGGGGGCTGCGTAATCAGAGCATTCGGGCATAGCTTCGCCCCCGCAACCCAGGCTTCTCGGTTGCCGTGCTTCATCAGCTGTTCGGCCGCCCACGGCACGTCGTCGGCTCCGATCACGAGGTCGGGCCGGTACGACCAAAAGCACATGCCGCGAAACCGGCGGAACGCGCGCCGTGCCTCCCGCACTTTCACCATCGTGCGCGCGGCGGCTGGATCGAGTACCCTGCGGCTCTTACGGCCGCCCCGAGCGCCGATCTCCGCCAAATATCGGCTGACTTCGCTCATGCCCGTATCTTAACCCGCTTATGATCTAATAGGAAGATGGACAAGGCATTATACGGATTTAGATGATTTCGAGCTGGCGAAGGAATTACCGCGGTACGCCCATACGCACGAACCCCAATGGGAATTGCGTCCTCGTCTTGCTCAAGGAGTCAATCGCCCTTACCGTGCTGACATGGACTATATGACCCGAATCACCATGGAGCCCGGAAAGCGTAGCGGGAAGCCGTGTGTTCGGGGATTACGAATCACTGTCGCCGACGTTCTCGACTACCTCGCCTCGGGTATGTCAGACGAGGAGATTCTTGCGGACTTCCCGGATTTGG
>JBPCPS010000123.1:0-2673 GCA_050998915.1 Gemmatimonadaceae bacterium
GCTGCAGGAAGTGGACAGGAACATCGAGGACTACCAGTTCGAGCCGCGGAGATTCTTCTTCACCGTGGACCCGCGCACCCTTCGCCGCTACCCGAACATCGACATCCTGGATTCCCGCGCGCTGGCGGCGTCCGCGGCCATGCTCCCCGATACGCTCCGTCCCACCCGCATCTTCGTGTACCGCCTGCTCATCGGCGCCCCGCCGGCCACTCCCCGCGAACCCCAATTCAAGCTGCTGGGCGCCCCGCGCTCCCGTCGCGGGCAAGTATACGAGTATCTACGCGAGGGAGTCGACTACTACGCGGACCCCTCGCTGCTGTGGATCGCGCTCGTACGTCCGCTCTCGATCGACAGGGAACGGCTCGTAGTCGCGTACCGCGTGCGGATCAACGGCCGCGATACGACGCACGTCACGACCGGGGGAACGCCCGAGCTGGAGTTCTCCCCCGATCGGGAGCAGTTCGCCAACCTGCTCTGGGATCCGCAGGTCGCGCCTGGCGATGCGGCGTTCAACCGCGAGATCAGGAGTGTGTACCGCGTAGGCGGCGCGGGCATCGTGCGACCGTCGGTGAGCGTAAAGGTCGTGACGAGCGCCGGAACCGATCACGAGAAGCCGTTCGGCGGCGGGGCGCAAACTTTTCTCGAGACGTTTGGACTTGCCCAGGAAACCAACAGCTCGACCTTCGATTTCGAGAATCGTCTCTGGCCCAGGCCGTCGGATCCCAACTTGCAGGTGGGATTCACCGCGACGTCGGCGCGCATCATCAATGACCAGTTCCTGGTCTTTCCGTCGGTCCGCCCATTCGCGAGCGATGGACTCGCGTCCGGGGGCAATCCATCCAACGACGCGATCTATTCCACACCGTCCGAGCACCTGAATACGGCGCAGCGGCCGCGCGCGCTGTACCACTTGCGGATCCGATATCAGGCTGAAGGCGGCGGGGATGCGGGTGGGTTGATGCTCGGCTCCGTGCAGCTCCGGCCAAGTTCGGAGCGGTTGTATGTGGACGGCATTCTGCTGACCCGCGGCGTCGATTACTCCGTGGACTACGATCTTGGGCGAGTGATTTTCGCGCGGCCCGACACGCTCTTCCCCCGGCCGCGGCAGGTGAGCGTTCAGTACGAAGAGAACCCGCTCTTCGCCGACACACCGACGTCGATCACCGGCGCGGCCGCGGAGTTCCTGATGGACAAGGGCCAGATCAGCTTCACCGCGATCTCGCAGTCGCAAAAGACGACTTTCAACAGGCCGCCGCTGGGCTTCGAGCCCGCCGCGTCGCTGGTAGCGGGCGTGAGCGGTGTGTTCGACTTCGAAGCCGATCCTCTCACTCGTCTTGTTTCGCGGCTGCCGTTCGGTCGAACGTCGGTCCCTTCGCGCGTGAGCGTCTCGGGCGAGCTGGCCATGAGCAGGCCGCGACCGAATGCGGCGGGCCAGGCATTCATCGAATCGTTCGAAGGCGAGGGCGGGATTCAGGTGCCGCTGACGGACGGCACGTGGTACTACAGCAGTCAGCCGGCCCTCGGTACGGCATTGCCGCTGCGAGTAGGCGGCGATGTGCTGTCGGTGGACCGTGCCGCGACAATGGCATGGCAGAGCACCGGCCTCGATGTGAGCGGGCGCCCCGTCCAATACACCATCAGGCAGATCGATCCGCAGACGAAGCTGTTCGGAACCGGCGTGGCCGGCCACGAGACTCTGCTCTGGATGACGCTGTATCCGCTGTCGGTCGGCGGATTGTACAATCCGGTGCGTCGCGCGTTTCAATGGAATACGCCGGGTGCCGTTCCAGGGCGGCGCTGGCGTTCCATCAGGACCGTGCTTGGCCCCTCGGGCGTCGACCTGTCCCGCGTGGAGAATCTTGAGTTCTGGGCGCAGGTAGACACATCGGCGGCGGCGCGCGCTCGCAATCCGCTGCTGGTTTTTGACTTTGGCGATGTCTCGGAGAACACGCTGGTGTTTTCCCCCGACACGCTCCGGCTCGGGCAAGGACCCGCGGGTGCGGACAGCGCCTACTCGGGCCGCGTGGTGCGCGGGCTCGACCGGCTGGACAGCGAGCGCGATCCCTTCTCCCGCGCGTTCAACGTGACGAGGGATGACGTCGGATTGCCCGGCGACAGGGTGGATCGCCTCACGCTCGTCACAGGCGGGACGGAGCCAGCGCCGTTTCCGACGGCACACTCGTTCTGCATGGGCGGAGCGCGCTTTTCCCAGCTGTTGGGCGATTCCCGCGCAAACTGCACGGTCGCGAACAACCGCCTGGACGAAGAAGACCTGGACTTCGACAACGTCCTGAACCTCACGCAGTTCGAGCGCGACCAGGAGCGCTGGCGGAGATACGTAGTCGATCTGGCGAACCCGGCGTCATACAATCGTGTCGGTCGCTGCGCACCGGCGCCGCGCACGTTCAACGAAACGACCGGGCCCCGGACCGTGTGCTGGGTGCTCGTTCGCGTTCCCTTCCGTTCGCCGGATGATTCGCTCGGGGAGGCGCTGCTCCGCCGCGTCCGGGCCCTTCGCATCAGCATGATATCGGGCGCCGCCAGCGCCGACGACGAATTCGTGCGGGTGCCGCTCGCGAGGCTGCGGCTGACGGGCGCGCCCTGGCTCAAGCGCGACGACAAGCCGCTTGTTGGGATCGCCGGGGAGCTTCCGGCGTCGAGCGGATACGTGAT
>JBPCPS010000138.1:0-28923 GCA_050998915.1 Gemmatimonadaceae bacterium
CCTCTCCGAGCAGGAGCAGCTCTGGGCTCTGTGGCTCCCTCGGGGGTCTGTGTTGCGCCGGTCCCTCCCGCCCCCGGCGCCGGCCTATCTCACACAGCTACTGCTTCCTGACCACCGTGATCGTTACCTGCGACGGATATTGCCGCGAGTGGTGCACGACGTTGTGCGCGACTATGCCGTGAGCTTCGTCGAAGTTGTTGCCACCGGTATTCAGGTTGCGGTCGAACCGCGGGAAGTTGCTGCTCGAGACCTCGATCCGGAGCCGGTGACCCGGCTTGAAGTAGTTGCTGGTGGTCAACGGCTGCAATACCACCCTGTAGACTTTTCCAGGCTCCATCCACGCCAGTGGCTTGTCGTAGCCGTCGCGATAGCGCATCCGTTGGATCGACTCATCCAGGTTGTATGCCCGCCCATCGGGGTATACGTCGAGCACCTTGACCGTGAAATCCGTGTCTTTTGCGTCCGAGGACACGTACAGTGTCGGGATGATCGGCCCGCTTACTTCCGTACCCTCGCTGAATGGCTCGCTCGTGTACACCAGTACGTCCGGCCGCTCTTCCATCTTGCGCTGGTCCATGGCTCCAGCCGCGACCGCGTTGCCCTGGCAACACACGTTGCCGCCATGTGACATCACCGGATTTGCCGGGTCGTACGTGAAACGGTCCGGCCTGTTGGAGCGCGGCGGCGTGAGCGTGAGGGCGCCGTCGCCGTTGAGCGTATTGGCGTTTCCGCCGCTCGACAGAAAGAACGTCGTCGGCGTCGCGCCTGCCGGCGGCCACGTGTCGGCCTTTTGCCACTTGTTCAAGCCCATCGTGTAGTACGCAACCCTCGGCAGCGTATCCAGCACGCCCGCGCTCGTGCCCTTCAGGAAGCGGTCGAAGAACCCGTACATGACCTCCTGATAGTTGAGTCGCGCGTCGCCCATCTCCCGCTCGCCGATTACGGTGTTCTCGGTCGCTCTCGTATACGCGCAGTGCCCCACCGGAGCGATGATTGCCCACTGCTGCTGGGCCGCCTCTCCCCCGGCGGTCCTGCGCACGATGTTGTACATCTCGAGGTTGGGGCCCACCGATACGTCGTACCAGGACATGTACCAGAGGCCCGGAATGTTGATGCGCATGTTGTCGTGATACAGTCCGCCTCGGTACCACGCCGGATCGTTCGGCGCGCGCTTGATCATCGCGCCGCCGGTAGGAACCGGCATCGAATCCGCGAAGATTCCTCTGGGCCCATTGATCGGCTTGAAGATGTCCTGCGCGGGCAGAGTCCAGAATGCCTTCGACCAGTCCACGGGCGGGTTGCGCGCCGCCAAGTCCCAGGATCGGGAGAGCCTGATCAGATCTTCCTGCGACGTGTTCGGCGGAAACATGGGCCGCTGCGGTTTCTGATTGCCGTAGAGCCAGCTGATGAACAGCATCTGCACGGCTCCACCCCGATACCAGTTCCCCTGCTCGTAGTAGGGGCCCACGCGTCCCACTCCAGCCCCGAAACCCTGCACGTTGAACGCCGCGTAGCCGGGATTCCCGAGGGCCGCCACGGCGCCCTGCCATTCGGCGGTGGACGAGCAGCCCGTCGTGCCCACCTTGCCGTTGGACCACGGTTGCCTCGCCAGCCACGTCAGCTCGTCATCGCCGTCAGTAACCGGCGGGCCCAGGATATCCCACTCTCCTTCGGCGAAGAACTGCCCGCGCTCCTGCATGTCGACGAACGCGTAGCCGCGCTTGATCGCCGTGAGCGCGGTCGTCATGTCGCGCGGGGCGCCGTTGGTGACGTCCCAGTAGTTGAAATTGTACGGCGTGCGAACCCAGATGGCCGGGTACTTCTTCGTGGAGTCTTTCGGATAATAAATGTCGGCCGCGATGCGCACGCCGTCGCGCATCGGGATCATCACCTTGCGCTGGATCGCTGCCAGCGAGGCCAGCTCGTTCTCCGTGGCCCAGCGGGCGGCGCGGAGGCTGTCGGCTGTCTGAGCAGCACCCTGCGCGGCCGCGGGGCTGGTGGTAGCGACGACTGCCGCCAGGGCGAGGGTCAAACGGCGAAGGGAACCGCGCATGGTGGGGTCCTCGGTGCAGGGAGAGAGCAGGGCGCCGAGGTCGAAGCTGCAGACCGTTGAAAACGTTGTCAATCGGGCGGAATCGTACACGGCACTGCGAAGAGCATCCGGCGCAGGCTGACCAGCTTCGCGAATAACTCTTCCCATGCCGGGCCGCTCAGGACGCCATAATCCCGGGCGAGCTCGCATTCAGCCTCAAGCTCGAAGGCAGATTTGATGCTGATACCGAGAAAGCGCGCAAACTCCCGCTGCGATCCCGCGCCACAGCCCTCGGCGATGTTGAATACGATCGATTCCGCCGCGCGGACCGTTTGTGACTGAAGCGACCCATACCCTGTAGAGGGATAACTTTTGGTCGCTGTGCGGACCGCAACGGCTAGCTCGTGTGCGTGCTTCCAAACGCGAAGGTTTCGGTGGTCCTGCATCCCGGAAACTTGCAGGGCCACGCGCACCCGTACTTAGCCATTCAATTCTTCACGCAAGCAGACCGTTTCACCCTCCAACCATCGACCGTTCACCTGTTACCGGGTAACCAGTCAGTTAACCAAAACCTACAACCAATAACCTGTTACCCGAACCTGTTGTTCTCTATGCTGTTCAGTATTTAAGTCCACCCGCCGCCGCGAACTCCTCCATCGCCTTCCTCTGCTCGTCCGACAGCTCGTCCGGCACCGACACACTCACCTCCACGATCAGATCGCCGCGCGCCGTGTCTTTCTGCACCCCCAACCCGCGAACGCGAAACCTCTTCCCCGCCGGCGTCCCCGCCGGGATCCGCAAGCTCACTTTCTTTCCGTCGATCGACTTGACGTTGATCTTCGAGCCGAGCGTCGCCTGCGCGATGTTGATGGGAACTTTGGCAACCAGGTCCAGTCCCTCGCGCGTGTAAAATCTGTCCGGCTTCACGTTGAACACGATCACGAGATCGCCGGCCGGCCCTCCATTTCGTCCGCGGCCGCCCTGCCCCTTCATTCTGATCTTCGAGCCCGTGTCCGTGCCCGGAGGAACGGTGATCAGCACTTTCTTTCGGCTGCTTATCTCGCCGCGGCCCGCGCAAGTCTTGCACGGCTCGGATGGTACTTGACCCTTGCCTAGACACACGGGGCACGGCCGGTTCACCGCGAACCCGCCTTGCGCGAACGATAGCACCCCGCGCCCGTTGCACTCGGCGCACACTTTCACCGAGCTCCCCGGCGCGCCGCCCGTTCCAGCGCATGTTGCGCACTGCTCGCTCACCTCCATTTCGACCGGGACCTTGCCCCCGAGCACCGCCGTCCGAAACGGCACGTCGAGCATCGTCTCCACCGATTGTCCCTGCTCGGGCGCGCGTGACCGCTGCTTGGCTGCCCCGCCTCCGCCGAACATCGAGCCGAACAGGTCGCCGAGCCCGCCAAGGCCGCCAATGTCGAAGTCCTCGAAGTTGATGGACGAGCCGCCGCGCTGCTGAGAGGGGCCGCGCCGGCCCCTCGTGAAGCCGTCGAACGCGCCCAGACTGCGCATCTCGTCGTACTTCTTCCGCTTCCCGGGGTCGCCGAGGACGTTGTTTGCCTCCGAGATCTCCTTGAACCGCTCCGCCGCCTTCGGGTCGCTGCTGTTGGCGTCCGGGTGGTACTGCTTGGCCAGCTTGCGATACGCCTTCTTGATCTCGTCGGCGGTCGCTTTCGAGGTCAGGCCCAGGACCGCGTAGAAATCCTTCTGCGCCATGTCAGAGAGCTGGTTGCGTCAGCCGTTCCACTGCCGCACGGCGACGCGCGCGGGACGCAGGAGCTGGCCGTTGAACACGTAACCCGACTGATATACGCGCGCCACGGTGTGATCGTCCGCTGCGGCGACGGCCGGCTCGGTCGAGACCGCTTCGTGCCGCGCGGGATCGAACTGCTCGTCCACGGGATTCACGATCTCGAGACCGGCGCCGGACAGCGTCTTCAGGACTTTGCGCTCCACCATCTGCACGCCTTCCACGATCGTCGTGGAATCAGTGACCGCTGGATCGACGTGCGCAAATCGCGCGAGATCGTCCAGGGCCTCGATCATTTGCCGGACCAGCTCGCGCTGTCCGCGCGCTTCGGCCTCTTCCCGCTCCTTGAGGCTGCGCTTTCTGTAGTTGTCGTACTCGGCGGCGAGACGCAGGTACTTCTCGCGCTGCTCTTCGACCGCCGCGTCCGGCTTGCTCGCCGCGCCGGGTGCATCGCCGTCCGCGACGCCGCCGCCGGATCGCCAGTCGTTCGGCGGCGCCGCGCCGTCGACCTCGTCCGACTCGGCCGCAGGCGGCTGGGGGGCAGCCTCGCGGAACGACTCGTTCTCGAGCATCTCCGCCTCCGCTTCTTCCTGCTTCCGGCGTGAATGTTTCCGTGTCATGCAGTCAAGTTAACCCGCTAGAGAACGTCGTACCAAGTCGAGCGCAGCCTGCGCCGCACGGTGCCGGACTTCATCCCGATCACCGAACAACCGCAACCGCTTCGCCACGATCTCATCGGGCGTAGCCACCGCGATCCACACCGTGCCGACCGGCTTGTTCGCCGACCCGCCGTCCGGCCCGGCAATTCCCGTTATGCCTATGCCCACATCCACGCCGAACCGGCGGCGAGCGGCGGCAGCCATCGCCGTGACGACCTCCTCGCTGACCGCTCCGTGCCGTTGCAGCTCTTCCCGCTCCACCCCGAGCAGCTCGATCTTGACCTCGTCGTCGTAAGCGATCACGCCGCCGGCAAAGACATCGCTCGAGCCCGCAACGGCCGTGAGCCGCTGACCCAGCATCCCGCCGGTGCAGCTCTCCGCGACAGCAAGGCGCCGGCCGGCGCGACGACACGCTTCGAGCACGACCCCGGCGAGATCAGTCGTGCCCTCCGCATATGCATACGGCTCGAGGCGCGCGGAAAGTTTCCCCGCGGCGGCGCGGAGCTTTTCGTCGGCATCGGCGCCGCGGACGTTGCGACAGGTGAGCCGGAGGTCGACGCCCTCGACGCTCGGGAGATACGCGAGCGACAAGCCGTCCACACCATCGGCGAATTCCCCGAGCAGAGCCGGCAGCCGCGATTCGGGCACGCCGGTGGTCCGCACTGCCAGCGACCGGACCACCGTGCCGTCCGGCGCGCGCTCGGCGACGAGTGCGCGGACGCTGCCGTTGAACATCTCCCGCATCTCACGGGGGACACCCGGGAGCACCGCGACCCAGCGCTTGTCGGCGCGCTCGATGAATGCGCCCGGCGCCGTGCCGTGATGGTTGGGAAGCACGCTCGCTCCGCGCGGCAGCATCGCCTGCGAGAGGTTCGCCGGCGGCAGCTGCTCGGACCGGCCGCGCGAGCGCCAGATCTCTTCCAGGCGCGCGACCACCGCGTCGTCCCTCTCGAGTTCGAGTCCGAGGGCGCTCGCGACGGCCTCCATGGTGACATCGTCGCTCGTGGGCCCAAGTCCGCCGGTCAGGATCACTCCATCCGCGCGGTCCAGCGATTCCCGTACCGCCGCGGCGATCGGGGCCCGATCGTCGCCTACCGTCGTGCGCCGGTGAACATCGACGCCGAGCCCGGCCAACTCGCGGCCGAGAAAAGCGGAGTTCGTGTCGATCGTGAAGCCAAGCAGGAGCTCGTCACCAACGGTGATCAGCTCGACCAGCATATCAGCGAGTAGTCGTGGGCTGCCGGGCGAACACGTATGAGTAGCGCCGCATGTACAGCGCGAGCGAGTACATCGTGAGGATGACGGCGCCCGCCATCGAGCCGAGGCCGACCATGCCGTTGAACAGGGCGAACGCCTGCCAGCCCGCTCCGCCCCAGTGTGCCTCCGTCGCGAGGGTGGAGGCGAACAGCCAGAAGTAAGCCGCGCCGATCCAGGTCGCTTGAAAGCCCGTCTTCCACTTCGCGGGCCCGATCGCGGCGATGATCACTCCGCGCTTCGCGGCGGCCGTTCGGAACAACGTCATGACGAGCTCGCGCCCGAGCACAGCGGCGAGGATCCACCACGGCAGTCCAACCGGGCCGAAGAAAGTCTCGAACGGGTAGGCTTGCGGATCGGCCTCGACGCCGAGGAACCTGGCCAGCCAGTGATACCGGTGCTGCATCATCAGGTATACCGGAATTAGCGTCGCAACGAGCAGAATCTTGTCGGCGAGGGGATCGAGCATGCGCCCGAGATTCGTCTCCAGCTTGTGCGTTCGCGCGAGCCTGCCATCCCAGTAATCGGTGATCGCAGCGGCGATATACAGCAGGAAGCCGAGCAGCCGCATTGCGACGGAGGGGATGAAAGGCAGAATCAGAAGAAACGGCGCCGTGGCGATGCGCGCCGCTGACAGTGAGTTCGGCAGATTCATCGCGGCGAACCTCTCAGGCGAGGGCCTTGAGCACCAGCTTGCTGACCGCCTTCAGCGTCTCGAACACGCCGTCGCCCCTGATGCCGATCGCCTCGAAGTGCGGCGCCCGCTCGATCCACTGCCCGTCCGGCTGCTGGTCGACGAGGCTCTGCCCTGCGTGATACGGGTCGGGCACGACGCGCTGCCGCGCGCCGTCGGTCACTTCCCAGCCAGGATTGAGCGCCGCCTGCATCTCCTCCACCGTCGCGATGTTCGGCAGATCCCTTTTGTTGTACTGTACGACGAACGGCATCTTGGTGATGTCGTAGCCGTACTCCGCCATGTTGTCGTACAGGTTCTGCATGGACTCCTGGTTGGCCTCGAGCCGCTCGCGCTGCGAGTCCCCCACGAACACGATGCCGTCCACGTTCTTCAGTATGAGTTTGCGGCTGGCGTTGTAGTACACCTGTCCCGGGACCGTATACAGGTGGAAGCGCGTCTTGAAACCGCGGATCGTGCCGAGGTCGACCGGAAGAAAGTCGAAGAACAGCGTACGCTCGGTCTCGGTCGCCAGCGAGATCAGCTTGCCGCGCGTCTCCGGCTTCACCTTTCCGTACACGTGCTCGAGGTTGGTCGTCTTGCCGCCGAGCCCGGGACCGTAGTACACGATCTTGCAGTTGATCTCGCGCGAGGCGTAGTTGATCATCGACATCGCGCGGTCCTAGCCCTGGATGCGAAGGTTCATGCGACCCGCTCTTCCACGCCGCGCAGGATGCGCTGCGCCCGCTTCTTCAGCTTGGCGTTGCTCTCCCACCCGACGTACTCGCGCAGCAGGCGCGTCGTCTCGACGTCGCCGCGCGTGCGCAGATAAGTCAGCGCCATGTAGCGTCTGAACGGCCTTCCGCTGAAAAGTTCACGCCGGAAGTTGTGCTGAAGCATGCTCGAGAGAAAGGTGCCGAGCGCTGCGCCTCCGAGAAAACCGGCGACGGTCATTCTCGCACGCTTCGTCACGCCATCGCCCGCCGCGCCGTGAGCGCCTGCGCTATGGTCACTCCGTCGGCGTACTCGAGATCCCCGCCGACGGGCAGGCCGCGCGCGATCCGCGAGACCGTCAGCTCATAGCCCGACAGCCGGCGCTGAACGTACAGCGCCGTCGCCTCGCCCTCCATGCTCGGATTCGTCGCGATGATCACTTCGCGGACCATCCCGCCCGACACACGCTGCTCGAGCTGCGGGATGGTGAGGTCGTCGGGACCGATGCCGTCGAGCGGCGAGAGACGGCCGCCGAGCACGTGGTACGTACCGCGGAATTCCCCGGCGCGCTCGATGGCACCGATGTCTGAAGCCTCCTCCACCGCGCAAATGATCGCCGCGTCGCGCCGCGCGTCCGCGCAGATCGTGCAGATGGCGTCTTCGGTCAGATTGAAGCAGCGGTCACAGCGGCGGACCTTGTCGGCCAGCGTGGTCAGCGCGCTCGCCAGCTTGCGGCTCTGCTCCGGCGGCTGCTTCAGCAGATGGTACGTAAGGCGTTGTGCAGTCTTGCGACCTATTCCCGGCAGCTTTGCCAGCTCCGTGGTAAGGTCGTCGATGACGGACATCAGCCGGGAAAGCTGAAGGGCAAATTGAGTCCGCCTGCCAGCTTGCCCATCTCTTCCTTGGCCATGTCGGCGGCTTTCTTCTGTGCTTCGGTCACGGCCACGACGATCAGATCCTCGAGCATCTCGACTTCCCGCGCGTCGACGATGGAAGGGTCGATCTTGATGCTGGTCACCTGCCCCTTGCCGTCGGCATCGACGGTGACCATGCCTCCGCCGGAGCTCGCGGACACCGTCCGCAGAGCCAGCTCCTCCTGTATCTGCTGCAGCTTGCCCTGCATCTGCTGGGCCTGCTGCATGAGCTTCATGAAATCCGCCATTTCCGACCTGAAATTGAGTGCGGGTTAATCTACGAGCGGCACGCGGAACACGCACGTCGCGCGGCAGGATAAATCAATCGATCAGCTCGAGGTCGAGCGCGTCGATCGTGGCTCCGAGAACGGGGTCCTTCTGCCGCAGAGAGGCGAGGCGCTGCTGCGTTACGGATTCGTTCGTCATGCGTCCTTTGCCCGCGTCGAGAAAACCTGCTTCCACCGCGGGGTTGAACGCCGCGCTCCGCTCCGCGTTCGCGGTCGCCGCCGCAGGCCCGGCGGATCTCGTCGGCGCGGGTTGCGCACGCGGCGAAGCATTCTGCGCCGCCGCCCGCGGCGCGGCTCCGCGCGGCGGGGACTGTGGCGCGCCGCCGCCGCGCAGCTCGTCCAGCAGCTCCTCGATCTGCACGGAACGGTCGATCAGCGCGAATCGCACCAGCAGCATTTCCACGAGCAGCTGCTGCTGCCCGCTTTTGCGGAAGCGCGGTTCCATCTCGCTGAGCGCCGCCAGCATGCGCAGCAAGTCACCCGGCCCGAAGGTGCGCGAGTGGCGGGCGAGCGCCTCCCTGGTGCGGGCCGCCACGCCGGGCGCTTCTCCGCCGAGTGCGACGGCGAGCTGAGCTCGCAGGACGTCCGCGAGCCCCGCGAGAAAGACCCCGAAGTCTATTCCCGCGTCGGCCAGGCGCTGCACTGTCGGGAAGACATCGGCGGCGCGCTTGTCCGCGACCAGGTCGAGCACTGCGATGTACTCGTCTTCGGCGACGAGCCCGAGCGCCTCGCGTACGGAGTCAGCGGTGATGCCAGCGTCGCTCACGGCTACGACCTGGTCGGCGAAGCTGAGCGCATCGCGCATGGACCCGTCCGCCGCGCGCGCGATCATCGCCACCGCTTCGGGGCTCCCCTCGATCCCCTCGCTCGAGAGCACGTGGCGGAGGCGGTCGGATATCTCGCCCTGGCCGATGCGCTTGAGGTCGAACCGCTGGAGCCGACTCAGAACGGGGGCGGCGGCCTGGGCGATCTTCTGCGGCTCGGTGGTGGCGAAGACGAACACGACGCGCGGCGGCGGCTCCTCGAGAATCTTGAGCAGCGCGTTCCACGCCTCGCGCGTGAGCATGTGCGCCTCGTCCACGATGTACACCTTGTAGCTCTCGTCGCCGCTGGGGGCGTACATCGCGCGCTCGCGTAATTCGCGGGCGTCGTCCACGCCGCGATTGGACGCGGCGTCGATCTCGACGACGTCGAGACTGGACGAGCCGCTCCAGATTCTGCTGCAGGAGAGGCACTCCCCACACGGCTCGCCGTCGCCGGAGCGGGCCGCGCAGTTGAGCGCCATCGCGAGCACCCGGGCGAGCGTCGTCTTGCCCACGCCGCGTGGGCCACACAGCAGATACCCGTGAGCCACGCGCCCTCTCGCGATCGCGCCGCGCAGCGTGTTGGACACGTGCGACTGGACGGCGACTTCCGCGAACTTCCGCGGTCGGTACTTCCGGGCGAGTGCGAGAGCCATCGGCGGTTCCGGTGCGGCGGAAAAAATAAGGGGGCCGGGCGATGAACCGGATCCGGCTACGCGCGCGCCGGAGCCAACCGTCCACCTTCTCCATGCCCCCCAGTGGTGGTACTCCAGGCCTGACGAAGCAACGTCGAACACCGCATGCCGCTGCTACCTTCGGGGTCCTGACGGAGTTAGCGGGCCTACGCCCTCCGGGACCTGGAGCACCACCCGAAATATAGCCCTTTTCCGGGTCTCGAAAACCTGTACCTAAACGCGAAAACCGCCGCCCCCCTTGAGGGGAGCGGCGGTCTCTTCCGTCAGCCTGGGACTACTAGTTCCCGGGCCGCCTCACAGTCGGGACCTTGATCTGCTGCGTGTCCGTCCCAACCGTGGGAACCGTCACCGTGGCAGTGTCCATCCCGATTGACGGCGTGTTGATCGTATCGGTCACCGTGCCGACGACCGGCCGCTCGACCTCGAACTCGCCTTCGCCCGTCTTCTTGCATCCAGCAACCGTCGCGACCGCCAATAGGGCCGCAGCTAATACCACCTTGCGCACGAAAATCCTCCCAGAGTGTGATGTATGCTCTCGTATAAGATAGTGGCAAGCTTCGTTCCACAAGGGCCGGGCGGAAAACCTTTGTACTTGGGCCACCTTCTGGCGGGGGGTCATGGGGGATCCTAGCTGGGAGCGGTGAAATGGTCAGCAGTGATCCCCTACACCTTCGGCAGCAGCCGGCCTCAATCCTCGAAGACTTCCCGTTGCAGCTTCCTCACTCGCCTGAGCTCGAAAACCTGCCCGACCTCTCCCCCGAGAATGAAGATCAGCGCCCCGTAATAGACCCAGATCACGACGATCACCGCGGCTGCCACCGTGCCCGAGTACATGCTCTGCGGTGAAAACGAGACGATGATGATCCCGAAAACCTGCTTCGCTATCTCGAACATTACGCTCGCGAACAGGGCCGCGACCAGCGCCATTTGCCAGCGTATTTTGCGCTTGGGCAGGAACTTGTACAGCGAGAAAAACAGGATCGTGATCGACAGGAAAGCGATGAACCGCCCGACGTTGTATTCGACGGCCCCCATCACGTCACTGCGGAGACCGAGCTCTACCAGCAGCGTCGAGCCCTGAGTGGTGGCAAGCGCGAGGTACGCGCTCAGCACGGTGTAGACCAGGAGCAGGATGGTCGCGACGATCGTCACTTGAACGTCGAAGATCTTGCCCGCGATGATGCCACGATCCGCCTCGATGTCGAAAATCGACGCGAGTACGCTCCGCACGGAGCCGAACAGCCGCGTCGAGAACCAGACGAAGCCGACCGCGCTCACGAGCTGAACGGTGCCGCGACTCTCCAGGATCTGCATCAGCAGCCGGACGATCGGCTCGCCGGCGTTAGTGGACTCCGCCGGAAGCATGGTGCCGACGAGCGCAGCGATCTCGCGCGCGCGCAGCTCCGGAGAATGATCGAGGAAGTATCCGAGCCCGCCGGCGAGCAGCAGGAAGAACGGGACGATCGCGAGCAGCAGATTGAAAGCGATCCCACCAGCGAGAAAGAAGACGTTGTCCTCGGCGCTGTTGTCCCACACGCGCCTGGAGTAGTCGCGGAGCATCCACCCCAGGCGAAGAGAAAGTGGTCGCTTCCTCCGCGGCGCGGGGACCGGCGCCGGCGCTACTCCCGGTTGCTCGATCCGCTCCTCGCCCGCGTGCCCGGCGCCTTGGTTTCGGCGGTGCGTTGCTCGAGATCCTCGCGCGCCTGGCGCGCTGCTTCCCTGCCCGCGTCGATCGCCTGCGCGACCTGGGAGCGCTTCACCTCGACTACCCCCCGCGCCGATTCGACCTTCTGCTCCACCGCCGTGCGAGCGGTCTCGAGCGTCTCACCGAGAGTCTCGGCGACGTCATCGACCATGTCGCGCGCGTTCTCCTGTGCGCGGCGGGCGGCCCGCGTCAACTCGGCCCGCGTCTGCGCGCCCGTCCTGGGCGCGAACAGCAGCGCCACGGCGGCGCCGGCCAGCGCGCCAAGCATGAACGTGCCGATTCCGGCCTCGCGCTGCTCGATGACCACGTACGGATCTTCGTCGTCGAATTCGTAGTGTGACATGTCTGCTCCTAACGTCGCTTCGGTGACTTGGCTTTGACCTTCGGCTTCACCTGCTTCTTGCCGCCCTGGAAGGAGCCGCCGCCGTGGTCCGCGCTTCCATCCGACTGGCTGCGCGAGTGGTCCGCTCCGTTCCGTCCCGCAAGCATCGCACCCAGCTCGGCGCGGACATCCTCCGGCGAAAGACCAACGATCTTCGCGGTTCGCAGGTGGTCGCCGCCCGTCGACGCGAACGTGCGCAGAACGAGCTGGCGCCGCGCATCGGCCACCGTGGCGCCCGCCGGCAGCGAGACGACCGACGATTCCTGCGACGTCCGCAGGTGGCGCGGCATGATGTCGGCAGCCGACACCACGTCGCCGCGCGCCATGATCACCGCACGCTCCACTGCGTTCTTCAGCTCGCGCACGTTTCCGGGCCAGCTGTACGACACGATCCAGTCCCACGCCTCGTCGGCGAAACCCTTGATCTTCTTGCCGTTCTGCTGCGCGAACCGGGCGAGGAACTCGTTGGCGAGCAGCTTGATGTCGCTGACGCGCTCGCGCAGCGGCGGCAGGAACAGCTCCACCACCGCGAGGCGGTAGTACAGGTCCTCGCGCAGGTCGCCTTCGTCGAGTGCCTTTTGCAGGTCCCGGTTGGTCGCGGCCAGAATCCGGATGTCGACCGTTATCTCCTTCTTGCCGCCGAGCCGCCGGATCGTGCGCGTCTCGAGCGCGCGCAGGATCTTCACCTGGATGTCCGTCGGCATCTCGGCCACTTCGTCGAGGAAGAGCGTGCCGCCGTCCGCCATCTCGAACGCGCCGGCCTTCTCGTTCGTCGACCCCGTGAACGCGCCCTTCTCGTGACCGAACAGCTCGTTCTCGAGGATGTCCTTGGGTAGCGCCGCGCAGTTCAGCGCGAGGAACGGTCCCTTGCCGCGCTCGCTCTTCGTGTGCAGCGCTCGCGCCACGAGCTCCTTGCCCGTGCCCGACTCGCCGAAGATCAGCACGTTGGCCGTGGACGGCGCGACGGCGTGGATGATCTGATAGACCGCGCGCATCTCCTCCGACTTGCCCGTGAGCTCGCCGAAGTGCGTGAGGCCCTCGAGCTGCGACGTCAGCTCCCGGTTCTGCTCCTGCACCGAATACTTCTCCAGCGCCTTCGGAATGAGCGCCTTCAGTCGATTCAGCTTCTCGGCGTTGAGCGGCTTCTCGATGTAGTCGTACGCGCCCTCGCGCATCGCCTGCACCGCGGAATCGACCGACGCCTGGCCGGTGATGATGATGCACTCGGTGGGAATGTCGTGCTCCTGGAGCTGCTTCATCAGGGCGAGGCCGTCCATCTTCGGCATCTTCAGATCGGCGAGCACCACCCCGAAGCCGTCCGCCTGGAGCTTCTGGAACGCCTGCTGACCATCCCCCGCGACGGCTATGTCGTAGCCCTCGTCGGTCAGAATGGCGCTGAGTCCCTCGGTGATGGATCGCTCGTCGTCGGCGATCAGAATTCGTGGCTTCTTCGTGGCCAATTTATTCGCTGCTGGGGGAGGCACGCGGGACGGTTAATATAACGCCCTGAGGGCTGTTCCTCATGCTGATAGGAGCCTTGCCGTCGGTTTGAGCGCGCAGTCCCCGTGGGATTACCGATCCGGCGAAAGTGATCTCGAGCGCATCCCCCGACGGCGCCATCCGACAGCTCATTTTGCTCTCGTCGAGCGAGTCGATCGTCAGCTGCAGCAGGGACCGGAATATCTCCTGCAGCTCCGTGAGCTTCTCGAACTGCTCCGACGCCCGCTCCGCGAATGGTCCCGTCGCGTGCGCACCCTCCGAAGGGGCGGAGCGGGTACGCACCACTTCGAGGTTCACGGCGACGCCATTGGCGGCGTTATTCATTTCATGGGTCAACCGGCGGCTGATGTCGCGCAGCAGCGACGCGCAGCTCCCCGCCCTCGATGCGCTAGTCACTGAGATCGGCGTCGTCTGGAGCCGCCTCGATCACCGGCATCCCCGCGTGCGGCGCCGGCCGGCGGCGCTCGACGGAAGTGACGTGCCGCTCCACGATCCCCGCGGTGCCCGCAACGCCGAGCTGCCGGAAGAGAAACTCGAACTTGTCGTCGTACGACCTGGCCAGCGCGCGCTTCGTGTCCGGCGGGAGATCCCAGAACCGGCGCTTGAACGGGCCGAGCGCCTTCTTGCGTGTCTTGTAGAAGAACTGCTCGTCCGAGTCCGACGCCTTCCGCTCGTCCTTCGCGCTGGTCGAGAGCCACCCGTAGACCTCCTTCCGCAGCTCAGGCGGAGCCTGATCGTACAGCATGTTCTGGAAATTCGTCGCGAGATGAATCTCCGCCGTTTCCGTTTTCGGGAAGTTGTTGAACGCGCCGTCCGGCAGCGTCGACGCCCCGTGCTGGACCGCGCCGGACAGGCCGTATTCCTCGCGCGCGACCTTGGAGAGTCGCGCGAGGGTGTCGAGATCGATCTTCACATCGGCGATCGAGCCGTCGGCGAGCACGACCCCGCCATGCGTCGTCCCCGACTGCACGCTGATTTTGGACAGTCCCTGCTCTCCCGGCGCGCGCTCCCGGAGCAGGCGATTGAACCCGTCCATGAACGCGCGCAGCTCCGGCTCGGTGCTGTTCTCCGTGCCCACCTCGCCAATCTCTCCACCTACCGAGATCGTCACCCCTTCGGGCTCCTGCTCCCGCACGTACCGCGTGAGCTCGACAGCCTGCTCGTAGTTCACCCACTGCTGCGCGTCCAGATCCGGTTTGGACAGATCCACCAGCGTCGATGTGTCCACGTCGATGTTGTAGAACCCCGCGTCCACGGCCTCGGCGATGAGCTGCTTCACCGCCGCCACTTCCGTTACCGGGTCGACGGCAAACTTCTTGGCGTTCACCTGAAAATGATCGCCCTGGATGAAGACGGGCCCGCGAAAGCCTTCGCGCAGCGCCGACGCGAGGATCACCGCCACGTATTCGGCCGGCCGCTGCTCCGTGTACGCGATCTCCGACCGTGCGATCTCGCAGATGAAGGCGCCGGCGTCGAGCTTGAGGGCGGTCCGAAAGATCGCGCGCGCCGTGTCGTACACCATCCCACGTACATTCATGGCCGGGACGGTGAAGCCGGAGACATCACCGCGGCCGCGCGCGATGTACAGCTCGTGGATCGACGAGCAGCGCACGCCAAGCTGTTGGCCGATCTCCCAGATCAGCCAGCGTGCGTCGTCCCTGGCCTGACCTTCCCCGAACACGGCTGCGCGCGCAAGCTGGTCGAAGCGTTCGGAGGCGATCGCCTTTTCGTCGCGGATCACTACCACCCCGTCGACGACCTCTATCGCGCCGCCGAGCAGCTCGGGTTGTCTCACACTGTGGGTCATTGAAAACAATGTTGCTGTTGGCTGTTGGCTCTTGGCTCTGGCTGTTGGCTGCTGGCTGCTGGCTGCTGGCTGCTGGCTATTGGCTATTGGCTATTGGCTATTGGCTATTGGCTATTGGCTATTGGTTTCCGTTGTAGTTACCAAAAGCCAAGAGCCAAGAGCCAAGAGCCAAGAGCTCAGTCAAACCTGCCACCGCTCGTCCGGCTTCGGGAGAGTGTCCCATTCCTTGGCGGCCGCCTCGGACCCCGGCCGGCCGAGCATTGCGTAAGCAAACTGCTTGCCCAACTCCACGCCGGGCTGGTCGAAGGCGTCCACGCCGTACATCTGGCCCGCGTAGGCCGTCGCCAGCTCCAGTAGCATCATGGTCCCGCCCACGTGCCACGCGTCCACCTTTCCGAGCCCGATGGTGAGGTTGGGCCGGCCGCGTTTTGCCAACGCACCGGCGGTCGCGCGCAGCTCGACGCTCATCAGCTCGCCGAGCGAATGTCCGGCCAGATACGCCACGCCGCTCACGTCCGGGAACTGGCCGGACAGCTCCAGATCGACGGCGCGCTCCTTCACCTCGACGAAGGTAACCGTCTTGTTCTCCGGTCCCTCCATGAACAGCTGCACCTGGCTGTGCTGATCGGTGGCGCCGAGCGCGGCGAGCGGCGTCTGTCCCACGAACGCGCCGTCGCGACGGACTTTTCCGAGACTCTCCGCCCACAGCTGCACGAACCAGTCCGCAACGTCGCGCAGCTGGTCGGAGTACGGCATGAACACGTTGATGCTCTTTCCGTGCCCGGTGTCGCTCAGCCATTGCAGCACGGCGTACACCGCCGCCGGATTCGCGGTCAAGTCGGCGGTCTCGCACCGCCTGGCCATGCTCGCCGCGCCATCGAGCAGGTCGCGCACGTCGACTCCCGCGAGCGCCGCGGGGAGAACGCCGACG
The DNA here is from genome assembly GCA_050998915.1 of Gemmatimonadaceae bacterium. GTDB lineage: Bacteria > Gemmatimonadota > Gemmatimonadetes > Gemmatimonadales > Gemmatimonadaceae > JACDCY01. Next base: position 16,116 of record JBPCPS010000138.1, read on the forward strand.
GGAGTCATGACGCTGAACCGGCCGCCGATGTTCGCCGGAATGTCCAGCGCGCGAACGCCGAGCTTCTGCGCCAGCGGGCGGAGCGCGCCCTCCTTGGGATCGGTGACGAAGGCGAAGTTGCCCGCCGGCGCCAGCCCGGCCGCCGTGTACCGCGCGTGCACTATGAGGAACTGGGACATCGTTTCCGCCGTCCCGCCAGACTTGGAGATCACGATCCAGAGCGTGCGCGCGAGCTGCAATCTGTCGAGCAGCGCCGCCATCGTGACCGGATCCACGTTGTCGAGCACGTGCAGCCGCGGATGCATGCCTCGCGCTTCGGGGGGGAGCGCGTTCCACCCGTACGCGAGCAGCGCAGTCCGGAGCGCGATCGTACCCAGCGCCGACCCGCCGATCCCGAGCACCACCACATCGTCGAACTTGCCTTCGACGGAGGCCGCGTACGACAGTGACTGCTCCAGCAGCTTCTCGTCGGTGACGACGTCCACGAAGCCCACCACCCCGCTCGCGGTCAGCTCGCGAAAGCGCGCGTGCGCCGCCTGGAAGGCGGGGGCTGAGCCGGTCCACTCGCTCTCGGATATGCCCCCCGCCACCGCGGTGGCCATCATGTTGGTGTAGTCGATGGTTATCGCCATCAGTCAACTCTCACGGTGAGCCCGTCGAACGCCGGGGTAATTCCACGCGGCAGCTCCGCCTCAAGATCGGCGTGCAGGTTGTCGTGCGTCAGATGCGTGAGGTACGTTCGCTCCGCGCCGATCGCGCGCGCGGCTCGCAGCGCTTCGGGAAGACTGAGATGCGTCGGGTGCGCGGTACGGAACAGCGCGTTGAGCACGAGAACCTTCACTCCGCGAAAAGCTTCCACCGCCGCGTCGGGCACGACATGGGCATCCGTGATGTAGCCGAGATTTCCGACTCGATAGCCGAATACCGTGACCGGTCCGTGCGGTAAGGCTACCGCCTTCACGTCGACGTCCCCGATCCTGACCGTTTCGCCGTCGGCGAGCGGGTGTACGACTCCCTCGGGCTTCGAGGTTCCCGGCAACGCCCGCACGCCGGGATCGAATATGTAGGTGAACCGGCGGGCCAACCTGTCGAGCGAGTCGGCGGGCCCGTACATCGTGATCGGGCCGTCCCGGCGCACCGTGATCGCGCGGATGTCGTCCAGCCCGTGCGTGTGGTCCGCGTGGTCGTGCGTGAACAGCACCGCGTCCACCCTGTCTATCGCCGACGCGATCAGCTGCATGCGTAGCTCCGGCGGCGTGTCCACCAGCAGCCGCGTGCCGCCGTCCGTCTCGATTACCGCGCCCACCCTCGTTCGCTTGTCGCGCGGATCGGCCGACCGGCAGACCGCGCAATGACACCCGACCTGTGGAACGCCGAAGCTCGTGCCCGTCCCCAGGAAGGTGAGCTTCACACCCGCTCCACCTTGAGAAGATTGGTGGTGCCCGGAACGTCGAACGGCACGCCGGCGGTAACGACCAGGCGGTCGCCTTCCGCGGCGAGATGGCGGCGGAGCACGACCTCGCGCGCGAGCTTCATCATCTCGTCGTAGGTATCGCAGTGCGGCACGAGCTCGGGAATCACGCCCCAGACCAACGCGAGCTGCCGATAAGTGCGCGGCTGGTCCGTGAGAGCGAGAATGGGCACACCCGGACGGTACGACGCCACGACCCTCGCGGAAAACCCGCCCTTGGTGAAGACGACGACCAGCGGGGTAGCCAGCAGCTGCACCGCGACTACGGTCGATGCCGCGATCGCGAGCTCGGTCGGCACCACGCCATCCAGTCCGAGCGGGCCTTCTCTCACCGTGTTCGGCTGCGGATGCTGCTCCGTCTCTGCGATAATCCGCCGCATGGCCTCGCACGCGAGCCGCGGATACGCGCCCGCCGCCGTTTCGGCGGAGAGCATCACCGCGTCGGTTCCGTCCAGGATCGCGTTGGCCACGTCGCTCGCCTCGGCGCGCGTCGGACGCGGATGCTCGATCATGGACTCGAGCATCTGGGTCGCCGTGATCACCGGCCGGCCGATGCGGTTGGCGAGCGCGATGATCCGCTTCTGCGCCATGGGGACCTCCTCGTACGGCGGCTCGACTCCGAGGTCGCCGCGCGCCACCATCACGGCGTCGGCCGTGCGGATGATGCTCTCGATGTTGGCGAGCGCGACGTCCTTCTCGATCTTGGCCACGATCTTAACGTGTCCCGGCATCCTGACGCGGAGCGATTCGATGTCCTCCGCGCGCCGCACGAAGCTGAGCGCGAGGTAGTCCAGATCGTGCGCGATGGCGAAGTCGATGTCGATCGCGTCCTTGGCGGTGATCGACGGCGCGGACACGTGAATCCCGGGCAGGTTGAGCCCCTTGTGGCTGCGCAGCTCCCCGCCGTGAATCACGCGGGCGCGCACGCGGATGCCGTCTATCTCGAGCACGACCAGCTCGATCAGGCCGTCATCCACCAGGATCCGGTCGCCGACGTGCACGTCCGTGGCGAGGTTCTCGTAGGTGACCGGAAACTCGTCGGGCGCCTCTTCGCCCTCGTGCACCAGCACGATGTCGTCGCCCGGATTCAGCACCACGGTCTGCCGAAGGTCGCCGATCCTGATGCGCGGGCCCTGGAGATCGCCCAGTATCGCGACCGGCTGGCCGAGAGAGTCCGCGGTCTTGCGAACTATGCCGATCGTTGCTTCATGCTCCGCGACGGTGCCGTGCGAGAAGTTGATGCGCGCGACGTTCATCCCCGCCTGGATGAGACCCCTGATCGCGTCGGGCGTCGAGGTCGCGGGGCCCAGCGTGCAGACGATCTTTGTGCGGAGGGGGTGCGTCGTTATCACGAAGCGTGAACGAGCAGGCTCATCTTCCTCGCGAGACCATTCGTCAGCTGGTCGAACGACTTCTGGAAGCTGGCGAGCCCGTCCGCGAGCAGCTTGTCGGTGACCTCCTCCATCGAGATGCCGGCGGATTCGAGCTCGGCGAGGCACAGCTGCGCCTGGTCGAGCCCCTCCGTGATCGACTCCCGCACTTCACCGTGATCCCGGAACGCCTCGAGCGTCGCGGGTGGAAGCGTGTTCACCGTGTTCGGACCGATCAGCTCCTCAACGTAGACCGTGTCGCGGTATTCGGGGTTCTTCGTGCTCGTGCTGGCCCAGAGCGGGCGCTGCAGGCGCGCGCCCTTCGACGCTAGCCGCTCCCAGCGCTCACCGGAGAACTTCGCCTGGAACAGCCTGTAAGCGAGCTTCGCGTTCGCGATCGCTGCCTTGCCGCGGAGCCGGAGGATCTGATCCCTCTCCCCGGCTGGCTTTCCGGCCGCCATCTCGTTGAGGCGGTTGTCGACCTCGCTGTCCACGCGGCTGACGAAGAAGCTCGCAACAGACGCGATGCGATCGATCGCGTTCCCCGCGCGCAGCCTGTCCTCGAGCCCGGCGATGTATGCGTCGATCACCCGCGCGTGCGCGTTGATCGCGAACAGCAGCGTGATGTTGACGTTGATCCCCTGGCCGATGAGCTGCCGCACGGCGCTCGCTCCTTCGTGCGTGCCCGGGACCTTCACCATCAGGTTCGGGCGGTCGACGGCGCGCCAGAGCCGTTGCGCTTCGCGCACGGTCGCTTCGGCGTAGTTCGCCGACGCGGGAGAAACTTCGATGGAGACGTAGCCGTCGCCGCCGTTGGTGCGCGCGTAAACGTCGGCGAATATGTCGCAGGCCGTGCGCACGTCCTCGGTCTCGACAACCTCGAACAGCTCGGACGGCGTCAGCTCCCGCCCCGCGGTGCTCAGCTGGTCGTCGTACTCGTGCCCTTCGGCGAGCGCTTTCTCGAAGATCGTGGGGTTGGTCGTCTCACCCGTGACGAAATCGGTCTCGATCAGGCGGCGCAGCCGGCCGCTGGACAGAAGCTCGCGATCGATGAAATCGAGCCAGATTGACACGCCGGCGTCGTGGAGTTGCTGCAGGCGGTTGGTTGCCATGAAGTTGCCTCGTATGCGTCATCTTATTGGATACCATCAAAAGTAACTTCGGGCACGGGCTTCCGGCTCCCGGCCGGCCGCCTACTTCCGACTGCCTCCTTCAAACTGCCGACTCCGCACTTGGATTCCCGTAGGATTATTCCAGGCGCCTCTTCCTCCACGTAACCGGTAACCTCCATGCGGCCACTCCTGTTCATCTGTGTCCTGCTGAGCGTCGCGATCGGCGCGGCCTCGGCACAGGACCGTCCTCGCGCCCGCGACCTCGGCATCCAGGTCGGGATCTTCCCGCCGGGCGCCAATAACGCGATCACGGATGTGCCGGGCGTGCTCGTCGGCAGCCTCACGCTGCGCGAGGGAGACAGCATCGCGACCGGGCTGACCGCGATCCTGCCGCACTCCGGCAACATCTATCGGGACAGGGTACCCGCAGCCGTGCACGTACTGAACGGCTACGGGAAGATGCTCGGCATCGCCCAGGTTCAGGAGCTGGGCGAGTTGGAATCGCCCATCCTGCTTACGTGCACGCTGTGCGTGTGGCGCGCCGCCGACGGGCTGGTGGCGCACCTGCTCTCGCAGCCGGGAATGGAGACCGTGCGGTCCATCAATCCCGTCGTCGCAGAGACCAACGATGGACGGCTGAACGACATTCGCTCGCGCCCGATCAGGTCCGAGCACGTCGAGTCGGTGCTGGCGCGCGCGCGCGCCGGCGTCGTGGACGAAGGGAGCGTCGGCGCGGGGACCGGGACCGTCGCGTTCGGATGGAAAGGCGGAATCGGCACGAGCTCGCGCCGCATCCCGGGCGCACTGGGGATCGGAGATTACACGGTCGGCGTGCTGGTGCAGGCGAACTTCGGCGGAATATTGACGATCAACGGCGCGCCCGTCGGCCGCGAGCTCGGCAGGTATTCGTTCGCCGACCGGCTGGAGCGCGGCGCGGGCGACGCCGACGGCCGCGGCTCGATCATCGTCGTCATCGCCACCGACGCACCGCTCGACGCGTTCGCACTCGAAGGTCTCGCGCGCCGCGCGACGCTGGGACTGTCGCGCACGGGATCGTTCTCATCGTTTGGATCGGGCGATTTCATCATCGCCTTTTCGACCGCGCCATCGTTGCGGCGGCCGAATGTCGTTCCCACCGACGGCCGCGAGCCGTCGCCAGTAGCCACGATCACGGCACTGCGGCAAGACCGACTCTCACCGGTGTACCAGGCAGTCGTCGAGGCCACCGAGGAAGCGATCTACAATTCCCTGTTCCGCGCGACGTCGGTGCGATATCGCGGCACGACCGTGGAGCCGCTGCCTCTCGATCGCACGCTGGAAATCCTCCGCAAGCACAACGCTCTGTCGTCCACCGGCGCCAACAGACAATAGCCAACAGCCAATAGCCAACAGCCACCAGCCACCAGCCAGATCGCAATGAAGACGCACACGACCTATCACACCTTCAACACGAAAAAGCGGCAGGAGATCATCGACATCACCGACCTCGTTGAGGAGTGCCGCGCGAAGGCCGGCCTCACCGAGGGAATGGTGCTCGTCTCGGCCATGCACATCTCGGCCTCTGTGTTCGTCAACGATCACGAGCCGGGATTGTGGCAGGACATCTTGAGGTGGCTCGAGGAGCGCATCGCCCCGTGGGATCCCGACGCCTACAAACACAACAGCGGGACGGGCGAAGACAACGCGGCCGCCCATCTGCGCTCGCTCACTATCGGCCACGAGGTCATCGTGCCGGTGACCAACGGTGAGCTCGACTTCGGCCCTTGGCAGCGCGTTTTCTACGGCGAGTGGGATGGCCAGCGGGCGAAGCGGGTGGTGATCAAGGCGATGGGTGACTAGTGACTGGTGACTAGTGATTAGTGGACTGCTCAGGTCACAGGTCGGCAGTCACCAATCACCAATCACCAATCACCAATCACCAATCACCAATCACCAAATTACCGCCCGTACGTAATCCTCCACACACGCCCGCCGACGTCGTCCGTCACGTACAACGCCCCGTCAGACCCCTGAGCGAGTCCGCTCGGACGGTGGGGCGCGGTGTTCGGCTGCACGTTCGTCGGAACGAAGCCGGCGGCGAAAACCTCCCACACGCCGTTACTCGTGTTGTTGGTGAACGGAAGGAACACGATGTTGTAGCCGCCCTGCGGCAGTGGTGCGCGGTTCCACGAGCCATGAAAAGCAACGAAGGCGCCGCCGCGATACCTGGCCGGGAACATCGAGCCGTGGTAAAACATCAGCGCGTTGGGCGCCCAGTGCGCCGGCATCGCCGAAACGTTCCGTTTCTTGCTGGCGCACAAGCCGACCGTTGTCCCGTTACCGCCGTATTCGGGCGCCAACACTCGCATTCCCTTCTGACTGTCCCAGTAGCAGTAGGGCCAGCCGAAATCGTCGCCGCTGGTCACGCGCAATAGCTCCTCGGCCGGCGTCTCGGCGTTCTGCTGCTCCGTGAACAGCGCCGGCCAGTTGGAGGAGAGATTGTCGCGCCCGTGACTCGCGGCGTACAGCGCCCCGTCGCCGGGATTGATCGCCAGTCCCGTCGCGTTGCGAATGCCCGTCGCGTACCTCGCCGCGGGCGTGAACTCCTGCCCGAGCCGATTCGCGTCGAAGCGCCAGATCCCGGCGCGCCGTTCGAGCTCCGTGCAGGGATCGATCCCCGGCGACGCGGCCTGCCGGTCGCGCACCTGACAGGCGTTGGTCTGTGAGCCGACGTTCACGTACATCGAGCCGTCGCCGGCGATGACGAAGTTTCGGGACGAGTGCCCAGGCATGTACGGAATGCCCTTCACCACCGTGTCGGGCGATCCCGTGGGCGTCAGCGCGCTGGCGGGCTTCGGGTACCGGATGATCGCGGTCCCGACGTCGACGTAGAGGTAATCACCGTGCAGCGCGATGCCGGTGTTTCCCGCCGCGCCGAAGCGCTGCCTCAGATCAGCCACGCCATCACGGTTCGTATCGCGCAGTCCCATGATGCCGGGAGCGATCCCCGCCACCGCGGAGTTCGGCCGCGCCCGCTGCATCGCCACGAACACGTCGCCGTTCGAAGCGACCACCAGGTGCCTGGCGGCGCCGATCGAATCGGCAAAGACCGTCGCGCAAAATCCGGGTGGAAGCGTAAGCCCGGCGTTGCCGCACGCTGGAGCCGCCGTGCCCGCTACGACGGGCGCCGGCTGCATCGCACCCCCCGATTGATCCGCAGCCGAGTTTTGCGCGGCACAGCCGGCGGACGCAAGGATCGCCACGATGACCGGCACCCGGAATTCACTTCCCATGCGACGCATGATGTATGATCCTCGATTTTGTTTTAGTTTCAGGATGAAGCGCGCGACATGACCACGCTCATCCATTCGCAATACCCCAGCCCTGACTGCAAGGCGGACGCCATGAAACGCCTGTGTCGAAAGATCGCGGTGATTATCCCGGCATTTGCAGCGGCCGTGGTCGCTGCCGCGTGCACCTCGGCGCAGCAGCAGCTCGCGCAGGCGACGGACCGAGGTGTGCTGCTCCTGCGACTCGGCCCCGACACGCTGTTCGTCGAGCGGTTCGAGCGGACTCCGCGACGCATCTACGTGGAGTCGGTATTGCGTGCGCCGTCCGTCGCGTTCCGCACGCTCGACGCCGGGCTGAACCCTGACGGGACGCTGTCCTCGATCGCCGTCGCGATCTTCGACCCGACCAACCCGCGCTCCGGAAACGCGCGGGACAGCGCCACCGTGAGCTTTACGGCCGACTCCACCGTGTATACCCTCGGCATCGGAGCTGCGAAGCAAATTCTGCGGTTCCCCGGCCGTGGCGATCTCATAATCTCCCTCCCAGGCAGCTTCTGGTTTCCGAATTACCTCCTGCTGGCCGAGCGCGCACCGCGTGTCCCGGGTGATTCCGTTCTTGGCACGATGACCGGGCGGCTGGGCTCGGATCGCCTGGTGATGAAGCGCGTAGCGCCGGACACCGTGACTATCTGGAGCCAGTTCGCGGGAACGATGCGAGTAATCCTCGGCCCCGAAGGAAGGACCATGGCACTCGACGGCACCGGCTCCTCGCTCGGCTACATCGGGACACGGATCGATTGGATCGACATCGACTCCGTGTCCCGCGCGTTCGCCGAGCGGGAGCGCGCGGCCGGCGTAGTAGGAAGCCTGTCCGCGCGCGACACCGCGCGCGCCGAGCTCGCTGGCGCGCGCCTAACGGTCGATTACGGACGTCCGACCAAGTGTGGCCGGACGATCTTCGGGAACGTCGTGCCCTGGAATCAGCTGTGGCGCACGGGCGCCAACCTCGCCACCCATTTCACGACCACCCACGACGTGAAATTCGGCGAAGCCCTTGTTCCAGCTGGCACGTACACGCTGCACACGATTCCGGCGCCCGGAAGCTGGACTCTGCTGGTGAGCCGCCAGACCGGGCAATGGGGAACCAGCGCCGTCAACCCGGCGATGGTCATCGCTCGAGTCCCCATGCGCGTGCGCGAATCGAGCGAGGTTGTGGAGGTCTTCACCATAACCCTTGTATCCGACGGAGCCGGCGGGATCATCAGACTTGGTTGGGACACGACCCTCGCCGAAGCGAGCTTCACGATTCCGTAAAAAGGCGGCGCGTGGCGCTGCTTCGTTCCCCGTTGACGGTCGCGCGTTAGAACGACAGTCCGACCCCGAGCCGGCCGGTTATGGCCGCGACCTGGGCGTCCGGATACTTGTCCTTACTCACGAACAGCCGCTTGGCTCCCAGCCCCGTCGCGATCGCCAGGCGCTCGCTCTTCCCCAGCAGCCAGTTGTAGCCCCCGATGAATCCGATGGCCAGCCCTTTCCCTTCCGACGGCTCGCCAACAACGTCTCGGTCTCGGCCCTGATCGAGATAGCCGAGGCTCGCGCCGACCGAGAATCCTCTGGGATTTATCTCACCCGGGTAGTATCGGAACGTGAAATCGACTGACTTGTAGTCGACATCGTCGTCGGTGAAATACGTAGCGCTCACGGCAGCCGTCGTTCCCGTGCCGACGTTGATCTCGACGTCACCATTGAAACCGCCGAAGATGATCGCGAATGGATTGATGGTCGCGATTCCTGTGACGAGTCTGGCGCCCGCGGGCTGCTCGAAGCTCAACACCACCGGCCGCGGCGGATCCTGCGCTCTGAGAGCGGGCGCCGCGAGGAGGCCGGCCAATACGAAAGCAAGCGACGGACGAATCGACATTTTCATTGAAGGATTTCCAGGCGAGGGTAAACGGTTCGGCACGACCAGTCCAGTACACCGGAACGAGCCAGTTGCTCCGGCGTCAAGCTAGAACTCCCGCTTGCGCATCTCCTTGAAAAACCGCTCGTTGTCCTGCCGCTCCTTGAGCGTGGCCTGATCGGTGGGCTCGTCCTTGAGATTGGCGTCGTACTTCTTGCCGAACCCTTTCCGGCCGGACGAATTCGCCGCCTTGGCGGCATTTTTTCTGGCCAGTGCTTCGATTGCTTTCTTGTCCATGCTCTAAATACCGCGTGATGGTGAAGGGTAGTCAACTGGAACATTGCGCGCGAGCTTCCCGGCCCGGTTTCAGGGCGCTCGATACATGGCGGTATCGAATCCCTCCCTGTCCATCGCGCCCCAGCGACGATCCCGCCGGAAATACTTCCAGAAAGCCTGCACCCGGAACCAGAGAGTGATCTGGCGATACCCGAACGCCTCGATCACCGCGAACCAAATAAGCAGGAGGAGATCACGAAGCGCGGAGTACCGGCGGAAGCTCACCTCTTCGAGCACCGTAGCCCAAAGGGACAGCAGGAAGCCAAAGCCGACAGAAACGGTGAGGAAGAGCATTGCGAAGCTAGCGTCGGCAACCCCCAGATAGAGGCTCACCCCGAATGCGGCATATCCGGCGAGTTCAATCAGGGGCGCGAGCGCCTCGCCGAACAGAAAGAACGGAAAGGCTATGAAACCCAACCGGCCGTACTTTGGATTGAAGCAAACTGAGCGGTGGGTCACCAGGGTTGCTATCAGTCCGCGGTGCCACCGCTCGCGCTGGCGGCCGAGACCGCTCAACGTGACGGGGACTTCGGTCCACGCGACCGGATCAGGAATGAACTGAAGCGTGTCCTGCGAGCCCGTCACGCGGAGGTATCTGTGCAGTCGGAGCACGACATCCATGTCCTCCGTCACGCTGCCCGTATCGTACCCGCCGATCGCCTGCAGGTGTTCCTGCTTGAACATTCCGAATGCGCCGGAGATGATCAGGCTTCCGCCGAGGCGATTCCATCCCAGTCGGCCGAAAAGGAAGGCGCGCAGGTATTCGACCGTCTGAATGCCGGGCAACCACCGCCCGTCTACACGCGCTTTCGTTACGGTGCCGTGCAGCACCGTGGAGCCGTTGACGACGCGAACCGTCCCACCCACCGCGGCGACCGGCTCGCCAAGGAGAAATGGGCGCGTGAGCCGCAGCAGGGCGTCCCTCTCCACCAGCGTATCCGCGTCTACGGCGAGGACGTAGCTGAATCGCGCAGCGTTGACGGCCGCGTTGAGCGAGTCCCCCTTCCCTCCATTGTCCTTGTCGACACAGCTGAGCTTCGAATATGCAGCGGATCGGTAGTACGCATTGACCCGCGCGGTAGGCACTACGTCCGGGTAGGCCGCGGGCGCCTCGTACAGTTCGTAGGCGGCGATCAGAGCGGCCATCGTGCCATCGGTGGACCCATCGTTCACGACGACCACTTCATGATTGGGATACTCCAGCGTGAGAAATGAAAGCACGCTGGCGACGATCGTTGACTCTTCGTTGTACGCCGGCACGAGGACGGAGATGGGCGGAATGACATCCGCGCCACGCAGCAACCCCAGGTTCTCATCGTCCGAAATGCGCCAGTGCTCCATCAATTCCGGGACCGCGAGCAGGAGCAACAGCGCGTAAAATGAATTGAGGATCAGGAAGTACACGACGATCCCGTTGTCGATCCAGAGCAGAGCGGCCATCGTGCCGAGACGGAGTTGCTCAGTATCCATCAAACCGATGTGAGTTCCAGGCGGCCCCCGTCCGACAGCCCTCCGATGAGAGTCGCCATGTCGCGCGCGAAGGGGTCGGGGGAGTTCCGGATTCTGTCGAGCGCTGCTCTCCCCTCCTGCGAGAGGTCGGCGAGCGCCAGCCCCGCGCGAAACCTTACCCACCATGCTTCGTCGCCCATGCACTCGCTCAGCAATGGTATCGCGTTTTTTACGTTGAGGGCTCCGACCGCTCGCGCTGCGGCTGCGCGTACGCGCCAGTCTTCGTCCCGCAGCAATCGCGTAACCGCCTCCGCGCCCTCGGGCGAGAAGCACGACCTGAGGGCACGCGCCGTGCTCGTGCGAATCTCAACGTCCGGATGCGAAGCGAGCGGTACGACGGCGGCCAATGCATCCGGAGTCGCAAGCACTTCGACGAGCTGCACCCATGCGCGCAACTCTGGCGCGGACGCGGGTCGCGAGAGAAGGTCCACGACGATGGTAGTGGTGAAGTCGGCATGACTCCGAAGCGCGTTGCACTGCTGCAGGCGGATAGATAACGGACGGTCGGCGAGGCCGCGCACAACGCTTTCCACCAGCAGCCGGCTGGCGCATCCCGCTATTGCCACGGTAGCGGCGCTCGCCACCGCGGCATGCGGATCCGTTACGAGTCGCGCGACCATTCTTTCGTCGCGCTCATCGCACACCATCGAGGAGAGGCGTGCAGCCTCCATTCGCTTCCACCACTTTCCCGACGCCGCCTGGCTCAGGGTCTGTTCGATCCAACCGGCGGGCCTCACCAGCAACGCGAGGCTGCGGCGCTGCTCCGGTGAAAGTCTCGCGCCCCCGATGGCCAGGAACTCACGAACAGCCACATCGGGCCGGAGCTGACCCAGGGCCTCAGCGAGTTCTTCCCCGCGGTCCTCGCCCAGCATGATCCGCCGCAATGGACCGGCCAGCGATCGCTCCGCGTCGTAGCCCCTCGCTTTCCAGCGACTGCCGCGAAGGCGAGTCACGAACAGCAGAACCAGCGTGAAGATGATGAACGAGAGTTGCAGCGCCGCGATGAGACCGAGCACGACGAGCCGCGTCACCGATCAGCCGCGGCTCAGTGACAGCCAAGCGTCGATCTTCTCGATCAAGATGCGGATGCTCACGGGCTTCACCAGATAATCGACTGCGCCGCCACGCAGCGCCCTGACCTGGTCCGCTTCGCTCGCCCGCGCGCTCATGAACACGACGAGAAACACCCCCGGCCGGAGCGCCTGCAGACGTTCGTGAAGCGTGTGCCCGTCGATTCCCGCAAGATCGATGGATAAGAGCACGACGCGCCGCGTTCCCAAATCCGGAAGAAGCACCAGCTGCCGCAGCGCTTCGACTCCGTCGTAGTAAACCGTGACCAGCCGTCCGGTAGACTCCAGGGCGTATGCAATCATGTCCGAGAGCGCCTGGTCATCATCCACGACGATGACTTCGTCCCGAAACCAGGATTCTTTGGTGGAAGTGGGGTTCGGCGTGGCGCGCCGCTCAACGGCGGTGTTGGCGCGTCTCTCGCCCGGCTTTTTAGGCATCGCTACCATCGTTCACCGCAGCAGCCGCTCCAAGCGGAAAGTCGCGAGGACGTGCACCCGCCGCTGGGACTGTGCAAACTCTTCGCTCTCCACGCCGAGGCCGTAGCCGAGGCGCAGGCGGCCGTTCCGAAGCGGGCGCAGGCGCTCGGCCCGCGCGGAAAAGCTTGTCAGGTCCGGGCCGCGACCGATCCTCGACGGATCATCTACGGTTGGATCCGTCCCGCGCGTAGCCGACACGTACATCCCCACATAGTCATACCGGCCGGCCCAGTACCGTCGCAGCGAGATCTGCCCAGTGGTAGACAGCGTACCACCCTGCTTTACCACATACGG
>JBPCPS010000162.1:0-3099 GCA_050998915.1 Gemmatimonadaceae bacterium
CAGGAAGGGACTGCAGGCGCGACTGAACAACCCGTGCAGGAGAGCGCTGCCCCGGCGAGTCCCGCGCCGCCCCCGCCGCCCCCGCCGCCCCCGCAGGAGCGGCCGCGCGACGCCCGGACCTCCGTCCCGGACGATGCGGCACAATCGCAGGGAGAAGCATCCACGCCGCCGCAGGAGCGAGACCGGAGGGGCGCGGATCGAACCTCCACGGGGTCGCAGGGGGTAGCTCTCGGCACAGGCACCGAGCCAGGCGACCGCGTCCGGTCGTCGCCGCTCGCGCGCAAGCTGGCGTCGGAGCGCGGCGTCGAGCTGGGAACGGTTCAGGGCTCCGGCCCCGGCGGCCGGATCGTGAAGAAGGACATAGAGCAAGCCGCGGCCCGTCCCAAGGGCGCGTCGGCGCAGGCCGCAACCCCCGCTGCACCCGTCGCGGCGAGGCGGATCTCGACTGATGGTGACTATCAGGATATTCCGCTCACGCAGATCCGGAAGACCATCGCCCGCCGCCTCGCGGAATCGATCGGCCCCGTCCCGACGTTCTACCTCACCGCGGAGCTCGACGTGGAGCGCGTAGCCGAAATGCGCGACTCGATGACCGAGCTCGGGCCGGAGTACAAGGTCTCCTTCAACGACATCGTGCTGAAGGCGGTCGCGACGGCGCTGCAGCAGCACCCGGAAGTGAACGCCCACTGGCTGGGCGACAAGATGCGGTACTTCAACCGCGTTCACATCGGCATGGCCGTTGCGGTCGAGGACGGGCTCATCACTCCGGTGATCTTCGACGCCGATACGAAGGGGCTCGCCGACATCTCGCGCGAGTCGCGCGAACTCGCGAAGCGCGCGCGGGACCGGAAGCTCAAGCCCGACGAGTACACAGGCGCGACTTTTTCGGTCTCGAACCTGGGCATGTTCGGCATAGATCACTTCACCGCGATCATCAATCCGCCCGAGGCCGCGATCCTCGCCGTTGGCGGCGTGGAAGAGCGCGTTGTGGCCGTCGACGGGGCGCCGGCGGTGCGCAAGCGGATGAACGTCACGCTGAGCTGCGACCACCGTGTCATCGACGGCGCCACAGGTGCGAAGTTCCTGCAGACTCTTCGGCGCCTGATCGAGAACCCCTTGATGCTAGTTTACTAGCCAATAGCCAACAGCCAACAGCCAATAGCTATGTCATCTTTCGACGTGATCTTCATCGGCGGCGGGCCAGCCGGATATGTAGGCGCCATCCGCTGCGCGCAGCTCGGGTTGTCCGTCGCCGTGATCGAGCGCGAAGCGCTCGGCGGAACGTGCGTGCTGTGGGGATGCATTCCAGCCAAGGCGCTGCTGGAGGCCGCCGCGCTCGCCAACCGCGTGCGACACGCCGGCGAGTTCGGAGTGCAGGTCGGCGAGGTGAAGTTTGATTACTCGATCGCGATGAAGCGCTCGCGCGCCGTCAGCAGCCAGAACTCGAAGGGCGTGGAATTTCTGTTCAAGAAGAACAAGGTCACGCACATCAAGGGCACGGCCAGGCTGACCGGGAAGAACGGGGTCTCCGTGAAGACCGCCGACGGCAAAGAGGAAAAGCACGAAGCGAGGAAAGGGATCGTCGTATCCACCGGATCGCGAGTGAAGGGTCTTCCGCAGGCCGGGCTCGAGCTGAACAAAACGACTGTCATCTCGTCCGACGAGGCCCTGATTCTGGAGCAGGCTCCGAAAACGATGGCCATCGTCGGCGCCGGCGCCGTGGGCTGCGAGTTCGCCGACGTGTTCAACGCCTTTGGAACGGCGGTCACTCTCATCGACGTCGCGCCTGTGATCCTGCCCCTCGAGGACTCGGACTGCTCGGCGGAGCTCACCAAGGCCTTCAGGAAACGCAAGATCGACGTGATCACCGGCGCCAAGATCTCCAGCGTAAAGATCGGCAAGAGCTCGGTGAAGATGACCGTCGAGGCCGGCGGCAAAAGCCAAGAGCTCGACGTCGAGAAGGTCCTCGTCGCGGCGGGCCGTGCGCCGAACATCGACGAGATCGGTCTCAAGGAGGCCGGCGTGCAACTGTCCGACAAGGGCTTCGTTAAGGTCAACGCGCGGATGGAAACGAGCGTCAAGGGTATCTACGCCATCGGCGACGTGGCCGGGCCGCCGATGCTCGCGCACAAGGGATCGCGCGAGGGAGTGGTGCTCGCCGAGGTCCTCGCGGGGAAGAAGACGCACGGGATCAATTACGATAACATCCCGAACGCGACGTACTGCCATCCGGAAGTCGCCTCGATCGGGCTCACCGAGCAGCAGTGCAAGGAGAAGAAGCTGGACTACAAGGTCGGCCGCTTTCCCTTCTCCGCCAACGGCCGCGCGCGCACGTCGGGAGAGACCGACGGCTTCGTCAAGATCATCCGGGACGCGAAGTACGGAGAGATTCTCGGCGCGCACATCATCGGCGCACACGCGACGGAGCTGATTCACGAGCTTGCTGTCGCACGCGAGAACGAGTTCACGGTGGAAGAGGTGGATCTCGCCATCCACGCGCATCCGACGCTGGCGGAGGCCGTCGCCGAAGCGGCGCTGGATTCACTCGGCAGGGTGATTCACGCCTGAGCTGTGGGTCGCCGACCTCGGCACCATACCGTACGCCGAAGCACTCGATCTGCAGCGCTCGGTTGCCGCGCGCCGGATTTCGGGAGAGATCGCGGAAGATGTCCTGCTCCTCATGGAGCACCCGGCGGTGGTCACTCTTGGCCGCTCCACCAAGGACGCCAACCTCACCGCATCCCCTGAGTTACTGAAGGCGCGGGGCGTCGAGCTGTTCGAGGTCGAGCGCGGAGGCGACGTCACCTTTCACGGTCCGGGGCAGCTGGTTGGCTACCCGATCATCGACCTCAAGCGGCATAAGCAGGACCTACACTGGTATCTGCGCACCGTCGAGCAGGCGCTGATAGACACACTGGAGGCGCTTGGAATCGCCGCTGGGCGCAGTACCGGCTACACCGGCGTGTGGACCGGCGGAAAGAAGATCGCGTCCATCGGCGTCCACGCGCGTGACTGGGTAACGTGGCACGGCTTCGCGCTCAACGTCACGACCGACCTCTCCTACTTTGATCTCATCGTTCCCTGCGGAATCCCGGACGT
>JBPCPS010000197.1:0-53856 GCA_050998915.1 Gemmatimonadaceae bacterium
GTTCCTGGGGGCCTCTGGCGCCAACAAAACTGGCCGCCCCACCTCCCAGCCTGTTCCCCCCCCGCCGGTCTGCCCCTCCCGGTACATGTGTTATACGCCGCACCGGCCCTAGCCTCAGCGCCTTAGCACTCTAGCTGAGGCGGCGGACACGGATTGGGCGGCGGGTCTCCTCCGCCACCTCCTGGCGGCGGAGTGGCACGTTCCATCCCGACTTGGGCCATCGCCCCGACAATAGCGTCGGTGCCCTCCCGCTTGTACTGAATGTTCATGTGATTTGCCTGCGGCGCTGGGAAATTGATCACCGGGTCGGAGAGCGAAGTGCCCGGATACCGCGACCTCGACGTCGGAATCAGCCCGTCGAACGTCGCACTGGGAATCCGCGCCTCCGCACCCATCGTCCACGCCGCCCAGCGGCCGTCGATGCTGCCCAGAGCGTTGTCGATCTGGTTGCACACGCGGCCCACCTCGAGCCGAACGATGATGTTCCAGGCGATCTGCCGGCACGCCTTGACCACGCTCTTGACTCGGTTCTTCTTCCTGACGAAAGGCTCGAAGCCAGCGTCATTGTACAGCGCGGAGAATCCGAGCCGGAAAGCCGCGTTCCTGCGGCCGATCGTCCCGTACACGTTGGCGTGCGGCAAGGCGTCGATCTGGCCATTAAGCCGGGAAACCGTGGGCGAACCAACCCTGATGTCACGAAGCCCGTCGCTCCTGACGCCGAGCTGCGCGTCAATATGCACCTTGACTACATCCGTTAGGACTTCTCTGGCTATCCCGTGGATCAATCCGACGGCGACCGCGTTCAGGATATTTCCCGGAGTAGGCTTATTGAAGATCCGAATGACGCTGTCAAAGAAATCCACGACGATGCTGACCAAGTATCCCGTCGTGCGGCTGGCGTTGTCGGCGATCGGCGCGCCTTGATGCGGGGTCGCGATGGTAATGATCGCGGAGACGTTGGCACTGATGGGGGGTCCGAAGTAGGCAGCGCGGCTCGTAAGACCGCCCATGCTTAATCCGGCAAGAACGTGCGATCCGAACAGACGCGGGCGCAGGTTGGCGGCCTGGTCGTCGATACTCAGATAGCCCCCCAAGCTCGGAGTCTGGACCTGCTTGAGATTCATGTCCCGGCCGAGAAGTCCGGAGGTGTTGGGCCTGACGAATCGGACGGAATCGTCGTTAAAGCCGTGTACGAGAGTCGTGTGCGAGTAAGTGAGCTGCGCGGAAGCGCCGACAGGCAACGCCAGGACCGCGAACAGCACGACCATCAAGGGACGAAACATAAAATGGGTCTCCGAGAAGGGGGATTTGCTGTCGCGGTGGTTACTTCACGAGCGTCGGATCCCATTTCATATCGGTCAGCAGCACCGTCGTCCGGCTCACCAACGTCCGCCCGTTGAGGACTTCCTCGCTCACGACGTCCATGCGATCCCGCACGTATTTCTCGCGAACCCTCGACCAGTTGAGCTCCGCCACGATTCTTCCCCGAGCATTCCTGATCTCCTGCCGTCGTATCAGTTCGGTAACGGGATCCACGGAAATCGTGACTTCGTCGCCGTTCGGAGAGAGCTGACGGAAGCGGCGATACCCCTCCGGTGACAGCCCAAGCTCGGCCTTGCCCTTGAGCAGAGCCTTAAGCGCCGGGCGTCGAAGTTCCGGACCGATTCCCACACCGGCCGCATGGCTCGGTGCCGAATTCTGCAGCGCGCAAGGAGGCACCGCGCACGCCGGGTCCGAGCTCGCCATGACCCCGTAGTAGGGGTCGTTGTACGAAGCCTGCTTCTCCTCCGCCGTGGCCGCCACGAACTCGAACCCCGTGGGACCAACATCGGGCTGCGACTCGGCGAACCCGCCCAAATTGTCATACGCGCTCGTCGTCCCATTCTGGTAGACGGCGGTCTTGATATCCTCCGAGAAATCGGACGCGGGCTCGGAGCTCCCGATCTGGGTCACCTCGACGTTGTAATCGCTCCCGGTCCACGTCTCGCACACGCTGGCGGTGTCGGTCAGCGTCTCCACCTCGTAAGCCGCCAGCTCGGCGTCGTTCGTCTGGGTAATGACGGTATACGTCACCCCGCACGCGAAACCAGCGACGGTAGGCCGGATCGAGCCGGGCGCAACCCTTTCCGGGTCGCCTGGCCCGAGCGCAACCCTGGCGTCCGAACACGCCAGTGCGCCGATGGCTACCGCGAGAAGGGCAGTTACTCCTTGAACTCTCCCGATCCGGAATCCGGTGGTGCTTCCACCCCCAACCGGTTGCGGCCGCGGCGAGCCATTCCCCCCCCACCGTCTCCCGTAACTCTCCACCCAGTCCATAAGAACCTCGCATGTGGGATGCAACACAATTGTTTGCACGCGCCATCGTTATGGCGGCCGGAGGTTCCAGTCAAGAGTCTTTGAGTCCCGCACCAGATGCCAACCTAGTCGCGGGTAGATGGAAACTCTTAGGCGGCCAGCTACAGGCGATGAGCTTTCTTCAGCGAGTGCGTCCGCGTCCACTGCACGATCACCGCGAGCGCCAGCGCGTACGCCGACGTCGCGACCAGGCGCAATAGCGCTACATCCAGCGCCATCGCGGGCCAGTCCGCAAACCTCGCGCGGGCCGTCCCCAGCGGCTCGCGCCCGAGCGCGATCAACCCGGCACTCACGGCCATCTCCGTCGCGGCCACGAGCAGCGCGAAGACCGGAGCTCGCCACACCCAGTGCCGCAACGGGAAGTTCCCGAGATGGAGCGTCACCATCGCGAACAGGAACACCGCCCCGATCAGGAAACCAGCGCCGAGCAGGAGCGGCTGGTCGTTACGCGCGTTGGTCAGGAGGAAAGCGCGGAATACCCGGATGAGCAGCCCGGTGATGACCGCCATCTCCACCGTGGAGAAAGCCAGCTTCCGAAACGAGCTCGGACCGTGACCATCCCATTCTTCATCCGAGATGCGGCGCTGGTACGGCTCGGTCTGCTTGGGGAAATAGACCATGTCTTAAGACGATGTTGGCGCCGCGCGCGGCACGCGCGCCGCGGATCCGTTCTGCTCCGACGCGTGCGCGCCGTCCCCCGCCAGCTGCCAGCGCGCCGCCGGCAGCTCCACCACGAACTTGGTCTTCCCCGGCGACCCGTCCGCCAGGCGGAGGGACCCGCCGTGCGCGGTCACAATGCCGTAGCTCACGCTCAGCCCCATTCCCACACCCTCCGCGATACCCTGCTGCGCGAGAAAAGGATCGAAGATCCTGTCTCTCAGCGCCTCCGGGATTCCGGGACCGGTGTCCGTGAATTCGACGAGCACGCGCTTGCTCTCCGTGTCCCGCTGCGCGCACGTGGCGATCAACAGGTCGCCCTCCCCCTTCATCGAGCCGATCGCGTTGGACATCAGGTTGACCACGACCTGCTGCAGCTGCTGTGGGTCGCCGGTCACCATGGGAAGATCGGGATCGAGCTCCGTCGTCACCCGCACGCTGCCGGAGTCCACCTGGTAGCTCCGTAGCCGCACGGTACGGCCGATGATCTCGTTGAGATCGACCGCGCGGCTCTCGGACGCGCTCCTGCGCGCGAATGCGCGGAGGTCCTTGATCACGTTGGCCGCGCGCATGGCTTCGGCGTAGATGGCCTCGAGCGACTCGCGCTGGGACGGAGGGAGATCCTCCTCGGCCAACAGCAGCTGCGCGAACGCGCTGATGCTGCTCAGCGGGTTGTTGATCTCGTGGGCGACGCCGCCGACGATGGATCCGATCGAGGCCAGGCGCTCGCGCTCGATGATCTGCGCCCGCATCGCGCGCTCCTCGGTGATCACGCCCTTCAGCTCTTCGACGGTCCCGCTCAGCGCTGCGGTCCGCTCAGCAACCTTGAGCTCGAGAGTCGGCAGTGACCTGCGGACGTCGAGTGCCGACACGAAGCCGAAGATCGCCGCACACGCGAGCACGTCCATCGGGATGTGCAACGGCCGCGAACCGCTGAGGGCGAGCTGCGCCGCCCACGCGGCGAACACGGCGGTGGCGACGGTGCCCACGGCCAGGCCGAGCATTGCGCGCCGGGACAGCTCTTCTCCGCGCCACGTGATCAGCAGCGCCAGCAGCACCAAGCTGGCGGCGGCGGACGCGAGCGAGAGACCCCCGACGACTTTCCCCTCCGCGCCGAGACTTTCCAGGGCGTTGCCGAGGTGCGACGTGCCCAGGGGGAGCATTATCACACCCGCGGCCACGGCGATGAGAATGAGGTCGGCAAAGGCCTCGAGCTTCACGCCCGCGCGGCTCACGTACAGCAGCCGGAGAAAGCCCGCTACGACGGCGAGCTCCGCCCCGAGCAGCAGATAATCCGCGAGGGCCGGGAACGGCGGCCGGACTCCGTTGGAGATGAAATGCAGCGTCCAGGAGACCTTTGCCGCGGCGCCGAGCGCCGCGCCGGTGGCAATCCATTGGAAGAGATCGCGCTGCTGCGCAGACAGCTCGCCAAACGCGCTCACGTAAGCCGCGATCCCTGTCAGAAAGCAGATCGACAGGAGCACGCCTCCCAGGACGACGCCATCGTAGCCGATGGCTCCCGCGACTGTCAGGATGGCTATCGAGGCGATGCATGACGACTGCGCGCCGCGCAGTCCGCGATCGCTCCTGCGCATGCCGTGAATCGTCACCAGCGCGTCACCATACTGCGCTCCCGGGGATTCTATCGAATCCAGTGCCCCAGCCTGGCCCACCGGATGTCGGTGATGAAAGGCATCGGACGATCACTGTCGTCCGCGTTGTACGAGTAGTAAACAAACATGGGCCTGCCGCGGACGTTGTCCCGCGGGACGAATCCCCAGTAGCGGCTGTCCTTCGAGTTGTAGCGATTGTCGCCCATCATGAACATGTGATCGGGTGGAACCACCAGCGGCCCCCAATTGTCGTGCGAGGGCTGCGCCGGCGCTGCGCCGAACCGCGACGCCTTCAACCCGGCCGGCTTCTGCCAATCGAACAGTTCGTCCACGGAATCGTACGCGTCGCTCGCGGCGACGCCATACCCCTGCCGCTGGGCGATGCCGTTGAGATACAGCACCCCCTGCCGCATGTGGATCGTATCGCCGCCCGTCGCGACGGCCCTTTTCACGAGCGTCGGCGTCAGGTCGTGCGGCTGATCGGTTTGCGGCGGGGACATGAACACCACCACGTCGCCGCGGCGAGGGTCCCCGTACCCGGGAAGCCGCGAGTCCGTGAATGGGATATGCGGCCCGTACCGCAGCTTGTTGACGAACAGCCAATCGCCGACGAGCAGCGCCGGAATCATGCTCCCCGACGGGATGCGGTACGCCTCGAGCAGGAACGTCCTGATGAGGAGGAACAGGGCGAGCGGCAGCGCTATCGCACGGACGTTGCGCCATAGCGCTCCGCCCTTCCGTCCAGGCTTCGTCGAGCCCGACTGTGACAAGGGGCGCGCCTTAGTGGCGCGCCCCTTTTTGGGTGCGGCTGGCAACGACAGCTAGATCAGCTGAGATGCTTGTTGACGAGCTTCGTCATCTCGAACATCGAGACCTGACGCTTCCCGCCGAACACCGGGCGCAGCGCATCGTCCGCGTTGATCATGCGGCGATTTTTGCTGTCCTGCAGGCCCCTGCGCTTGATGTAGGCCCAGAGGCGCTTGGTGATCTCGGTGCGCGGCAGCGGGTTGCTGCCAACGACGGCGCTGAGCGAGCCGCTCGGCTGCATCGGCTTCATGAACGCGGCGTTCGCGCGTCCACCGCCCTTGCGCTTCGCCTTCTTCGGCTTGGCGCGTGACTTCGTGGCCGACTTCTTCCTGGCCGTTCCGCGCTTGGCGGTCTTTCTCTTCGACGAGGACGACTTTTTCCGAGCCGAGCTCTTCTTCTTTGTTGCCATCGCTTCTCCTGAGTGGGATGACAGTACGGACCTGCAACTCAATCAACATCCTGCCGCGGAGCAAAGTAAATCGCAGGAGCGTGGGCGCAATAGGGAACCGCTATAGAGAGGAAAGCAATTTCATCATTCGCAGGTCGTAGGGATCGGGCGAATCGTCGTCGTCGACCACGTCGTAGTTCTGCTGCGGCGTCTCGAGCACCAGGGGGATTCCGGCCGACCTGGCGTCCGCGAGCAGCCACTTGAACGGGTCCTTTCCGATCTCGCCTTCCCCTATGAGAACGTGCCTGTCGCGGTTCGATCCCAGCTCTCCCGCGCTGTCGTTGAGATGGAAGAAAGAAGCCGGCTCGCCGGTGGCTTCCTCGAACTCGTCCAGGATGCCCGTGAAGGCCGCGCGTGACCGGCGGATGTCGTAACCGGAGGAGAATAAATGACACGTGTCCAGGCCGTATCCGGTGCGCGCGCGGAGTGATTTCGGAACGTGCGACAGGATTTCCCCCACTTCCGCGGCGGTCCGTCCCATGGTCCTTCCGGCCCCCGCTGTGTTCTCCACCAGCAGCCGCGTGTCGGATTTCACCGCGCGCAGCGCCGTCGTGATCGCCAGCGCGATCCGCTTGGCGGCATTCGCCGGAGTGTCGTCGCCGGCGGAGCCCGGGTGGAAGCAGACCGACCCGGCGCCAAGATCGCTGGAACGCTCGAGTTCCTTCGTCAGCCCACCGCTCGCCCGCGCCCACTTCTCCGGATCGGGGGTGGCTACGCTCAGCACGTATGGAGCGTGCACGAGAATCATCTTCGGATCGATCCCGGACGCCGCGACCTCCTTCTTGAAGCGCTGCGCCCGCTCGGGGCGCACGGACATCTTGTCGTTGTAGTACTTCGGCACGGCGGTGAACACCTGCACCGCCGTCATCCCGCCGCGCGCGGCGCGGCGGATGGCCATGTGCACTCCCCCGTTGTTGATCGTGTGCGCGCCGATGAACCGCTTCGGCTTGGCGGCCGGACTCACGGCAGCTTCCCCGTGCGCCACGCCGGGCGCAGCGCGCCGCCAGCAGCCTCTTCCAGCCAGTAAACGCGTACCGAATCCCCGACCAGAGCGACTCGCGGCGAGGTCGCGGCGTTCCCCGGCGGAGACACCGCGGCGTGCGTCGAGAACAGGTGTCCTGCACCTGTCGAGAACGCCAGGAGAATACGGGGCTTCACGCTGTTGGGGTCCTCGAACGCGACGACGACGGTGTCGCCCCGACCCCCGACGCTGCTGCGGACAGGACGGGCTCCGTACGTCACCGCGACCGGCATGTGCAGCACTCCCTCACCGGAGGCTCCCAGCGCGGACGCCTTCATCGAGTGCGTGAAGTACACGCCCGGGCTCCCGCGCGGAGAGATGTGATAGGTGACATGCAGGTACTCCGTAGTCTCGTCGGCGAACAATGACGGCAGCGGGCGCGCGCAGCGTAGCCCGCCGGCGTCCCGCCCGTCGGCCACGATGGGCGTCTCCCAGCGAGCACCACCATCCGGCGAGCGCGCCAGCATGAGAACGGAGCCCCCGCCCGCGCCCGCTTGCCACCACGCGGCGTACCGGGCCTCCCCTCGGGCGGCCAGCACCACATCCGCACAACCTGCGCCTCCGCGGTGCGGCAGCGTGGGCGATTCGACCTTCGGCTGGGGAGGAGGTTCCCCATAGCTGACCGGTCCCCACGCGATGCCGTCGCCGGCACAGGCGCCAAGAACCAAAAAAAACGCAGCTGCAATTCTCATGGGTGGATGCGGGAAGTATCTTGCAATGCATGTCAGCGGTTGGAGTTCCTCGAGACATCCGGAAGGGCGGCGGTGATTCACAACATCGTCAACAGCCGCCTGCTGGAGAAGCGGTGAGAGACGCGGGCCCCCCGTATTCGGTCGCTTTCAACGGCCCGTGGAGAGTTCCGCCGCAGGAGAACGAGCCAGTGCTCTCCTACGAGCCGGGATCCGCCGAGCGAAGGGCGCTCAAGGGCAGGCTCCAGGAGATGTCGAGTGAGCGGATCGAGATCCCGCTCGTCATCGGCGGCCGGCGTGTTCTCTCGGGCGACATCGCCCACTCCGTCATGCCACACGCGCACAGCCACGTGCTGGCCGATTGGCACAAGGCGAAGCCCGAGCACGTGGCGCATGCCGTACGCGCCGCGCGCGACGCACAGCACGACTGGGCCAACGCGCCATGGCAGGACAGGGCCGAAATATTTCTCAAGGCAGCCGAGCTCCTCTCCACCACCTGGCGCGCCACGCTGAATGCCGCCACCATGCTCGGCCAATCCAAGACGGCGTTTCAGGCCGAGATCGATTCCGCCTGCGAGCTGATCGACTTCTGGCGGATGAATGCCTCGTTCGCCCAGGCGATCTACGACACCCAGCCGATCAGCCCGCCGGAAGCGTGGAACCAGCTGGACTACCGTCCTCTCGAAGGATTCGTCTACGCGATAACGCCGTTCAACTTCACGGCGATCGCGGGGAATCTTCCGACCGCGCCCGTTCTCATGGGCAACACGGTGGTTTGGAAGCCGGCGTCGAGCGCAATGCTCAGCGCGCACTACATCATGGCGCTGCTGGAGGAGGCCGGACTCCCGCCGGGAGTGATCAACCTGGTTGCCGGTGACGCGCGCATGATCTCCGATACGCTGCTCGCGGACCGCGATCTTGCGGGCGTGCACTTCACCGGCAGCACGGAAGTCTTCAACGGGATGTGGCAGACAATCGGCGCCAACATGAGCCGCTTCCGTTCGTACCCGCGGATCGTCGGCGAGACCGGCGGGAAGGACTTCATCATCGCGCACCCCTCTGCCGATCCCGTGGCACTCGCCGTCGCCATCGTGCGCGGAGGGTACGAGTACCAGGGACAGAAGTGCTCCGCCGTGAGCCGGGTGTACATCCCTGAATCGCTTTGGAAGGAAGTGCGCGATAGGACCGTCGGAATGGTCGAGGACATAAGAATGGGCGACGTGTCCGACTTCCGGAACTTCATGGGCGCCGTCATCGATAAGCGCGCATTCGAGAAGATCAGCACGTATCTGGAACGTACTCCCGACCACGACGTTCTCGCCGGCGGAACCGCGCGCGGCGAAGAAGGTTGGTTCATCGAGCCGACGCTCATCGAGGCGCGAAAGCCCGATAGCCGGCTGTTGTGCGAGGAGATCTTCGGGCCCGTTGTCACAGCGTACGTCTATCCGGATTCCCAGTGGTCGGAGACGCTGGACCTGGTGGACAACACCTCGCCCTACGCGCTGACGGGTGCCGTGTTCGCGCGTGACCGTGCCGCGATCAGCGAGGCGAGCGTTCGGCTGCGGAACGCGGCGGGCAACTTTTACGTCAACGACAAGCCGACCGGCGCGGTGGTGGGACAGCAGCCCTTCGGCGGAGGCCGCTCGTCGGGCACGAACGACAAGGCCGGCTCGCTGCTCAACCTCGTCCGCTGGGTGAGCGCACGCGCGGTGAAGGAGACCTTCGCGCCGCCGCTGGACTATAAGTACCCGTTCATGGAAGAGAAGTAGCGGCCCGAAGAGGACATGAGTATGCGCGAGCGCTGACCGTGTTCAACCGGTTTGAAAGAGACGTGCAATCGCGTGCCGATCTTCGCGCATTCGCGACTTCGATTTGCGTCAACGTGGCGGTTGCCTTGACGCTGGCGGTTACTCTGCGCTTTGGGCCACCGGCGGATTCCACCCCAGACTCGAACAGGAGCGGCGCGTTTCCGAAGGTCGGCGAGCGCGTAGTCTTCCTCCAGCCATGGACCGCGCGCTCAGCTGCTGTTCCTCCGCCATCGATCCACACGGAACCGGTCTCTCGAAGCGCCGTCAGGCAGCCGACTCTGGCGACTCCAGCCGACGGAGTGGGAGTCCTTGGTCCGGCCGCGCCGTCGGATAGCGGCGACCAGCTGAAGGTTTCTGCCCCCGTCTCGCGCACGGACGCAATGCGACATCTGAAGCCTGCGGTTCCGCGGCAGGTGCGCCCATCGGAGTTCTCGCTCAACAGCATCACCAAGCGGTGGATCGCGCAGTACAACGATTCCGTCGCTTTCGCGCACGCGCATGATCGGGCGGGGAAGGGGAACTGGTCCGTGACCGTGGGCGCCAAGCGATACGGCATGGGTCCGGGGATGCTTTACCTCGGGAACCTCTCGGTCCCATTGCCGCTGCAGTTCGCTCCCCCGCTTGGACATCTCGAAGTCAGCCGTAATGCAGCACGACAGCGCGAGGACCTGTTGTACCAAGCGCGCATGCGGTCGATCGACGAGGAAGTGCGACAGGCCGCAGCCGGGGTTCGAGAGCGTAGGCGGCACGACGGACTGTATCACCGCTGAATGGCTACCGCCTCTAAAAGCGCGCTTCGATATACAGATACCCGCGAACCCCACCCGACGGCCTGATCCCTTTCGCCAAGTCGAAGCGCACCAGTCCGTCAAGAAATGAGGCGCCGACTCCCGCCCCACTGATCGGCGTTCCCGGCGAGCTGAAGTCCGCGCGATCTCCGGCCCAGCCGAAATCGGCGAAGATAACCGGTCTCGCCAGCACGAACGACGACCCGATCTCCCCGCGAGCCAGCCAGTAGGAGTCCCCCGCGCGCGTAGCGGGCGACTGACCGCGCACCGTGTGCGCCCCGCCAAGGAACCACCAGCGCTGCATCGGGAGACTGCCACCCGACGTTCCACCACCGACGGTCAACGCCCCATCCGCCTTCGACCCCAGGCCATGTGACACCGTGAAGTCCGCGGCAGCTCTGGAGTAGTCGAAGGATCCGGTCGCGCCTTCGATGCGAATGTCGGAGAGCAGGCGGAAGCCATGCGGGTCGAGCCCCCGCGAGCCGACGTGGCGCAAGGACAGTCCGCTGATTGTGCCGTTGACTGCGTCGATATTGTCACCGAACCGGCGGCCATTGAGGCCGCGCGCCAGCGACAGCGACGTCTCGGTTTCAGCGTCCGAGTGATGCTCGACGAATAGCCGCGACAGTATTCCGCGCGAGCCTTCGGCCGGGCCGCGCGTCAGCTCCGCGCCCCATGTACGGTAGTAAAAGCCCTCGTCTCTGCCTAGAAGGAGTGCCGAAACGGAGTTGCCGAATCCGAGCGGGTCGCCCCAGTCGTTCGCGGCGGCGAGCCGCCGGTAAATGCCGGTGCCGACATCGATGCGCCCGTTGCCGCGTAGCAGTGACAGCTCCGCGTTCGGTTGCAGGTCCGCCAATCCCAATCGCACCGATGCGCGCGCCGTGTATCCCCCTCCGAGCGATTGCTTCGCGGCGATTCCCGTCGACAACCCTTCGATCCGGTTGTAGCGGGTCATTCCAAGCCCGTACCGCAGCTCCGGCGGACTTCGCATGTATCCCGCCTGCGCGGCGAGGCCCAGCGCCCTCTCCGTCAGCTCGTCGAGCTCCGCGGACGAAAAGATCTCTTCACCAGGATCGTACGGTGACTCCGGCAGCTCCGGAGAGCGCGCGAGAACGAGAGAGTCGCACGGCGTCCGCACGGATACCGGCAGCGTATTCTCGAAGCGGGAGAAAACTCTTTCCCGGCTGTCGCCCGGCGCACACGGAGCGCGCCTGGCCGCGCGTCTCGCGGCGGCGGCGGTGTCGGCCCTGGAAGTGTCCGCTGCCGCGATCACGACCGGCGCGAAGTCAGTCATGCCGTTTACCTCGTCGTACGTGAAGCTTTGCTCCAGCTTGAACGGAACGCGCATGATGCCTACACGCGCCGAGCCGTCGAGCGTCTGCAGCCGCGGCAGCCAGAATCTTCCTTCGTGCAAACCGTATTCGACCGCGACGACCGACACGTTCGCAGTCATCGGATTCAGCGCGGAGCAGATGACGCGCGGAGCGTCGCAGCCCTCCCCGTCTTCTTCCCGCTCGACCTTCCAGATGTCCATCGGCTCGGCCATGCGGTAAACCGCGCGCACCAGTCGTCCGGATGCATCGTCGAACCAGAGCGAGCCGACGCTCACGCGCCAGTCCGGTTTTCGCGGACGGATACGCAGCTCGCGCACACTGATTTGAGTCTCGCCGCCGATCCTGAACGAAAGCGAGTCCCCGCTCTCGTACGTGTAGTACGCTTCCGCGCCACGAGCGAGCGGATTCACCACGTCGCTGTCGATGATGTCCATCCGCGCCATCGCGCTCCCCCACAATGGCTCTCTGCCGGGGAAATACGGGATGGATGGCACGCTGCCCAGCTCCACGTCGATCGACCCGCTGCCAAGCATTGGTGCGGTCGTTCGCTCGCCCAGGACATCCACGCGCGCGCCCCTGTCGCGGCGCCATTGCACGCGGACCACCCGCTCATACCGCGCCAACAGCCGCTCACGGCCCAGTCTCGTGAGCGACATGCCGACGCTCGCACGCTCCCGCGCTTTCGCGTCATAACCCAGAAGCGCGGAGTCGTCGGCAACGCGTGCCGCGCGGGCCCGTTCGAGCGTCATCTGCGCGCGCACGTCGGAAAACGCGGTGCGCATGTGCTCGGCGGTCACCGGGACTACGCGCGCGCGCCGTCGGGCGCCCCGGACCGAGTCCCGCGCGGCGCGGCCGGCCTCTCTCGCTCTCGCCGCGCTGTCCGCTTCTTGTTGTGCCCGGGCGGCTGCAGCGGAATCCTGCCTGGATCGCACGCCAATGTTCACGGTCACGCCCTGACTCAGCGCCAGAGCGGCCGCAAAAGCCACCGCCGAAACGATCACCTACGTCTCGCTGGAATGCCGATAGACACGCCCAGCTGCCAGATCACGAAATCGGTCTTGGTCCGCGCCGGATTCAGGGTGATGGATCCGTCGGGATTGTCTTCGATCCCGCCTTCCGGTAGGTAGGTCGCTTCGCCGCCGTAGTAGTACTTACCGCCGAGCGTCAGCATCGCCGTGGACGCGCGCCCGCCTATCGGCACGTATATCCCGCCGCCGAACACGACCGCGGACGAGAAGTCGCTCGCGTTCTCGGTGACGGCGAACGGCTCGGACGTCTGCCTGTCCTCGAGGGACGAGGTCGTACGGAAGTTCGTTATCGCGAACGCGGCGTTCGCATAAGGACGAACCGGTCCGACCGGGAACGTGAACTGCGGACCCACGGCGATCCACCCGATCATGTTGGTGGTGACGACATCGGCGCTTACGCGCCCGCTAAAGTCGAACGAAACCGGCATGCGCTCGCGCCCATACTGCAGCCCGCCGATCTCGGCGCGGACGGCGAACATCCCGGCCGGGTCCAGCCGAAGCATGCCGCCGGCGTTGAAGCCGAAACCCTGATCGACGTAGTTGGCGAAGTCGCCCTTGGGCTTGGATAAGATTGCGTCTCCGAAGACCACGAAGCGCGGCGCGGCTGCACCCCGACCGGAGTCGGACCGCTGCGCTTCCAGCGGGGATGACGTGAACGTGAGCGCGAACGCAGCTACCGATGCGAACAAAGAGAGTGTTTTCATATGTGTCCCCTCCCAACGGAAATGAGTTGCCCAGGTTTCAGCGCTCGGCCGTGGCGCCCATCGCTACTGCGCCACCGCGAAGCACGGCCGGTGCCGCGGCGTGCCTACGACGTATCACCTTTGGCATCAGCGGGATGCGCGCACGTTCGCACCACGGCTGGCGCGCGAGGTGACACCCAGTCGCTACAATTACCGTCCTCAATGGGCTACAGAAACGGATGACCGCCGCCTCACCCCGGTTCAAGCTGCTCGCGGCGTTTACCGCCGTGTATCTCATCTGGGGGTCGAGCTACCTCGCGATCGTCTGGGCACTCGAGACACTCCCGCCGTTTCTGCTTGGCGCCGCGCGCTTCCTCACAGCCGGAGCGATACTGTTCGCGCTTGCCGCCGCGCGTGGCGGAGCGGCGTTTTCCCGCCGCCAGCTGGTGAACGCAACGGTCGTCGGCGCGTTGCTGCCTTTCGCCGGGAACGGCTCGCTGATCTGGGCCCAGCAGAGAATCCCGTCCGGAGTCGCGGCGCTTATCGTCGCGACGGTACCGCTTTGGATGGTCGTCATCCAGACCGCCGTCGAGCATGTGCGGCCGAGCCGGCAGATCTGGACCGGAGTCGGACTCGGTATAGTCGGACTAGGCATTCTCGTGAGCGCCGGAGGGGGCGTCGCGGGCGCGGTGCACGTGCCGTCCGCCCTCATCCTCTGCGCGGGGTCGATTGCCTGGGCGTCGGGATCCATCTACTCGCGCAGCGCCGATCTTCCCGGTTCCGGACTGACCTCCGCGGCCCTGACGATGCTCGCCGCGGGCGCGTTCTTCACGGTCGTGGCGCTGGTCGCGGGCGAGCACCGCGGCTTCAGCCTCGAAGCTGTCTCGATCCGGTCCGTCGCGGGTCTCGCCTACCTCTCGATCTTCGGGTCGGTCATCGCATACAGCGCCTACATCTGGCTGCTGCAGGCGGCCAGCCCGGCGAGAGTCGGGACGTACGCCTATGTGAATCCCGTGATCGCAGTGTTCCTCGGCTGGGCTTTCCTGAACGAGCCCATCTCCGCCCGCACGTCGATTGCCGCAGGGGTGATCCTGGCGGCGGTCGTTCTGATCACCACGGCGCCACAGCCCGCCAAGCGCTCTAGCTTTCGCTTCCAAGACGCTCGATAATCCCGGCGGCAGCACCGAGTAGTCGCAGCTCCGCCGGGTTGAGCGCCACTAGATCAGTTGTAAGCGTTGCTAGTCGCCGGTCGCGGGCGGCGTACAGTATCCGCGCTCCTTTGGCGGTCGCGCGAATCCAAACGACGCGAGCATCCTCGGAGTCGCGATCCCGCTCGACCAGCCCGTCGCGCTCCATAGCGGCCACCAGCCTCGTCATCGTCGGGGCCGCGACCTGCTCCGCCGCCGCGAGCTGACCCATGGTGACCGGCCCGGCAAACACGGCGACGGAGAGCGCCGACAGCCTGGCCGCGCTGATGCCCGCGCGGTCGTCCTCCTTCCGGAGCCGGCGCAATAGATGAATTGCCGCCGAGTGGAGCCTGTCGGCGATCGCGGCCGGGCCGGCAGTGGACCCGTTTTTGTGTGCGGTCTTGCGCGACATAGTTAGCCGGGCTAAGATTCTCTTTAGCTAAGCTAAGTATATCGGTTGAACGGTGTCAGGACAAGGAGGACCACAATGCCGAATACCACCGACCTCGCCGGCGCCACCGTGGGACAGCTGCTGATCCCCGTCGAGAACCTGGAGAGCGCGATCGAGTACTACCGCGACACCCTCGGCCTCCAGTACCTCTTCTCCGCCCCGCCGCAGATGAGCTTCTTCCAGGCGGGGAGCGTCAGGCTGCTGGTCGGAGTGCCGGAAGCGGGACAACGCCGCGAGCGCGGATCAGCCGTCTACTTCAAGGTCCCGGACATCCACGCGGTGCACGCCACCTTGAAGCAACGTGGAGTCGTGTTCGGCGCCGAGCCGAAGCTCATCCACAAGACTCCTACTTCAGAGCTGTGGCTGGCCGAATTTCGGGATCCGGATGGGAACCAGCTCGCTTTGATGAGCGAAATCGCGACGTGAGACACTCCGGCCACTCGCGATCAGAACGGATGCGATAACGCCGCCAATGGACGTCGGAAATCGAATCATCCTCTGGGAGCTCCTGTAGCGTCCGCGAACGCGGCGCGCGTGTTGTCATCTGCTCCGATGGCCCGGAGTATCAGCTCGGAATAGTCTCGCGCCGTCCTCTCGATCGGCGGATATATCTCCGGCATCATCTCGCGTCCCATCGCATCGGAAAAGAGCGCGCCCATGAGCATGATCGCGGTCACGCGCTCATCGAAATCGATGAACGACATGCCGGTCTCGCGCACACGCACGAGATACCTGCAAAGCTCGCTGAACGCGGCGCGTGGCCCGGTGGCCGCGCCCTCAGTCAGCTCCGGGCGCTCCTCGATCTCGCCCATGCAGGTACGAATCATCGAGCGCTTGCCGCGGAGATGCGCCAGCTGATCCTCGCTCCACGCCGAGAGCTCCGCGGACGGATCGCGCGGGTCTTCCGGCAGGTGTATGTGCAGCTCATCGGCGGGAATCGCGCGCAACGCTTCGCCGAGGAGCGTTTCCTTCGAGCCGAAGTGCCGGAAGATCGTGACTTCGTTGACCCCGGCGGCCTCCGCTATGCGTCTCGTAGTCGCGCCGCGAAAGCCGTATTTGGAGTACGCCTCGAGCGCGGCGGCCAGGATCGTCTCGCGGGTATCCTGCTGTGGTCCACCGCCCTGCAGCTCACCGTCTTTTGTAGGCACGCACAGGAAAATAGTCGGCGCCCCTGCAAATGCAAGTAGTTACTTGCTTACATATATGTTTCCAAGAGTGTTTTGGGTTCCAGACCAGGCATCTCAACCCGCATCGGCTTCTCCCTCGACGGGGCGGGTGCCGGGGCACCATGGCCCGGGGTCTTCTTCCGGCGCCGCGTCCGGCTCGATTCCAATCGCTAGCGCCAAGGGGTCCGAGTCCCGCTTCTCGTTCAGTTTGCCGATCATCGCCTCAATTCGCTCCCCGATCGCCCCTACGTTCTCAGCATCCGGACTCGTCAGGAGTATCCGATAGCAATGTCGGCCCTCGGAAGCGATGAGATCGGAAGTGCGAAGCTCCTGGCAGAGCCGCCAGGCGAGCGTCCTGTCGGCGGCCCCCTGTAGCCGAAGCGTGAGGACTTTTACCTCGCTGTTTCGGCGCTGAGCACGCCGGGTCACCCAGTCCTGGATGAGGTTGAAATAGGGGATGTTCGGAAGCCCCGTCGCCGGGTCCGTTAGCGCCTGTCCCAGAAACCCCGTCAGCCCCATCTTACCCCTCCGCCAGTTGGTTAAAACCGACCCATTCGGCATGCAACCAACGTGCGCGAAGTCCAACAAAATCTTTGGCTTAGCCCCTTGCCAACACGGATTTTTCGTATTCGGAGAGGAGAGCTCCTACGTCGTCGTAAACTGCGCTCGCGCCAGTGAGCGATTCATCGTTCCAGCCTCCGCTCCGGACCGCAATGATCCGCACCCCGGCCCGCCGCGCAGCTTCCACGTCGTACGGCGTGTCCCCGATCATCACCATCTCCTCGGCATTTAGCCCGGTTCGCCGGACCGCCGCCAGGACGATGTCCGGATCGGGCTTGGATCGGTCCGCGTCGTCGGACGAAGTCGTATCCGTGAGCAGGTCCCGGATCCCGGCGACCTCCAGCAGCTTCTCCAGCTCGTCCTCGGACGCCGAAGACGCCACTACCAGGACGTATCTGTCGGCGCGGAGCCGCTCTGCGAGGGCGATGCCCCCCGGAAACGCCCGCAATCCCGGAAGATATTTGCGAAAGAAGAGGCGGGTGCGATGCTCGCTGTACTTCTTGCCATCGTCGCTCTCGATGTCTACGCCGATGAGCTTCGGAAGAAGCTTGTCGCCGCCCATGCCGATCAACGGCTGAACGTCATCCGCGGACACGGAGTAGCCGTACGCCTGAAGCGTCTCGGCCCAGGATTCGGCGTGGGCGCGGTTGCTGTCTACGAGGGTGCCGTCGATGTCGAAGATGACTCCGCGCGGCACTACATCAACTGCTTCTGCAACGCCTGCACAGCGTCGAGGTGTCTTTCGATTGCCGGAGCGGTCAGCTGGATGAACTGCTTCAGCTCGGCATCGCGGGCGATGGCCATCGACTCCGTAGTGATTTGGAGCATGTCGAGATGCGCCTCGATCTCCCGGTCGACGTAGCCTTTGTCGAAGTTCCGCCCCTGGGGAGTCGACACCAGTCGCTGGAGCGTCTGCCGCGACTCCGTCACGTAGGTGTCTCCCGGAGGGAGATCAGGCGTGACACCCATGCGCTGCGCCAACCGCTCCAAGCTCACCCGCATGGCGTGATGGTCGGTGGCCATTGTTTTGGCGAGATCGCGTACGGCCGCGCTCCCCTTGGAGGCAGCCAGCGTCGCGATGCTGCTGTCGGCGAAGCTGGCGGCGTCAAACAGCGCGATGATGTTCGCGTCACTCAGCGACGGCCCGCCGAGGGACGTATCGGGATCCTCGGCATTGAGCATCGCCGAGACAGTATCGCCTTCGCCGTTTGCGGCGCCGCGATCGCAGGAGGCCAGTGCCGTGGCGGCGCCCAGCGCGAAAATGTACCTGCGGAAAGAAGGACGCATGGCTTTCTCGGATCGCCTGGTTATGTCCCGGGTAATTGTGCCGCCCGCGGGAGGCGGAGGCAAGTAATGCATTTACGCTCTCACATAGGCAAAACGCACACCCCCGGTGCAGACTTCCGGATGTGAAGCTCTCCACTGTGCAGACAATCGCCGTCCTCCTGGCCGTGGCCGGATGCGAGGGCGCTCTCCCGGAGCGGGCGTCCGTGCAGGCCGACACGGCCGCGGGCGAGGTGCCGCTGCGAGTCGCCGGCAGAGGCGGCGCGGTCCTCATGGTCGCAGCGCACATCAATGGCGCCGGTCCGTACAACCTCGTACTGGACACGGGAGCCACGCTCACGTGCGTGGACGAGCGGCTCGCCAGCCAGCTCCAGCTACCGCGGAAGTCCGGGGCCGTCGGTGTGGGCGCGGGCGTCGGCGGCTCGGGCCGCGTGCAACTGGTGCAGGTCGATTCCGTGCGGCTCGGCGGCTCGACCGTGCGTAATCTCACGGCGTGCGTGCTGGACCTGCGTCACCTCCGCGAGCTCGGCGCCGGTGGCGTTAGCGGGCTGCTGGGCCTGAATTTCCTCTCGGGCTTCCACGTGACGCTTGACTTCGAGAAGCGGTTGCTGACGCTAAGAAGCAGGTAGTAGCTTGTAGCCCCTGTGAAAAACCCATTTGCCGCCTTAGCCGTCGCGATCGTTGTCGCGCTGAGCCCATCCTGTGTTCGCGGTCCATCCAGCGCGCTGATCGTCGGTTCGCCGACAACCATCGCGTTGGCCAACGACAATCGCGTTCCCGCCGGCACCATTCGGAACGGAGTGTTGCGCCTAGATCTCGACGCCGTATGGGCGGGTTGGCGTCCCGACGCGGACGTGGACACCGCCGTTACCGTGCAGGCCTTCGCCGAGCGTGGGAGGACGCCGACGATTCCCGGCCCTCTGCTTCGCGTGGCCCAGGGAACCGAAGTTCGGGCGACAATCAGAAACCTGATTCCCGATTCCACGCTGACGGTTTACGGACTGCGCGCCGGCTCGGCTGTGCGCGACACGGTCAGCATCGCCCCCGGCGCGACGCGCGAGATCGTCTTCACAGCACGCAGTGCGGGCACGTTCCACTATTGGGGAACGACCTCCGGCACGCCGCTTTGGGATCGATCGGGCCGCGACAGCCAGCTGTCCGGAGCGATCGTGGTGGACGCAATCGGCGCCTCGATCGATCCGCGCGAGCGGATTTTCGTGATCTCCCTGATCGAGATAGGGCCGGATACCGGCGCGCCCCCACCCCAGGAGAATATCTGGGAGGTGGCCATCAACGGTCGCTCGTGGCCGCATACCGAAAGGCTCGAGTACGCAGTCGGCGACACGGCTCGCTGGCGTTGGATAAACGCCTCGAATCGCGGTCATCCGATGCACCTCCACGGGTTCCATTTTCGAGTCCTCTCGAAGGGCGATGGTGCGGCGGACTCAAGCTATGCTCGCGACGGATCCCGCCTGGCGGTAACCGAGCTCGTCGAATCCGGCGGCACGCTCTCGCTCGAGTGGATTCCGCGGCGAGCCGGAAACTGGCTGGTTCACTGCCACATGATTCCGCACATCGTGCCATTTCCCCGGCGGGCGGCCGATGCCCGGGGACACGACGTCCACGACCAGTCGCTGCACCCGTTTCAGTCGATGGCCGGGCTCGTATTGGGAGTCACCACTACGGGCCCGGACGTGGCGCCCGGGTCACCGGAACCGGCGGCGAGCAAACTCCGGCTGCTCGTGCAGCAGAACGCCGCCACCAGGCCGGTGCGCAAGAGCTACGTGTTGCAGCGCGGTGCCGAGCCCGCCGCGGACTCGGTCGTGCTGCCGGGCTCGCCGCTGATCGTCACGCGCGGCGAGAAAACGACGATCACCGTCGTTAACCGGCTCTCGGAGCCGACGAGCGTCCACTGGCACGGAATAGAGCTGGAGAGCTTGTTCGACGGCGTTGCCGGGTACAGCGGGATCGGTTCCATGCGCGCGCCGCTGATAGTTCCAGGCGATTCGTTCACGGTGTCGTTCACTCCGCCACGCGCCGGCACATTCATGTACCACACGCACATGGACGAGGAGGATCAGCTCGCGGCGGGAATGTACGGCCCGATCATCGTGCTGGAGCCCGGCGAGCGGTACGATCCCGAAACGGACCTGTCGTTCATCATCGGACTGGGACTGAACAACAGTGGCGGGCGCGGACGCTCGATCAACGGCGAAGTGCGGCCGGCGCCAAGAACGCTGCGCGCAGGAGTCACCTACAGGCTCCGCATCATGAACCTGCTCCCTGCTGCGCCGGGCAACCTGGAGCTGACGACAGCCGACTCGTCCATCGGCAGCTGGCGGTTGATCTCCAAGGACGGCGCTTCCCGGCAACGCGCACGGGCGCTTCCCGCTCGCGTGCGAATCGCCGTGGGCGAAGCTTATGATTTCGAGTGGACACCGCGCGCGGGCGAGAGTGTGCTGACCGCGCGCTTCACTGCCGATCCGACGGCGCCGGCCGAGACGATCCGGCAGCGGTTCGTAGTCAGGCCGTAGCCGCACCGGATTAACTTCCCGGGGAGCGCAAACCCCGCGCTACACCCGCCACCGCCGCGCACCGACAGACTTGAGCACTGCTACGCTCGCCGCGGCGATAAGCCGCCGGCGCACATTCGCCATCATCAGCCATCCCGACGCCGGCAAGACGACGCTGACGGAGAAGCTGTTGCTGTATGGCGGCGCTATCCATCTGGCCGGCTCCGTGAAGGCGCGCCGGGCGCAGCGGCACGCGACGTCCGACTGGATGAAGATGGAGCAGGAACGCGGGATCTCCGTCACCTCGAGCGTGATGAACTTCGAATACGACGGCTACCAGGTGAATCTGCTGGACACGCCGGGCCACGAAGATTTCTCCGAGGACACATACCGCACGCTCGTCGCGGCTGATAGCGCGGTGATGCTGCTCGATAACCGGCGTGGCGTCGAGGCGCGGACCCGCCAGTTGTTCGAGGTCTGCAAGCGCCGGCGCACGCCGATCTTCACCTTCGTCAACAAGTGCGATCGTGTCGGCGAGGATCCGCTCAAGCTCATCAGTGACGTGGAAGCGGATCTCGGCATCGCCTGTCACCCCGTCACTTGGCCGATCAACCGCGACAACGCCTTCGTCGGGATCTACGACCGCTGGTCGGAGAGCATCCACCTGTTTGACAGGAGCGAGGATCACGGAGCGACCCGCGCGACGGTGCGGGCCGCGGCGCTCCACGGCACCGAAGTCCGCGACCTGCTCGGCGCCGAGTCACACGCGCAATTGCAGCACGACATCTCGCTGCTGGACGAAGCCGGTCATTCTTTCTCGCGCGACGCGCTGCTCTCCGGCGAGCTTTCGCCCGTGTTTTTCGGCAGCGCGCTGACCAACTTCGGCGTGGAGGCGTTCCTTCATCACTTTCTCGAGTTCGCGCCGCCGCCGCTGGCGCGCGAGTCGTCCGCCGGACTGATAGAGCCGACCGACGACGACTTCACCGGCTTCGTGTTCAAGATCCAGGCGAACATGGATCCGCGGCATCGCGATCGCGTCGCGTTCGTGCGCGTCTGCTCCGGCAAGTTCGACGCGGGGATGGACGTCATGCACACGCGCACCGGGAAGTCGATGCGCCTCGCCGCGCCGCAGCAGTTTCTCGCGCGCGAGCGGTCCGCCGTCGACGAGGCATGGCCCGGCGACGTCATCGGCGTGATGGACCGCGGCACGCTTCGCATTGGGGACACGCTGGCGACGCGGCCCGGCGTAGAATTCACCGGCATCCCGCGCTTCGCCCCCGAGCACTTCGCGCGCGTGATCCTCGAAGATCCGATGCGCCGGAAGCAGCTCGACACCGGCCTGCGCCAGCTCACGGAGGAGGGCGCCGCGCAGGCGTTCTACACGTCGGCCAGCGACATCGCGAGTCCCACTCCGATCATCGGCGCGGTCGGGTTGCTCCAGTTCGACGTGATGCTGCACCGGCTGGAGCATGAGTACGGCGTGCCTTGCCGGCTCGAGAACATTGGCGGGCGTTTTCCCCGTTGGGTTACGGGTGCCAAGGAGGACATCGAGCGGTTCGCCAGCGAGCGGGGGCGCATGCTGCTGTACGACCACAAGGGCGACCCGCTCGTGCTATTCGAGGATCAGTGGGGACTCAAGTGGGCGCTCGACCGCGAGACCAAGATCCAGTTTCACGAGGTCGCGCCCTAGCTCTTCGCGCGGGTCACGCTCGAACCAGTTTGCGATACGCCACCCGGTGCGGCTGGTCCGCGTCCACGCCCTTTCTGCGCTTGAAGTCCTCGCGATACGCCTGGTAGTTCCCCTCGAACCACACGGCCTCGCTGTTCCCCTCGAATGCGAGAATGTGCGTCGCGATCCGGTCGAGGAACCAGCGATCGTGCGATATGACCACCGCGCACCCGGCGAAATCGATCAGCGCGTCCTCTAGCGCGCGCAGCGTGTCCACGTCCAGATCGTTCGTCGGCTCGTCCAGCAACAGCAGGTTGCCGCCGCTCTTCAGCAGCTTCGCGAGATGCAGGCGGTTGCGCTCGCCGCCCGAGAGCTTCTCCACCTTCTTCTGCTGATCGGTGCCGCGAAAGCCGAACGACGCCAGGTAGGCGCGTGCGTTGATCTCGCGCTTCCCGACCACGATGACGTCGTTCCCCTCGCTCACCTCGTCGTACACTGTCTTCTTCGGCGCCAGTTCGCGCGACTGATCGACGTACGCAGTCACGACCGTATCGCCGACGGTGAGCGAGCCTCCGTCCGGCGTCTCCTGGCCGACGATGATCCGGAATAGCGTAGTCTTACCCGCGCCGTTCGGTCCGATCACGCCGACGATTCCGCCGCGCGGAAGCGAGAAGGTCAGGCCGTCGAACAGCAGCTTGTCGCCGTACGCCTTCTTCAGGTTGTCCGAGATGACGACGTCGTTCCCCAGTCGCGGTGGCGGCGGGATCACGATCTCGTGCTGGTACAGCTTCTCGCCCTGCGATTCCTTCTCCAGCTCCTCGAACTTCTGCACGCGCGCCTTGCTCTTGGCCTGCCGCGCGCGCGGTGCCATGCGAACCCACTCGAGCTCGCGCTCCAGCGTTCTTTGCCGCGCGGAAGCCTGCTTCTCCTCGGTCGCGAGGCGCGTGCGCTTCTGATCCAGCCAGCTCGTGTAGTTCCCCTCGTACGGAATGCCGGCGCCGCGGTCGAGCTCCAGAATCCACTTGGCGACGTTGTCCAGGAAATACCGGTCGTGCGTCACCGCCACGATCGTCCCCGGAAACTCCGCGAGATGTCGCTCGAGCCATGAGACAGACTCGGCGTCGAGGTGGTTCGTCGGCTCGTCCAGCAGCAACAGATCCGGCTGCTCCAGCAGCACACGGCACAGTGCGACGCGCCGTTTCTCACCGCCCGAGAGCTTCTCCACTTCCGCGTCCGCGGGAGGAAGACGCAGCGCGTCCATGGCGATCTCGATCTTACGGTCCATCTCCCACGCGCCCTTCGCTTCGATCGCGTCCTGCACGCGCGACTGCTCGTCCAGCAGCTTCTGCATCTGGTCGTCGTCCATCGGCTCGGCGAACCGCGCGGAGATCTGCTCGAACCGCTTGAGCAGGTCGCGCACTTCCGCGACTCCGTCCTCGACGTTCTCGCGGACGTTCTTCGACTCGTCCAGCCGCGGCTCCTGCGACAGGAACCCGACGCTCATCCCGTCGGCGATCCAGGCTTCGCCCTGAAAGTCGTGGTCCTCGCCCGCCATGATCCGCAGCAGCGAGGATTTGCCCGCGCCGTTGGAGCCGAGCACGCCGATCTTCGCGCCGTGATAGAACGAGAGCCAGATGCCGCGCAAGATCTCCCGCGAAGGCGGGACGACCTTGCGCAGATCCTTCATTACATAGATGAATTGAGGAGGAGCCATGGGGGAAAGCTAGCCGCTAGCCGCTAGCCGCTAGCCGCTAACTAGCCGATCAAGGCACTCGCTCCAGCTCGTGCAGGCGCTTGGACAAAGCTTCCAGCTCTGCGACGGTCAGCGGTCCGGCTAGCGTGTAGGTGAGTCCCTGCTCTGCGCTCGACCACCGGTACGAGTTCAGCGCTGGCGCAGACATCGCTGCCGCTGCGTTTCGCTGTGCGCGCGGCGCCACGCTCCTCCGCGTAACCGCCGATTCCTCGGCGAAGCTCGTCCGCAAAGGCTCTTGGGTGAGCGTAAGAATCTTC
Organism: Gemmatimonadaceae bacterium; assembly: GCA_050998915.1. Classification (GTDB taxonomy): domain Bacteria; phylum Gemmatimonadota; class Gemmatimonadetes; order Gemmatimonadales; family Gemmatimonadaceae; genus JACDCY01. Next base: position 24,073 of record JBPCPS010000197.1, read on the forward strand.
CCCCCACTAGTCCGGTAATGCGTTACACGAGCCACCGTCATCGGAGCGCTCGCAGCGGCGGCTTCCGAAAGCGTCGCCTCTCGCGCGAGCGGCGGGGGGGGTGCCGCCGCGACAACGCCGGCAAGTGCAGTCTCGGTGGACACGACGGGCTGCTTCTGAGAAGTAGCAGACGCGATGTCCTGCCCTGCGGCCAACGGCGCCGGTACTGCGGGAGCCATCGTGCGCTCGGCTCGACGCCCGCCCGTGGCCGCATCGGTCGCAACTCCGGCGGCGGCCAGGCGCGGTGCAGTCGTCCTCACAGCCGGCGGGCTTGAACCAGCGCCGACAGCTCCCGTCGAGAGCTCCCGCTCCGCGGGCTGCGCCGCATTCGCCGGTGCCGTCATGATCGCGGCTTCCGGGGTCGCGGCCCCGGACGCCTCATCCCGCGGCGCGGCATCCGCCAGCAACGCTTCGGTGCGCGGATTTTCTTTACGACCCACAGTTCCCGACCGATCGATCACCAATGCAGTGCCTCCCACCAGCAACAGCAGCGCCGCGGCGCGGGCGTACGGCACGCGAAAGATCGGCGGTCGCACAGCGGAACGGCGTGTCGCAGCGGCGGAGCCGCGCGCTGCCATCGTGCGAGCCGACGATGGCGCGGCGTCCAGAGCGATTATTGTGCGTGAGGCCGCGGCCACGAGCCCGCGGGCCTCCGCGAGCGCCGTGGAACAGCTTGCGCACTCGGCGACGTGCGCCTCGAGCGCTTCCGCCTCGCCCCGCGGCAGCTCACCGTCCATGTACGCGTGCAGCGTGCCTTCGTCAGGATGCTGCGTCATTTCTCTTTCCTCTCCCCTCGATCTCTTCGTAAGCTTCCACGAGTCTTCGCCGTGCACGAGCCAGCGTGGTTCCTACCGAGCCGGGCGAAAGACCGAGAGCTTCCGCGATCTCCGGATAGCTCAGTCCCTCTTCCTTCATCAACAGCGCCGATCGATCTCTTTCGGCGAGTATTCCCAACGCCTTCCTGGCGACGACGCTCTGCCGCATCCGCTCGACCGACAGCTCCGCTTCCTCGTCAGTCTCCTCCGAGCTCACTCTCGCTTCCGCCGCGATCAGCGTGAGGTGCCTGCGGTCCCGCTCCTGTCGTCGTGCCGTGTCGCGGAGAAGATTCGTCGCCACCGCGAACAGCCACGCACGCTCGTTCGTGATCACGTCCTGCCGCATCGCCCGCACGAAAGTCTCCTGTGCCATCTCTTCCGCGAGATCGCTGTCGCCCAGCCGGCGCGTCAGGTAGCGCACGAGCTGTGCGTTGTACGTTCGAAACAGGCGGTCTGCGTCAATCATGCATTACCAGTCGCGGACGATTGCCTCTATCTCGGATTCGGCCAGGCGCTGCGCGCCGTCCGGGTGCAGCTCGATGCTGACACGTCTGCCATGCACGAGCACTCGCTCACCCAGGGCCAGTATCTCCCGCAGCTGCGGAATCTCTCTCATGAGATCGAAGTAAAGATCGGAGAAAGACTGAACGCGAACCACCCGGGCATTTTGTCCAGCGCCGCCTACATCGGTCCATACTTCCGAGCGCAGGACAAAGGTCCGGCCCGCCGCGTTCCGCACGCTCGCGGTCGCGTCCGCGGCCGCATCGAGCGAGCTGGCGCCGCGCTGATCCGCCGACCTGCGAGCGGACTCGAACGCCCGCGCTCCGGTTGCCTCCGGGCGGGCCGGCGGTGCGGGTGCGGCGGCTACGTTGCCCGGCCTTCCCGTGCCGGCGGCGGTGGCAGCGCCCGTCGTGGTCACCCCCGAGAGCCGCATAGTCCCATCTCTGAATCGCTCCATCCCCGGCTCAAGCACGAGATAGGACGAAAGCTCGGTCGGAATTCCGAACCGCTCGCCAAGCCGTCTAATCTCATCGTCGACTTCCGATGACGGGCCGGCCCGCCGGCGCTCCGCTGTCAGATATCCAATCCGGCGGATAGCCCAGAGCCGCGCGACGAACGCATTGTCGCGCTCGCGCGCGGGGAAATTGGCGGACACCGGAATCCGTACCGGGCCCTCCGACGACGTACCCGTGAGCTCTATGCTCCCCCTGCCCTCGCCTTCGTATCGCGCGAGGATCACGAGGTCCTGACCGGCGAACACGTCCGCGGGAAGCCTGGGATACACCTGGCGCAGCCGCACGCCGTTCGCTTCGAGCCGCAGATCCGTGATCACCGGCGTGCCGAGGCGCCGCGCCACGACGGACACCACGCGCTCGATCGACTCCGATGGCCGGACGAACTGCGCCGTCCCGCGGCCTTCTATCGCGAGCTCCTCCAGCAGCGCGACGTTTACGTCCACCCCCAACCCGAAGGTGAACACGCGTGCGCGGCCGCGGCGATCGGCTGCGATCTGCGCGAGCCGTGCGTGGCCGCGCTCGCCAACGGTGGGCAGTCCATCAGTCAGGAAGAGCACGATCGGAATTCCGCTGGCTTCGTGATCGAGCGCTTCCTCCAGCGCCGCCTGAATGTTGGTGGAGCCCTCCGCGTGCAATCCGCGCAGGTAACGCACGGCTTCCGACACGTTCGCCGGCGTGGCCGCGACTGACGCGCTGCGGAAGCTTTCCACCTCGGTGCTGAACGGGATGATTCTGAAGAAATCGCCCGCCCTCAATGTTCGAAGCAATGCCTCTCCGGCTCTCACTGCCTGCCGCATCTTCTCGCCTTTCATCGAGCCCGAAACGTCGAGCACGAACGCGACGTCACGACTCGCCGGGACCGCACGCGAGTCTCCAGGCGACAGCGAGATCATTACGTACTGATCGTCCCGGCGCGTCGCGTGGGTCAGCACCGTCACACCCGGACGACTCCCGCCAGCGCGCGGAATCAGCACGGTAATCGCCGCGCCGCCGCCGGACGACTCGAACATTCTCCAGGAGCCTTCCCGGCTCTCATGCAGCGAATGCGTCGGAGAATACGCCCGCCCGAGCGCGGGGCTCGCCGGGTACCGAAGCCGGAAGGTGGATACGGCTCGCTGGCTCGAGACTTCGCTGTCGTCACCATTGCCGCGCACCGGCGCCGGCCTTCCCTGCTGCGGACGGGGCTCGGTTCCGCGGAAGTAATCGACCCGCAGCGCGTCACCTTGGCGCTCGGCGACGACGTCGAATCGAACGACGACCTGTTTGCGCTCCCCCGGCGCGATCGGAAAGATTCGCGCGCGAAGCAATCCGTGATCGAACCACTCGACCAGGGCGGGATCGCGCTGGCTTCGCACGATTTCCTCGTAAATCGCGCGCGCCCGGTCGGCAGCCATCGTTTCGCCCGACACCAGCTCGCCGTTGATCATGAGGCGGAGATCGCGGAACGCAGCGTTGCGCGGCAGCGGAAAGATGTAATCGGCTTCGCCGAGCGCACCGCCATTGTTCACGAAGGTCTCGCTGACTTCATACCGAAGCACGCCGGAAGCGAGTTCGACCCGGACGTCGCTCCGGACCCGGGCGACACCGCTTGGGATGCCGCATGGCCGGCAGTTGGCGCCGGGCCGGCACCGAATTTCGGCACACCGGGGGACCAGCAGCCCCTGGGCGACGGCGGAGTGAAGGGGTGCGGCGGCAAGCGAGAGCAGAGCGAAAACGAGGCGGCGCATCGGGACCTGGAGTGTGAAGGACATTGGTGAGACGCCTCCAGAGCCGAGACTTGCACACGGCGTCGCTTAACCCCCTCCAGGAGCGATCAATCCGCGCTGATCTGTCACATTTGTGATAGCGTCGGCGGTTAGCTTAACCCTTGAAGCAACAACGAGTTAACCACCTAGATTGAGGCCTTGTGACCTCTTCCAATCAGACGAAAAACAGATTATACTGAGAGGTCGAAAACATTTGGCTCGAAGGAGTGTAGAACTCCCTCGGACCAGCTCCCTGGACGTATTCCGTCAGGGGCAGAATGGCGTGGCCTCTTGGCACCGCTCAGATAAGGAGACTGGCATGAACCGATTTGAGTCCTTGATGCAGGACAGGGCGGCCCGCGTGGGCGTGGCCACTTTCACGGCTGTAGCCGCGACCGTGGTTGCGCTGCAGCTCGGGGCCGGATCGGGTAGTTCCACCGGGGTCGCCTTCCTCGATCACGCGCTGGCGACGATCGGAGAGAAGCCCGACGCGGACAGGTCCGGGTGGGACATCGCCAATCTCGACAACAGCCGCGTCGACATGTGGATCGAGATCTATACCACGCGTCCCAAGCTTCGCGACCGCTTCGCCGTGTGGCTCGAGCGCAAGCCGAAATACGAGGCGATGATCTCCGAGAAGCTCGCCGACCGCGGCATGCCGCAGGACCTGATATACCTGGCAATGATCGAGTCGGGATTCAACCCGAAGGCATACTCGCACGCGAAGGCGGGCGGACTCTGGCAGTTCATCGCGGAGACCGGCCAGCGCTACGGCTTGACGGTCGACAAGGCAGTGGACGAGCGCAATCACCCGGACAAGGCGACGGACGCGGCACTGGCGTACCTGACGGATCTGCACGAGCGTTTCGGCTCGTGGTATCTCGCGGCCGCAGCGTACAACACGGGCGAGAATCGCGTCGGGCGCATCATGCGTGAAGTGACGGGCAAGGAGCGTGGTACGGATGCGGATTACTACCGCATCTCGAGCCGCCTTCCGAGAGAGACGCGGGACTACGTGCCGATGATGATCGCGGCGGCGCGCATCTCGAAGGATCCGGCGAAGTACGGGTTCGGTCCTGACAGCCAGCATCGGCAGACGGCCGCGATCGAGGTCGCGCAGGAGCCGAGGCTGTCGGAGTAACCTGCACACGAGACAAAAGGGCGCCTGATAGGGCGCCCTTTTTTTGAGTACTGGCCCGGCCGCCCCTCACTCAGGCACCTTTGGCGGTATGTGGCTGCTTCCAATGTTTCCGCGCGTCGCGGCCTTTGCGACAAGGACGTTCTATCGGACCACGGTCGCAGGCGGTGACGTGCCGCGCCACGGCCCGCTGCTCCTTGTCGGAAATCACCCGAACTCTCTGCTCGACCCGCTCTTCCTCGCCGCCGTCGCGCGCAGGCCGGTTCGCTTTCTCGCCAAGGCCCCGCTCTTCTCCAACCCGTGGACATCGTGGGCAGTACACTCTGTCGGCGCGATCCCCGTGTATCGACCCAGCGACAATCCCTCCCTCGTCGGGGAGAACGCCAGCATGTTCCGCGCGGCGCACGATGCGCTGCTCGCCGGCGCGGCCATCGGGATCTTTCCGGAAGGGATGAGCCACGACGCACCGTCCCTCGTGCCGCTCCGCACCGGAGCCGCGCGCATCGCACTCGGCGCGCGACTTCTGCTTGGCCGCAACTTCCCGATAATTCCGGTAGGACTCGTCTTTCGCAACAAGGAAGAGTTCCGCTCGGAGGCGCACGTTCTGATCGGCGAGGCCGTTTCCTGGGACGGGATAGACGGCTCGGAGGCGAGCGCCGACGCCGTAAGAGAGCTCACCGCGCGAATTGACCGGTCGCTGCGCGGCGTCACGCTCAACCTCGAGAGGTGGGAAGACTCGACTCTCATTTCAACCGCCGAGGACATCTACGTCGCCGAGCTGGGCACCGCGCGCGAGTCGGCCACGCAAGTCGACCGCTGGCGTGAAGCCGCGCGGATACTCTCCGTCGCGCGGCGCACGGGCGACCGCGATGCAGTCACGCTGGCGCGGGAGATCAACCGCCACGCGCGGGCGCTCTCCGTGTTCGGACTCGCGCCACGCGACCTGAATGCCGGGACCGACCTGATGTCAGCCGCGCGGTGGTCGGCGCGGAAGATCGCGCTGCCACTGGAGATCGCCATCGCGTGGATCGGGGCGACCCTGTTCTGGGCGCCCTATCGCATGACGAGGGTGATCGTGGACGGCACGCCTTCCGACGGCGCTAGTCGCGCGACGTTCAAGCTGGTCGCCGGCGCGGCGCTTTTCCTTGTGTGGATCGGGCTCATCGCCATGCTCGTCTGGGCTTTCGCGGGATGGCTAACGGGTGTTGCAGCGCTCGTCCTGCTCCCGGTGCTCGCGATCGCGACACTCGTTCTCCTCGAGAAATCGCGCGATGCGTGGGCTGACGCACGCAGGTTCGTTCTCCTGCGGTCCCGCGCGAAAGCGCTCGATGACCTGAGGGCGCGCCAGCGGGATCTGGCGCAGAGGCTGGCCGGCATGCGTGACCGGGCGGTGGAAGCCGCCGGTTAGTCTTCGCTGCTCGTGGACGGCAGGCCGGTGCCGGACAGGGCGAGCTCCAACAATTTCCGCGCGGGCTGCGGGTCGCGTGTGTGGTAACACTGGAGCGTATCGATCACGCAGCTCCCGCCGATCCGGACGGATAGCAGCTTTTTCACAGTGTCATCCGCGAGCCGCGGATACAGGCTGAGCGTGACGTGCGGAGTGAACGAGAACCGCGCGCGGGCGAACGGGAGACCGCACGTCGCGATGCGATCGTGCAGCTCGCGCAATTTCCCGTGCGGGCGCAGTGGGATGACGACGATGTCGCTCTGCATGAACCGCACGGGTTGGCCGAACGCCAGCTCCAGCGGCTCGGTCGACTCCGCGACCGGCCGCAGCTTGCGCTCCAGCTCATCGGCAGTCACCGAGGGAGGAATAGGCCCGACTCCAGACGAACCGGCGATCGTGACGTGCGGCGGCTTAGCGCCGGCAAGCTTCCTGTCGTAGCGCGCGTTTATCTCCGCTATCTGCTTCGCGGCCTCGCCGTGCAGCTCCGCGAGGACGAATATCCCGTTCAGCACGCAGCGGAATCTAGCTGTTGGCTGTTGGCGGTTGGCTATTCGCTGTTGGCTATTGGCTGTAGTTTGCAGGAGTGGCGCTGACACTGATACCTGATACCTGATACCCGACCGCACCCCATGCTCTCCATCGATCTCACCAACCGCCGCGCGCTCGTAGCCGGAGTGGCCGACGACGCCGGTTACGGATTCGCGATCGCCAAGGCGCTCGCTGAGGCGGGCGCTACGGTCTGCGTGGCCACGTGGCCGCCGGCACTCAACATCTTCACTGGCCTGCTCGAGCGCGGAAAAATGGACGAATCACGCGCGCTGTCGGGAGGCGGGAAACTGGCGTTCGAGAAGATCTATCCTCTCGACGCGGCGTACGACACCCTGTCTGACGCTCCCGAGGACGTTCGCGGCAACAAGCGGTACAAGGACACCGGGGATTTCTCGATCGAAGGCCTCGCCTCGCGGCTCCGCGCCGACTTCGGCGACAAGTCGCTGGACATCGTGATCCATTCGCTCGCGAATGGCCCGGAGGTCAAGAAGCCGCTGCTCGAGACCAGCCGCTCAGGCTACCTGACGGCCGTCGGCGTCAGCGCGTACTCGCTCGTGTCGATGATCTCGCGTCTCGCTCCGCTGATGCGCCCCGATGGGTCGTTTCTCTCGCTCACATACATGGCGAGCGAGCGGGTCATACCTGGATATGGCGGCGGCATGTCTTCCGCCAAGGCTGCCCTCGAGAGCGACACACGCACTCTCGCATTCGAAGCCGGGCGCAAGTACGGATTCCGGGTGAACACGATCTCCGCAGGCCCGCTGGCGTCCCGCGCCGCGAGCGCGATCGGCATTATCGACAGGATGGTCGAGTACTGCGCGGAAAACTCGCCCCTGCAGCAGCCGATCACGGCAGCGGAAGTGGCCACGTCCGCGGCGTTTCTCTCCAGCCCGCTCGCGAGCGGAATCACCGGCGCGACGCTTTACGTCGACAAGGGCTACCACGCCATGGGCATGGCGGTGGCGAAGCCGTAGCTGCTAGCTGCTAGCTGCTAGCTGCTAGCTGTCGTCAGGACGCCGCTTTCCGGCGCTCGGCTCGCTTGCGATCGAGAACCTTCACGGATATCAACCGCTGATCCGCGCGATTGACCGTTTCTGGCAGCCGCTCCTCCCCCTGCCTTGCACACCATCCCATCGAAAACGGCACGATGTCGGCGGACGCGGCGGCGGCCTGCAGCCGCTGAACCACCTGCAGCACGTGGTGCTCGAGGGCGGCGTGCAGAATCGCGACGAACTCGTCCCCTCCAACCCGCACGACCACGTCATTCCCACGGAGCTGGCGTAGCAGGAACCGACTCAGATCCACCAGTGCCCGGTCGCCCGCAGAATGGCCGTGCTTGTCGTTGAACAGCTTGAAGTCGTCGATGTCGAGGTAGATGCACCCCCACGTCGCGGCCACGCTCTGCTCGAGCCTGTCTTCGAGTACCGCGAAATAGCGTCGGTTGTAGCAGCCCGTGAGCGGGTCGCGCACGCTCAGCTCCACGAGCTGATCCTCAAGCGCCTTTTGTGCGCTGATGTCGACGAGGATGCCGTGATAAAAGAGATCGCCGGTCTCTTCGTCGCGAACCACGTAGCCGGTGTCGCGCACGTACCGGGTACCGCCGTCCGGGCGCTTCAGCTCGAACTCGAAGCTCTGAACGGCGCCATAACTCTCGTACAGCGCGGCTTCCTCCGACCGCCGCGCCGGATCCATGAGGTCGTGGGTCTTGACCGCCTTCAGCTCCTCCAGCGATCCGACGCCGACGATCTCGATAAACGCCTTGTTAGCGTCCAGAATGCTCCCGCCGGGTGTCGAGATGTAGATCCCTTCGCCGAGCTTCGAGGCGAATTGCCTCAAGGTCGCTGGATCGGAGAGACTGCGATACCTGACTGGCTGCTTGTCCTGCGGTTTCATCATGAAGGCTCGGCATGTGTGTTGCCTCCTCTCGGGGCAACTCCAACGAGGGCCTAACATGGCACCTGATAAACGAATGGAACAGGGTCCGTCCAAATCAGACAAAGACCGGACGGAGGACCAGGGCCAGCGTTCCGGCCGGCCAAACCCCGGGAATCCGGCGGAAGATCACGAGCGCGAGCATAAGTCGAGCTATGGCGGCGAGGGCGGAAGACCACGCACCAGCTCAAACGAAAGGGAGCCCGCGAAGCCGGAATGACGTTCGCGACCGCCGGGATCCACCACGTAACGGCGATCACGAGCGACCAACAGCGCAACCTCGATTTCTACGCCGGCATACTGGGTCTGCGACTCGTCAAGCGCACCGTAAACTTCGACGACCCGACGACTTACCATTTCTATTTCGGGGACGAGTCGGGGAGCCCGGGGTCGCTCATCACGTTCTTCGCGTGGCCCGGCGCCAGGCGCGGCCGGCCCGGTGCGGGACAGGTCGGCGTCACCTCCTTCGCGATCCCGCCAAAATCGCTCGGCTACTGGATCGAGCGTCTCATCCGCTTCCATGTCCAGTACGAGCAACCGCAGACGCGCTTCGATGACGAGCGCGTGATCGCGCTCAAGGATCCGGACGGGCTGTTGCTGGAGCTCGTGGCGCACGCTTCCGCCGAGACTCGGGCGGAGTGGACCGGCGGGCAGGCGGAGGCCGAGCATTCGATCCGCGGAATTCATTCCGTCACCCTCTGGGAGGACGGGCACGAGCTGACGAGCCGGCTCCTGACGGATACGCTCGGCTTCCGATTGATGCGCGAGCAGGGAAGCATTTACCGGTTCGTCGCGCGTGGCGAAGGGCCGGCCGCGATCCTGGATCTACGCGTCGTGCCCGGGTTGTGGAGCGGGGTGATGGGGGCCGGCGCGGTCCACCACGTGGCCTTTCGTGCGAGAGATGAATCCGAGCAGATAGCCGTCCGCGGCGCGCTCGCCACGCTCGGATCCAACATCACGCCCCAGCTCGACCGGCAGTATTTTCGTTCGGTGTACTTTCGCGAGCCGGGCGGCGTGCTCTTCGAGATCGCGACCGACGGACCAGGATTCACCCTCGACGAGCCTCTGGAAACGCTGGGCTCTGCGCTCAAGCTCCCGCCGTGGCTCGAGGACCGCCGGTTCGAGATTGAAGCCTTGCTCCCGAATGTGCGTCTGCCACTGAAGTTGCCCGGGCCGGCCGGATGACCGAGAGCTGCGGATTCACTCATCGGTTCGTTTCCTCTCCATCGGGCAACGACGTGGTGCTGCTGCTGCTGCACGGGACGGGCGGCAGTGAAGCGGCAGCAAGCATCCCACGGGCTCGTCCAATCAGACATCTTTGACTGCAGAGAATGGCTCGCCCGGATCGTACGGCGATAGCCGCGTTCATTCGAAGTCCAATTTCCAGATGACAGACATCGCCCCGCCACGCACATCCAGGTCCGCGGAGATCGAGCAGCTGGCGATCAACGCCATTCGCGTTCTCTCCATGGACGCCGTCCAGACAGCGGACTCGGGACATCCGGGCACGCCGATGGCGCTCGCGCCGCTGGCCTACGCGCTCTGGACGCGGCACATGCGGTACGATCCGCGTGATCCGCACTGGCCGGATCGTGACCGGTTCGTGCTGTCGGCAGGGCACGCGTCGATGCTGCTGTACAGCGTTCTCTACCTTACCGGTTACGACGTATCGCTCGAGGACATCAAGCAGTTCCGGCAGTGGGAGAGCGCGACACCGGGTCATCCCGAGCTGGGTTACACGCCGGGGGTGGAAGCGACCACCGGTCCGCTGGGACAGGGCTTCGGCAACGCCGTCGGGATGGCGATCGCGGAATCGCACCTCGCGGCTACGTTCAACCGCGACGAGCATGGCGTCATCGATCACTACACCTGGTTCATCGCCAGCGACGGCGATCTGATGGAGGGGATCTCGCACGAGGTGGCATCCTACGCCGGCCATTTGCGGCTCGGGAAGCTGATCGGCTTCTACGACGACAATCACATCACGATCGAAGGCAGCACCGATCTCACCTACAGCGACGACGCGTTCCACCGCTTCGACTCATATGGCTGGCACGTGCAGCGCGTAGCTGACGTGAACGATCTCGACGAACTGGACAACGCGATCGAGGAAGCGAAAGCGGAGCGGCAGCGTCCGTCGTTGATCATCTGCCGGACGCACATCGGATTCGGCAGCCCGAACAAGCACGACACCGCCGATGCGCACGGGTCGCCGCTCGGTGAAAAAGAGATCGAGCTTACGAAGCAGAACCTCGGCTATCCATCGCTCGAGCCGTTCCACGTGGAGCCAGACGCACTGGCGCACTGGCGCAGGGCGGGCGAGCGGGCGAGCGCTCTCCGCGCCGGCTGGGACCGCCAGCACATGGCTTACGCGAAAGCGAACCCCGGCGAAGCCGCCGAGCTCGACCGTCGCCTCGCCGGCGAGCTGCCGAAGGATTGGGAAGCGGCGATCCCGGTATTTACCGCGAAAGACGGCAACGTCGCGAGCCGCGCCGCTTCCGGTGTCGTCCTCAACGCCATCGCCGGAAAGATTCCGGAGCTGGTCGGCGGATCAGCGGACCTCGCGAGCTCCACCAACACGATCATCAAGAACGAAGGCAGCATCTCCGCGACGAATCCCGGCGGCCGCAACTTCCATTTCGGGATCCGCGAGCACGGCATGGGCGCGGTCATGAATGGCATGGCACTGCACGGGGGCGTGCGGCCGTACGGCGCCACCTTCCTGATCTTCTCCGATTACATGCGGCCCGCGCTGCGGCTCGCCGCGATCATGGCGCAGCCCACCATATACGTCTTCACGCACGATTCCATCGGACTCGGCGAAGACGGCCCGACGCACCAGCCCATCGAGCAGCTTTCCACGTTGCGGGCAATTCCGAATTTCACGCTCATCCGTCCCGCGGACGCGAGCGAGACGGCCGAAGCGTGGCGCGCCGCGATCAAGCACACCTCGGGACCGGTCGCGCTGGTTCTGACGCGGCAGAAGCTAGGCTTCATCGATCGCGACAAGTACGCCGACGCGCGGCTGCTGTCTCACGGCGCGTACGTGCTCAAGGAACCCTCCGGCGGAGCGCCTCAGGTAGTTCTGGTTGCGAGCGGCTCGGAGGTCGCGCTGGTGATCGAAGCGCAGTCGCGGCTGGAGGCCGACGGTGTCCGCGCGCGCGCGGTAAGCATGCCGAGCCACGAGCTGTTCGCCGCCGAAGATCCGGACTATCGGGCCAGCGTCTTCCCCGAGGATGTCCCCCGTGTCGCAGTCGAAGCCGCGCATCCCATGTCGTGGCACCGGTGGGTCGGAGGCAATGGCGTAGTGATCGGCCTCGAGCGGTTCGGGGCGTCCGCGCCCTACGCGCGCCTGTATGACGAGCTCGGACTTACCGTCGACAAGATCGTTGGCGCCGCGAAAGATCTCGCCAGCCGAAGCGCGTGACCCGCGAGCTCGGGCTCCATGACATAAGCGTTACCGTCAACCGGGACACGCCGGAATGGCCCGGTGACACCGCGTTCTCGTCCGATTGGAGCACCACCATATCGTCCGGCGACAGCGTCAACGTCTCGGCCATGACCTCCAGTGCGCACGTGGGCACGCACGCCGACGCGCCGCTGCACGTCCACGACGGATGGCCAGGGTCGCACGAGCTGCCGCTCGACGCTTTCCTCGGCCGCGCGATCGTCGTCGACTTGTCCGAAAGCGAGGGGGAGATCACGCTCGACATGCTCGCTTCGCGCATTCCTGGTGATCTGACCGAGCGCATCGGCCGGGCCCAGCGAGTGCTGCTCAAGACCGGGCACACCATCGCTTCCGGCCGCTTTCCCGACGAATGGCCGACACTATCCGAAGAGTGCGCGCGCGCGTTGCTCGGGTTCGGGCTCCGGCTGCTGGGAGTCGATTGCCCGTCGGTCGACGGGCGGGAGAGCAAGAGCCTTCCCGTCCATCACATGCTCTTCTCCGGGAACGCCTGCCTGCTCGAGAACCTCGATCTGCGGCGCGTGCCCGCGGGTGATTACGAGCTGCTGGCCTTTCCGCTGAAGCTGATGGGGATGGACGCCGCGCCCGTGCGCGCGGTGCTGCGGGAGATATAACCGGGCGATGGCACGACCAATGCCCAGTTGCCGGTTGTCCGTACTGGGAAACAAAGGAATGCTGTCAAATGGGGCGCGGTGTGCGTTCGCCGTTTTCCCGTCGGCTCGTCTTTCAGTTTCAAATACCTAATACCTAATACCTAATACCTAATACCTAATACCTAATACCTAATACCGGCTCCGAAATGCAATCTTCCGGCTCCACCGTCTCGGTCTGGATGGACACAGCGGACATACCGCAGTTTGCTCCGCTCGCTGCCGACGCGCGCGCCTCCGTATGCGTGGTGGGTGCCGGAATGGCCGGCATGATGACGGCATACCTGCTCACGCGAGTCGGCAGGAGCGTCATCGTCATAGACGACGGCCCGATCGGCGGCGGAGAGACCGGCCGCACCACCGCGCACATCACCGCGGCACTCGACGACCACTACCGTGTACTCGAGAAAATTCATGGCGCGGACGGCGCGCATTACGCAGCGGATAGTCACACGGCAGCGATCAATCGCATCGAAGCGATCGTGGGGATGGAAGACATCGATTGCGACTTCGAGCGGGTGGACGGCTATCTCTTCCTGGGCAGCGACGACACGAAGTCGCTGCTGGAGGACGAGCGCAGGGCGGCGGCCGCTGCCGGACTGATCGACGTCGAGCTGGTCGATCGCGCGCCCGTCGATTTCTGGGACACGGGCCCCGCGCTGCGATTCCCGCGTCAGGCACAGTTCCACTCGCTCAAGTTCCTGGCCGGCCTGGCCCGCGCCATCGTCCGCGACGGCGGGCAGATCTACTGCGGCACGCACGCCGACCGGATCGAGGACGGCGAGCCGGCGCGGGTGAAGACCAGCAGCGGCCACGTGATCTCCGCTGAGAGCGTCGTGGTAGCGACGAACACGCCGGTGAACGACTGGGTGATCATCCACACCAAACAGGCCGCGTACAGGACGTACGTGATCGGAGTGGAAGTTCCGCGTGGGTCCGTTCCTCCCGTTCTTCTCTGGGACACTCTCGATCCGTACCACTACCTCCGGATCCACCGGGCGGATCCCGCTGCCGGCCCCGACGCGCAGGACATGCTCATCGTCGGCGGGGAAGATCACAAGACAGGACAAAAGGACGATGCGCAGGAGCGGTTTCGCCGTCTGGAGACCTGGGTGAGCGGGCGGTTCCCGATGGCCGCGCGCATCGCATACCGCTGGTCGGGCCAGATCATGGAGCCGGTCGACCACATGGGGTTCATCGGCAGGAACCCCGGCACGGATCAGAACATCTACGTCGCGACGGGTGACTCCGGCAACGGCATCACCCACGGCGCGATCGCTGGAATCCTGCTGACCGACCTGATTCTGAAGCGGAAGAACCCGTGGACAAAGTTGTACGATCCATCGCGTATCACGCTCCGGACGACACCGAAGTTTGCGAAGGAGAACACGAACGTCATGATCCAGTACGCCGACTGGTTTACTGCCGGCGACGTGGACAAAGTGGAGTCAGTCGCGCCCGGCACGGGCGCCGTGCTGCGCTCAGGCGGAAAAAAACTCGCCGTGTATCGAGACCAGGCCGGCGAGGTCCATGTGTGCTCGGCGGTGTGCACACATCTCTATTGTATAGTGGACTGGAATTCGACCGAGAAGACGTGGGACTGCCCGTGCCACGGATCGCGCTTCGACCCGTACGGCAAGGTTCTCAACGGTCCGGCTATCGCTCCACTGCAGCCCGCGACGAAGGAAGCCGCGGAAGACTGACCCGGACGCTGTGCTTCGCGCCGTCGTCGCGCAGCTGGATCACGCCGTCCTGCATGACGACGCCGTCGACCGAGACGGTGCCCTCGCTCGCTTCGCCATGTCGGGCCACATCGATCTCGTACGTCGCGGCACCGTGCCTGTACGTGATGGAGAAATTCTCCCACCTCGCCGGGATGCGCGGGTCCATCCGCAGCGTGTCCCCCTGCTTCGTGAAGCCGAGAATGGCCTCCAGCGCGACACGGTACATCCAGCCCGCCGATCCGGTGTACCACGTCCAACCTCCGCGACCGCGGTGGGCATCGGCGCTGTAAACGTCGGCCGCGACCACGTACGGCTCGACCTTGTACCTGTCGATCTCGTCCGCATCCCGCGCGTGCCTGATGGGATTGATCATCTGATAGAGCTCGTACGCGCGGTCGCCGTCACCCTGCAGCGCGGCCGCCAGCACGGCCCACAACGCGGCGTGGGTGTATTGCGCACCGTTCTCGCGAACGCCGGGAACGTAGCCGCGAATGTATCCCGGGTTGTGCTGCGTCTCATCGAACGGCGGCTTGAGCAGCAGCAGGAGCCCGGCCTCCCTGTCGACCAGATGGTCGTACAGCGATTGCATCGCCATCGCCGCTCGCTCGGGCTTGGCCGCCCCCGAAATCACGCTCCAGCTCTGCGCGATCGAGTCGATCTTGGCCTCGTCGCTGTCCTTGGAGCCCAGCGGCGACCCGTCGTCGAAATACGCGCGCCTGTACCATTCGCCGTCCCAGGCGTGGCGCTCGACGGCTTCGACGTACGCATCCGCCGCGTCGCGCAGAGCGGCCGCCGCTTTGGCGTCGCCGCGGCGCTCGCAAATCCCGGCGAAAGGCCTGAGCGTCGCGATCAGGAACCAGGCGAGCCACACGCTCTCCCCGCGGCCCTCGATGCCGACGCGATTCATCCCGTCATTCCAGTCGCCGCTGCCGATGAGAGGAAGGCCGTGCACGCCCCTGGTGCACGCGCGCTTCAGCGCGCGCAGGCAGTGCTCGTATACCGACGCCGTCTCCTCGGTGGTCTGCGGGAGATCGTACACCTCGTCTTCGTCCGGATTCAGCTCACGCATCGAGAGGAACGGCGCCTCTTCGTCCAGCACGCTCCCGTCGCCGGTGACGGCGACATATCGATCGGCCACGTACGGGAGCCACACCAGATCGTCCGAGAAGCGCGTGCGCACGCCGCGCCCCGTCTGGGGATGCCACCAATGCTGCACGTCACCCTCGACGAACTGTCTCGCTGCCGCGCGTACGATCTGCTCGCGCGCCATTGCCGGCTCCGCATACAGCAGAGCCGTGGAGTCCTGCAGCTGGTCGCGAAATCCGTATGCTCCGCTCGACTGATACACGGCCGAGCGGCCAAGCATCCGGCATGACAGCGCCTGGTACAGCAGCCAGCCGTTGAAGAGCAGATCGAACTCGGTGTCGGGGGTCCTTACCGTCACCACGGAAAGCCGGTTCTTCCACTCGTCGTTCGTTCGGTCGATGGCCGATGCCGCGTCCGGAATGCCGCGATACCGCGCGACTGCCTCGCGCGCTCCTTTCTCCCCGATTGCCGCGCCGAGCAGGAAGACTACTTCCCGGGACTCTCCCGGCTCCAGCGTGAGCTCGGTCTGCAGAGCCGCGCACGGATCGACCGAGGGGCCGGTCCGACCGGTCAGCCCGCCTCGCTCGAGCGCCCGCGGATTGCTCGTGCTTCCGTTCCTCCCCAGAAATTCCCTGCGGTCCGACGTGAATGCCGTGAGCGTCTCGCTCATGGCGGCAAACGCGACGTAGCGTGAGAAGTACGAATCGTAGGAGTTGTGCGCGAACACCGCCGACACGGAATCGTCGAAGCGCGTGATGACGTGATGCTGCGCCTGGTCGCGCGTGACGCCCAGCACCCACTCCGAGTACTGCGTCAGGCTGAGCCGCCGCGCGGTGTCGCGGTTGTTCCGGACGACGAGCGTGCTGATCCGCACCGCCGCGTCCGGGGCCAGTCCGATCCGCAGCATGGTGCCGACCCCGTTGTGCTCGTGCTCGAACGTGGACCACCCCGCCCCGTGACGCACCGTGTAGGGCGACATGTCGCGAATCGGCGATGGCGTCGGGCACCACACTTCCCCCGTATCCTCGTCCCGCAGATAGATGCAATCGGTGGACGGGTCGCGGATCGGGTCGTTGTGCCACGGCGTGAGCCGGTAGAAGTAGCTGTTCTCGGCCCAGGTGAACCCCGATCCCGCTTCGCTCACGCAGAATCCACCCACCTCGTTCGCGACGACGTTGGCCCACGGCGCCGGCGGGAGCTGCTCGCCAGCGAGGCGAATCTCGTACGCGCCGTCCGCCGCGAAGCCGCCCAGGCCGTTGAACAGGGTCAGCCCCTTCACTTCGGTCGCCGCGGCCGGCTCCCGCAGCGGAGGACCGGCCATGAGCACGGAGCGGCGCTGCGTCTGCGCAGCAAGCGGGGCGGGGTACTCCGGCTCCACGTCCGTGAATTCGAGAAAGTTTCCGAGCCCGAGTCCGTCACACTCGACGTGAATCCGCGCGAGGCTGCGCAGCAGCGTCATCTCGTCGGGCTTCAGCAGATCGGCGCGCCGGATGAACACTCCGCCGGGACGGTCGAGCAGCGCCGCTTCGCTCGACGCCATCACCGTCGTCATGAGCTCCTCCTGCAAATGCTGCAGATAGCTCGCTGGAATGTCGTTGATGATCACGAGATCGGACGTGACTCCCTTCAACCTCCAGTACTGATGCGCGTGCAGCAGCTGCCGCACGCTGGGCATTCCGGCGGCGGTGTCGATAGTCGCCAGCAGGATCGGCCAGTCGCCCGAGATGCCCTGCGGCCAGAGGGTCTCCTGCGGATACGACACCGCTCGCGGCAGCTGGTCCGCGACGCGGAGCGCGGGGTGCGGAAAGAGAAGGTGCCCCGCGAGCTGCTGATACAATGCGGCGTCCGCCGGCCCGATTCCGAGATCGCGCAGCTCTGCCTGCGCCTGTGCCCACGACAGGTCCAGCGCGCGGCGCGCGCTGTAGGGATCGTGGTACAGATCCGCCAGTTGAATGGCCCGCTGCCGGTCTTCCGCCGCGAGCGTGGTGAACGACACTCGCGCGGACCTGCCCGCCGGGATTCGCACGCGCACGCGCAACGCGAATATCGGATCGAGCACCGCGCCCACCGCTCCGGACAGTTCGCCGCCCGGCTCCATCGCCGCCGGAAACCGCCGCGACCTCCCACGGCCGATGAACCGCGCACGATCGGTCTCGTACGTGACCTCGCCCATCAGCTCCGGGCCGACCGCTACGATGTGGGCGCACCATATCGTCTGCTCCTCGTTGGACCGCGGCCGCCGGCTGGCGAGAATCGCCGTGTTTTTGACCAGCCACTCCGTCTCGACGAACAGATTCCCGAAGGCCGGGTGGGCGCGGTCGGTGGCCTGCGGTGCCAGGACGATCTCGCCGTAACTCGTCAGCTCGATCTCTTTCGCCACCGTGGACCTGTTGATGACGGTCACCCGCCGCACTTCCGCGGCGTCCTCCGATACGACGGCGATCTCCGTATGAGTCTCGATGTCGTCGTCCCGGCGCAGGAATGACACGCGATCGGCGGAGAACACGACGCTGTAGCTCGACGGTGCCACGCAGCTCGGCTGGTACGAAGTGGACCACACGCGTCCCGTCGTCGTGTCCCTGATATAGCACCACTGGCCGTAAGAGTCCCGCGTTCCGTCGGCGCGCCAGCGCGTCACCGCCGCATTCCCGTACCGGCTGTACCCGCCGCCGGCATTCGTCACGAGAATCGTGTACGGAGGATTGCCGAGTATCGCGATGCGAGGCTGTGATGTGTTCGGCGTGTCTATCTCGCGGGCAGCCGGCTTTTCCGTCTCCCGCGGCGCGCGCAGCGACACCGACTCGTCGCTCGGCGGATTCTGCACGGTCAGCCTGCGGGGAATCCGCTCGTGCAACATCAGCTCGGCGGAGCGTACCAGCGGATCCGCATGGAACCGGCGCTGCCACACCTGCCGCTTGAGCGCGTTGGTCAGGGCGACCACGCTCATGCCGACGTGATGCGCGAAGTATGCGCCGACGACGGCTCGCTTGGTGCCCACCAGCGGTCGCGTGTAGTCTATGGCCTCACGAAATCCGTACGGGCCGAGTGCTCCCTCGGCCTCGAGCGCCGAGAGATTCCTGATGGCCTGGTGCGGCTCGACGAGCATCGCGAGCATCGTCGCGTACGGCGCCACCACCAGATCGTTGCGCAGACCGCGCTTGAGCGCGAGCTCCGGCACGCCGAATCCCCGGTACTGATAGGTCTGATTCCGGTCGCGCGCGTTGTAGCCGGACTCCGAGATCCCCCAGGGCACGCCGCGCTCGCTCCCGTACGCGATATGGCGTCGCACAGCGCCGCGATACGTCTGGTCCAGCAGGGTGAACGGGAACGACTGCATGACCAGCATGGGCAAGAGGTACTCGAACATGCTCCCGCTCCAGGACAGCAGCGTCTGCGTGCCGGCCGAGGCCGACAGCGAGCGGCCCAGCCGGAACCAGTGCTCCGGATCTACGTCGTCCTTGGCGATCGCGACGAACGACGCGAGCCGGGCTTCGGACGCGAGGAGATCGTAGAAGGAGTTGTCCAGCGTGTCGTTGCTGTGCCGGTACCCGATCGAGAACAGCTTCCGTTTCTCGTCGAACAGGAAGGTGAA
Organism: Gemmatimonadaceae bacterium; assembly: GCA_050998915.1. Classification (GTDB taxonomy): domain Bacteria; phylum Gemmatimonadota; class Gemmatimonadetes; order Gemmatimonadales; family Gemmatimonadaceae; genus JACDCY01. The sequence continues at coordinate 43,272 of JBPCPS010000197.1, forward strand.
GTCCATCTCCAGCGCGTAATCGTTCGCGCGGTTGGCGATGGCCAGCAACCGCTTCTCCTGATCCGGCGAGGGGTATCCTTTCTCCACTATGGAGAGACACGCCTGCTTCAGCGCGATCAGGTGGCCGGCGAGGTTCCCGCTGTCCACGGTGGAGATGTAGGCGGGCTCGAGCACGCGCAGCTCGCTGAGCTCGTACCAGTTGAAGAAATGGCCGCGAAACCGGTGCATGCGCTCCATCGCGCGGAACACGCGCTCGACCTGGTCGAGCATCTCGTCACGGTCGATGAACCCGAGATCCATCGCGGACACGGTGCTCAGCAGCTGCAATCCGATGTTCGTCGGCGAAGTCCGCATCGCCACGACCGGACTCGGATCTTCCTGGAAGTTGTCCGGCGCCAGACCGTGCGTCTCCTCCGACACGAACCGCTCGAAGAAGTGCCAGTGCAGCCGCGCGTACCTGAACGCCGCCTGCCGCTCTCCTTCCGTCAGGTGCACTTCGCGGGGGATCGCGGGCGCGCTCAGCGCGCTGGCGATCGCGGGAGAAATCGTCCAGAGTCCCAGTGTCGTCAGCGCCACGATGAAAGTCGGAATGTCGATGAGTGAGCCGGCGGCGTGGACGCCGCCGACGCCGGGCAGGAATACCGACGGTGCGATCACGAGCGCCGTAGCGAACGCGAGACTGGATGCCGGCACCGGCCACATCTTCCGCCAGACTTCGCGCTGGCCGCCGCCCATCGTCCGCTCTACCTGGGAGGCCGTCTGCCACTCGAGCAGGTTGACCTTGGTGATCGCCAGGCGGACCAGGGTCCGGATTATCGCGTCGGCGGAGATGACTGCCTGGTGCGGGAGAAAGACGACGGCGAGCGCGATCTGCTGCACGCTCACCGTCCAGTCGCGCCAGATGGCCGCGTAGTACGCGGTCCACGACTGGTCGGATGGCGGTCGAACCGCCGCGAGCACGAGCGAGATGATCCATGGCATGGCAATCGTCCCGAACGTGACCGCGGTCCAGAGCACCGCGTTGATGTCGAGCCAGAGCCAGCCCCCGATGAGCATCGTGAGCTGCGCCGCCTCGATTACGCTGCGGCGCAGGTTGTCGAAGATCTTCCAGCGCGAGATCGTGGACAGCCGGTTGCGCATCGGGCCACTCGGCCCGGGCACGGTGTCGCGCAGCCATCCCGATATCTGCCAGTCGCCTCTGATCCAGCGGTGCTTGCGGCGCGTGAACGTGAGATACCGTGTCGGATAATCGTCGTACAGCTGGATGTCGGTGACGAGCGCCGCGCGGCTGTACGTACCCTCGATGAGGTCGTGGCTCAACAGGCGGTTCTCGGGAAAGCGTCCTTCCGTCGCGCGCTCGAACGCGTCCAGATCGTAGATCCCCTTTCCGGCGAAACTCCCTTCGGCGTACAGGTCCTGGTACACGTCCGACACCGCGGTCGTATAAGGATCCACGCCGGGATGCCCCGAGTGTATCGCTGCGAAGCGCGACCTGTGCGCGCTCGTCAACGACACGCCGATGCGGGGCTGCATGATTCCATACCCGTTCACCACGCGGCCGTACCGCCGGTCGTACACGGGCCGGTTGAGCGGATGCGCCATCGTGCCGACGAGCAGTGGCGCCGCGTCCCGCGGCAATACCGTGTCGCTGTCCAGCGTGATCACGTAGCGCACCTGCTGGAGCGGCGCGGTGTCGCCGACCACGGTCGAGAAAGCGCCGCGCTCCCCGCCCCGCAGAAACTTGTTGAACTGCGACAGCTTCCCGCGCTTCCGCTCCCAGCCCATCCACACATTCTGCGTCGGATTCCACAGCCGCTGGCGATGGAGCAGATAGAACGCATCTCCCGTGCGGCCCGACGCCGCGTACTTGGCGTTCAGGGATTCGATGCCCGCGGCCGCAGCCGCGACGATCTCGTCGTCGCCGTCGCGATGCTGCGTGGCGGCATCCGTGAAGTCGCTCAGTATCGCGAAATGGAGCCGCGGATCGCGGTTCGCGAGGAACTGAACCTCGACATGCTCGAGCGCCTCACGCACGGCTCCGACGTTCGCGAACAGCGTCGGCACTACTACGACCGTGCGGCATTCTTCCGGAATCCCGGTCTCGCGGTAGTCGAGGCGCGGTATCGTCCGCGGCGGCAGGAGGTACGTCACCAGCTGGTTGACGAGATTGATCGCTACGTCGTTCACCGAGATCGCCGCCAGTAGAATGAGCAACGCCTGCTGCGGGTTGCTCAGCGGGTCCGTCAACCGCCATAGGACCGCCAGGAACGCAAGCGTCGCGAGCAGGATTCCGCCGAAGTAGGTCGCGTTTGGGTGACGCAGCACCAGGCGGTGCAGACCCTCCCGCCAGGACGGCTCGTACCCGGTCTGCTCCTCCAGCCGCGGCCTGCCTTCTCCCACCAGATAGAACCCGACATGACTCTCGCGGCCCTCTCCTTCCAGCGCCATCGCGATCGCCAGCCGTGCGACGTCCTCCTCCGATCGCTTCGACCGCTTGGCGATTCCCTCGACGATGTGGCGGTACTGGTCGCGTGAGCCGAACGCCATCTGCGCGTAGTCGCCGCTCGGGTCCTCGCGCAGCACGTGCTCGACCGCGCTTTGCGACTCCACGAAAGCCTTCCAGTCGAGCCGCCCGATCGTGCGCAAGCTCATGATGCAGTTCACGACCGTGATCTGCGTCAGCGCCACGCGGCGGTTCGACCGCGTAACCGCTTCTTCCGTCGTCGGCCCGTCTTCGGCGATCCACTGCTCGAGCCACACCAGCGGAGTGAAGTTCGACTGATATCCCCGCAGCTGCTGTAAAAACCGGGCGACAAACGTCGGCGTCAGCCTGGGATGATGATCCACGAACTCCTTGAGGGTGGCGGACAGCGCCTGATCCGATTGCAGGTTCGCCGTGTGCAGCCGTAGCGCCCACAGGTCGGCGACGGCGACTTCCTGCAGCCGCGCCTCCAGCCGCAGCGCCATTCGCCGGATGTTCTCCACCAACCCCAGCCGCAGCATCGCGGGAATCGCCCAAAGCTCGCCAAGCTTGAGCGGCGCGACCCGCTGATACTCGCGCACGAAGAGGGTGATGTTCTCGAGGTCGAGGTGCCCTTCGGTGTGGGCGATCAGCTCGGTGGCGACCTCGTACACGCGCGGGTGATCCGCCAGCGGCCCACCCCCGAGCTTCGGCAGCTCCTGATAGTACCCGCGCGGCAGGCTGGTTCTTACTTCGCGGATGTGCTCCTGGATGATGTAGAAGTTGTCCAGGAACCACTCGCCGGCCGGACTGATGTCCACCTCACGCTCGGCGCCGTCGCTGAGCGCCGAATAAACGCGGGCGAGGATGACTCGTGTGCTGTCGAGTCGCTGGAGCAGCGGCTCGGGACCGCGCCGTTTCTGCGGCGGCGACAGGCGGTGCGCGCCGGCTACATGCCGCGCGCGCTCGGCCAGGCGATCTGCACCAAGCACTTCGCCTCGAATCGGACCCACCAACTCCTCGGCCCGGTGACCCCGAAAACGGTCGACCAGCTCCGCCAGGAGGTGTCGTCGGAGCTTTGGAGGAAGTACGGTGGGCAGGAGAACCTCTTAACGCGCTTGGGCTGTGGGCTAGTAGCTGCCGGCTAGCAGCTGGAGCTAATGGCGATACGCGTGCCGCGACGGCCACGGGCCAGAACCAGCAACCCACAATTAACCACGAACAACCAGGAGCTAACAGCCGACAGCGCCCTTATCCTTCGTAATACGCCTTTATGCATAGCGTGACCAGACGCTGCCTCACCTGCGCCTGCGCTTCGCGATCGATCGCATACCGCGCATTCGGTAGAGAGTCCCAGACAGTCTTCAAAATCACTACGAGCTGCTCGGCCCTGATCTGGCGGTTTCTGGCTTCGGTCACGATATGGCGCAGCACGCGCGCGAGCTCCGGGTCCGCCATGTCCGGGTGCTCGATGTGACTTGTGAGGATCGCCCGAAGCCGGGCGACGGTCGCGCCGGAGAGCCCTCCAGAAGCCGGCCCGCCCTTGCCTGCCGCTTCATCGGAAAAATCGACGAGAAAGTTCAAGAGAGAAGAGCGAACGGTGGTCACGTCCATCTGTTTGCCGCGGAAGATAGGCAACCTACGGAGCGGAATTTATTGCGCAAGCTTTACGTCGATGGCCCGCGCGGCCCGCGTATTGCGGTTTCCCATGAATTTCTCGTTAGGACCCCCCTTTTTGGTGTCGATGTCGGAATCGGTTTCCGTTCTCATCCTCGCGCGCGAAGAGCTGATTTCAGCTTTACTCGGATTGCTCGTCGAAACCACGGGTCACACGGTGTCCTTCGCGGCTCCGGAGGAGAAGTCGCATGCTGCCGTGCGCCGGATTCGGCCGGCCGTGATCATCGTGGACTGCGATCACCGCGACTGCACCGCCGACCTGGCTGCGGCGGCCACGGAGGTCGGGGCACGATTGATCCTGTTCAGCGCCTCGCGGGAAGCGGAGTATGTCAGGAAGATGGCCGCGCCCTCGCACTCCCAATCGTTCACCTTCCCCATCGAGCCACCGCGACTCGATACCATGATCCGGCAGCAGCTGGCCTAGCCCTCGCCATCGCGGATACCAACGCAAGTCCTGGCCTTCCGTCAACGCGGCTCGATCTGCAGCGGCACGCCCATGGTCACCGTCCTGGGTGACAAGCACACCGTGTCGTTGCACGCCTGGTACTGCGCGCTTACGCGAATCTCCCGGGCCCCGGCGCTCGTCTCCATGGGCACCCGGACAGACAATGTGAACGAGGCCGCTGCGGGATATTTTTCGACGTTAATCCCGAAAATGTTGTCGAACGACGTGGCCGGCTGAGGACCACTCACCGGTCCCCCGGGCTTGAACGTCGTGCTGTCCGCCAGCCATATCCTGGCCGGTACCGGTCCACCCGCCGGTTGGGTCAGCGAATAGAAATACCACCCGCCGGTGGGCCTCGCGTCCACGCGGACGCGCACCACCGAGCCGGGCGCGACCACGTCCGGACCGTCCACCGACGCGGTCCATATCACCGGCGGCTCGCTCTTCGCACACCCTGGCGCCAGCGCATATAGCGTCGCCAGAGAGACGCAACGCCGGAGCACTCGCGCCAGCGGCACGTCAGAAATCCGCGATCGTCTTCGTGGATGCAGGCCTCGTCGATCGCGCCTGCCTTGCCACATTCTCGGCGGTCTCCATCGCGCGCAGGACATTCTCGCCAGCGAGCTTTGCGAGCTCCCCGTCGCTCCAGCCACGCCGCGCCAGCTCGGCGAAGAGACTGGGATACTTCGCTACGTCCTCGAGGCCGAGGATGACCTCGCTGATCCCGTCGAAGTCCCCGCCGATGCCCACGTGATCCACGCCCGCGACACGCCGAATGTGCTCGATGTGATCGGCCACCTGGGACAGCGTTGCCCGCGGCCGCGGATTCTCCGCGCGCCACTGTTCGAACCGTGACGACGCCGTGTCGTCGCCGAACTCGCGTCTGGCGGCGGCGTGATCCACGAGCTCCTGCGATATGAACCCGGGAACGAACGTCACCATCACTACGCCACCGTTTGCCGGGAGCCTCCGGAGAATCGAGTCGGGCACGTTTCGCGGGACGTTGGCGAGCGCCCGCGCGGACGAATGGGAGAAGATCACGGGCGCCTCGCTCACGTTCAGCGCGTCACTCATCGTTCCGGGCGAAGCGTGCGACAGATCCACGAGCATCCCGAGCCGGTTCATCTCGCGCACCACTTCCTCGCCGAACCGTGTGAGCCCGCCATGCCGGACGGTATCCATCGCGGCATCCGCCCAGTCGAGCGTCACGTTGTGCGTGAGCGTCATGTATCTGGCGCCGAGGTCGTAGTACGCCCGCAAGACGCCCAGTGAATTCTCCAGGACGTGTCCCCCTTCCATCCCGATCACCGAGCCTATCCGCCCCCGCCTGAACTCCCGCCGGACGTCGTCCGCGGTCAGCGCGAGACTGAGCTGCTCGGGATACTTGGCGATCACACGCCGCGCGATGTCGATCTGCTCCAGCTGCAGCCGGGCGTAGCCGGAGTCCCGGGCTTCGCCGGGAACGTACACCGACCAGAACTGTCCGCCGACTCGCCCCTGTCGCAGCCGCTCGAGGTCGGTATGGCCGGGCGTCCGGACCCGCAGATCGTACGCTTCCACGTCGCGCGGGCGCATGCGGTGCTCGCGGATCGCCCACGGCAGGTCGTTGTGCCCGTCCACCAGCGGTGTGCTCCGCAACACCCGGATAGCGCGGTCCAGGTTTCTGTCACGCTGCTGTGCCTCCGCGCGGTCCACCGCGGCGAAGGAGATGGCCAATGCGGCGATCGCGAGAATTTTCATAGGTCCCTTGCAGTCCTTTCGAGGAGCTCCGTCGCGCGGAGCACATGCTGTTCGGTTGTTCTCAGGTTGCCGATCGCCAGTCGCAGAACCTGCGACCCGCGGATCTTCGTCCCTGACAGAAACACCTCGCCACTCTCGTTTACGAGCTTGAGCAGCCGGGCGTTGGCCGCGTCCGCATCGATCGCCCGCGATCCGCGGGGGTTGTAGCGAAACACTACGGCCGAAAGCTCGACCGGCGCGCACAGCTCGAAGTCAGTGGAGTCTTCCGCCCAGCGGGCCACGAGCTGCGCCAGCCGCATGTGCTCGCGCAGGCGCGCGGCGATTCCCTCCGCCCCGAAGTATCGCAGAACGAACCAGAGCTTGAGCGCCCGGAACCGGCGTCCGAGCGACATCCCGTAGTCCATGAGATTCGTCACGCCCTCCTCCGGAGTGGACAGAATCTCGAGCGGCAGCGCGAAAGCCGCTTTCAGGGCGGCCGGCTCGCGCGTGTAGAGCACCGAGCAGTCGATCGGAACGAACAGCCACTTGTGCGGATTCACGACGAGCGAGTGCGCGCGATTGACGCCGGCAAGTACGTATCGCTTCTCCGGAACGATCGCCGCGATGCCGGCGTACGATGCGTCGACGTGCAGCCAGATTCCTTCGCGGCCGCAGATGTCCGCGATGTCAGGCACGGGGTCTATCGACGTTGTTCCCGTGGTTCCCACCGTGGCGACGACGGCGATGGGTTTCATTCCAGCCGCGCGGTCTTCCGTGATCGCCGCGGCCAGAAGGTCCGTGCGCATGCGAAAACGGTCGTCCACAGGAATGTGGCGGATCCCTTCGCTCCCCAGGCCGAGCGTGATGATCGCCTTGTCCACGCTCGAATGCGCTTCCTCCGAGCAGTACACTCTTAGTGGCTGTCCGGCGATCCCGCGCTCGTGTATGTCGAGCCCGGCGAATTCACGCGCGGCGGCCAGTGCGTACAGCGTGCTCGATGATGCCGTGTCCGTTATCTGGCCGAACAGAGGATCGGGTAAACCCATTAACTGTCGCAGCCAGTCGAGCGTGACCTCTTCCAGCTCCGTCACAGCGGGACTGCTCCGCCACACCATTCCGTTGACGTTCAACCCGGCGGTCAACAGCTCGCCGATGATTCCCGGTCCGGAACCGGTGATGGCGAAGTACGCCATGAAGCCGGGGTGATTCCAGTGAGTTATGCCCGGCATGATCTTCTCGTCGAAATCCGCGAGGATCACCCCCATGTCCTCGCCTGTGCGGGGCGGCTCAGCCGGGAGCGACGCGCGAATCGCGCCGGGCTCCACGCGGGCGAGCACGGGAGAGCGCTCGACCTCCTCGAGATACCGCGCAACCCGGTCGACGACCATGTGGCCATAGCGGCGAAACTCCTCCGCGGGCATGTCGCCCCCGCCCCCCGACTCCGTCCCGCGGTTCATCGGCACTCCTCGCTCGATCTCCGGCTATCACAACTCTGGCAACCGCTATAAAATGGCACCCATGAACGGACTGGGCACCTCGCGCGACCGGACCGCGCTGCGAATCGTGGTCGGGTTGGCGGTGATATACGTCGCGCTGATGCTGTTCTGGCGCACGCGAAACATCATCCTCACGGTCTTCCTCGGCGTTCTCTTCGCGATCGCCGTCAGCGCAGGTGCCGACCGCCTCCAGAAGCTCCGGGTTCCGCGAGCAATCGGCGCGCCCCTCATCGTTCTGGCGTTCATCGGTCTGCTGGGAGTGTTCGGCACCTGGGTCGGGCCGACGGTGCGACAGCAGAGCACGGAGCTGCGGACCAAGCTCCCGGAAGCACTCGACAAGCTCGAGCAGTGGATACAGGGCCAGGGCGGCGGCGTGATCGCGACGGTCCTCGGAGTTCCGGACGCGGACTCACTCGCTCGCGCCGAGCGCGCCGAGCGTGCCGCTCGCAACGGCCAGCAGCCGGCGCCGCCGGTACAGGTCGTCGCCGAGCAGCCGCGCCAAGGTTTGCGCGACCGCCTCACCGCGCAATTGAGCGGCGCCGGACGCTACTTCCTCCCGGTACTCGGCTCCACCGTCGCGGTGGTCGCGGGGCTGCTCCTCGTTTTGTTCGTCACGATCTACGTCGCGGTCGATCCGGGAATGTACCAACGGGGCGCCTTGCGACTGCTGCCTCCACGCAACCGCGAGCGCGCGGCGATAGTGCTCGGAGCGATCGGCGCGACGCTACGCAAGTGGCTGGTCACGCAGCTCATCGCGATGATAGTGATCGGGGTGGTTACTACCGGTGTGCTGCTCGCGCTCGACGTGCGCGCCGCCGTCCCGCTCGGCATTCTCGCCGGGCTGCTGGAATTCGTGCCGACGCTCGGGCCGATCCTCAGCGCGCTCCCGGCGATCGCGATGGGCTTCGTGGACTCACCGGAGAAGGCGCTGTTCGTCACGCTCGCCTACATCGCGATTCAGTTCCTCGAGAATCACATCCTCATCCCGGTACTGATGAAGGAGGGGATCGATCTCGCACCCGCCCTCACGATCGTCGTTCAGGCCGTGATGGCGATCATATTCGGCTTCCTGGGACTGCTGGTCGCGGTGCCGCTGCTCGCGATGATTGTCGTCTGCGTCCGCGTGGGGCTGCTGCACGAAGAGCCCGACGTCATAAGTAAAGATCACTCGGATCAGTCAGAGCCAACTCCTTCAATAGTTCCGCAAGCTTCGTCGTGACTGCGCTCGCGTAGCGCGCTCCCTTCTCCGCAGTCGCGGCTCGCGGATCGCCGATGCCGGTGTCGGCTGTTACGTGCGTCCACTTCCTGGGTGACCAGGCCCAGCCTTCCTGCATCGCCTTGATCCGCGGGTGGCGGGCTTTTCCATCGCCGGCGTCCGACAGCGGGCGCACAAGGTCCGGCGCGCAGTGGAGCATGACGCTCGTCTCGAGCTCGCCTGCGTGGTCGCCGAGATCCTCGAAGTAGTCGCGGCCGTCAATGATCTGCCACCAGTTGACGGCGCACAGAAAAACACGCGTGGCCGGCTGCAGCTCGCGGATCATCTGCTTGAAATCGTTGCCGCCGTGGCCGTTCAGGATCAGCAGCTTGTGGATCCCCTGCTGGTCGAGCGAGCTCACGACATCCCGCAGCACCAGCGCCTGCGTGCTGGGATTCATGTTGATGCAGAGCGGGATGTCGAGCTGCCCGGTATTCACTCCGAAGGGGATCGTGGGGAGCGCGACCACATGCACTCCTCCCGCCGCCGCGAGCTTGGCCGACTCGGCGGCGAAGTAGTCGCACTCGTAGACATCCGTCCCGTATGGGAGATGGTAGTTGTGAGCTTCGGTAGCGCCCCAGGGCAGGATCGCGACGTCGAAACGCGTGGCGGAGATCTCTTTCCATGTCGCCTCGCTCAGCACGTACGGTCGCGGCTTTCTGGAAATCATTGGAGCTCCCGCAGCTCCAGGTGGGCCATTATCTCCGCGCGCGTGCGCCAGACGGGCTTGAGCTCTTTTCGGGAGAGCAGTTCGAGCTGATCGGTCCGGTGAGGGGATCCTGCTCTTGATGCGTTGCCCACTCCCACGATCGACCGCGCACGAACGGGATTTGTAAACTCGACCGCCGCCACGTAGCTGTCGCCGCCGACGGCGCGGTAACGGTTCGGGCCGTCCGCCTCGTAGCCGATGGGCCTGAATACGCCATGTCTTTCCTGAGCGCCGTTTGCAGGAAGATCGACGTTATCCCGACGCAGCCTGTATACGTCACCCCACTTGACGTCGATCGCTCCGAATCTCCTGACGACGTTCGTCGCCGCAGTCTCGAGCGCAGCGATTGCAGCCTCCGGGTTCGAGAGACCGTCGGGAGTAGAACGCGGTGAGTCAATGCTCCACGGTCGCGCCCATACGCTCGTTCCAGGCCGCGTCGTCTGGCCCGCGACTCTCCACCACTCCACGAGCAGGACCGCACCCCGGCTCGCGTTGTCAGCGCTTCGATCCCATCGCGCAAGCACGTCTCCGGCATCTCTCACCACGCTGCTTCGGCTCGCCGCGGCGAGCGGAAGCAGATCGTCGAGGATCCGGTCGGCCAGCAGCATCCGCGTCGAATGCTTATACGAGATCAGTTCCTCGAAGGTGATGCTCGAATCGGATTCGAGCATCGCGACCGATCGCTGCGCGCGCAACGACATCGAGCGGGTAGCGAGATAAGGCGGGTATCGAGAGGGGTCGAGCGCGACAGGAAACGTGGACCACCACGGCGGGTCGTTCGCATTCTGCACGTAACCGCTCGGCGGATCTATGACCTTCGGCA
>JBPCPS010000224.1:0-2727 GCA_050998915.1 Gemmatimonadaceae bacterium
CGGCTCGTTCGAGCGAAACGCGATGCGATGACCGGCGACCCCTCGATCAGCGCCGCGGCAGGAACTTCAGCGGGGTCCCGAAGGCGCTTGTAACCGCGATCCGCCACCCGGCGGGCGTCCTTACAAATACCCGCTCAGAAACGCCCGTGCTCACGGAATCACCGTACCGCACGTCGTAGCGATAGCTCCCATAAACAACGCCGGCAGCCAGCGGTACGACCGTTAGATCGCGCGCCATGAGCGTGTCGGGCCAGCTCGTGCTCGTCCGCGCGGGCTAGTCGTCGAAGCCGAGCTCCAGTCCTGCGGGACCGTTTCGCGCCAGGCGCGGGCTCTGGAGATAGGTCGCGATGTATCGTGGCCTGTCACGCTTGTGGATCGCGTCGATGTTCTCGCGGAACAACGCCAGCGCCTCAGCGCTGTCGGCGGCCGTAAACGCACCGGGGGCCGACGGCGCTACGGTCGTGGTCGCGCACGCCGCAGCTCCAAGCGTGAGCAGAAAAAATGCGAGGCAGCGACTTCAGAGATGCGGCATGATTCCATACGATACAGCAAGGCCGCTCACCGTGCTACGCTGCTGCCTCCAACCGCTCGGCCGCAGCCAGCGAGCGCGCCACGCAAACCTCGTCGCAACGGATTCGGCGCGGGCAACGGAGGCAGTCGCGCCGGATTTTTTCCGGATACGCCGCGCGGTCGGCCACCGAATATCCGGCGGACTCGAAAAAGGCCGGAGTCAGCGTCAACGCGAACAGCTCGTCGATTCCACGTTTCGCCGCGAGATCTTCCACCTTGCGCACGATCTTCTTGCCAAGACCGGTGCCATGCGCCGCCCGCTCGATGGCAAGCGAGGATACCTCGGCGAGAGACGGCGAGTACTCCTTCAGCGCGCCGCAACCCAGCAGCTTTCCGCGCGCGGTCACGGCAACCACGAAGTCGTCGAGCGCGTGCGCGACGGAGTCGAGCGTGCGCGGGAGCATGATCCCTTCCGACGCGTAGCCATTGACCAGTTCGACGATCGCTTCAGCATCGGCCCGGCGCGCCGAGCGAATGATGACCTCGTCCTGTCTCGGCGCAAACGCCCGGACTTTATGCTGGATCACGAAACGACTCCTTCGAGGATAGCGAGGCCGGCTTCGAGCTCATTGCGCCCTGCGATCAGCGGCGGAAGAAGGCGCAGCGTGTAGTCGCCGGCGGAAAGAATCAGCAGGCCCGCGTCGAGCGCGCGCGCGACGATGTTGGCGGCGGGCTCGACAACGTCGATGCCCCACATGTAGCCGACGCCGCGGATCGCGCGGATGCGCGGGGTTCCGGCCGCAAGATTTGCGAGCCGTTCACCGAGCCAGGCGCCGTTCTGCTCCACCTGCTCGAGGAAGGCGTCTTCGGAAAGCCGGTCGAATACGTGCAGCGCCACGGACGCGACGAACGGACCGCCGCCAAAAGTCGTGGCGTGGTCGCCAGGCTGCACCGTTCTCGCAATTTCCTCCGAGAGCAGCACCGCGCCCATCGGAAGCCCGCCAGCCAGCGGCTTCGCGAGCGTCAGCATGTCGGGGATGACCCCGCTATGCTCGTGCGCGAACAGCTTCCCGGTCCGGCCGAGCCCGCATTGAACCTCGTCAAAGATCAGCGCAATCTCACGCTCCTGCGTGAGCGCCCGAACGCCCTCGAGGAACCGGGCGTCCAGCACGCGTACGCCACCCTCACCTTGAACCGGCTCGAGGATCACTGCCGCGACAGTGTCGCTATCGAGTATGTGCTCCAAATCTGTCAGGTCACGCTCCGAGATCGATATCCCGGGAGCAAGCGGACGGAACGGGGCCCGGTACGCCGGACGGTCGGTCGCGGCGAGTGACGCGAACAGCCGCCCGTGAAAGCCGCCGCGCAGCGCGACGATCTCATGCTTCCGCGGCCCGCCGATCGATCGTCCCCACCGTCGGGCGAATTTGAACGCGCCCTCGTTGGCTTCGGCGCCGGAGTTACAGAAAAACACCGAGGAAGCGAACGATCTGTCTACCAGCCGCTGCGCGAGCTGCTCCCCCGGCTCCGTCGAGTACAGATTGGAGCTGTGCAGCACGCCGGTGTCCGCCGCCGCGATGATAGCCTCGCGGATGCCTGCGTCCGCGTAACCGAGCGCGTTGACGCCGATACCGCTCGCAAAGTCGAGATACGTCCGTCCATCGGACCCGAACAGCTCGACGCCGCGGCCGCCGACTATCTCGAGGGGCGCGCGCTTGTAGGTGCCGAGAATGGCCGACCTTTGAGCGGTCGGGATTTCGTGCTCGAGCACGGGGAGTGACAGCGTCGTCACGCTACGAGACTCGGTGCGAGGGTGATGGTGGTGCCGAGGCTGCCATCGAGAACCCCGGACAGCGGCGCGACGCGCACCGAAGGAACCCCGCCCGCCAGCGCTGCGTGCGCGGCTTCGAGTTTTGCAGCCATGCCGTTCGTTGCCGTCCCGCTCGCGATCAGCTCACGCGCAGAGAAGACGTCGAGGGCGCCGAAGGCCTTTCCCTCCGCGTCCAGGACTCCGTCCACGTCGGCCACGATCAGCAGCTCTTCGGCAGCTGTCGCGACGGCGATCGCTGCAGCTGCATCGTCGCCGTTCCCGTTGAGCGCGCCGGGTCCGCCGGCATTGCTCGCGAGGGGCGAGATCACTGGCAGAAAACCGGCGTCCAGGAGCGCGGACAGAAGGCTCGTATTCACGCGTCCAGGCATTCCGACGTGACCGAACTC
>JBPCPS010000226.1:0-7818 GCA_050998915.1 Gemmatimonadaceae bacterium
TCGCTTCCGCGGGCGGACGAGTTATCACAAGACTGAGCGCTCCGGACCGAACGGAAGCGGCGGATTATTACTTCACCTACATCGGCAAGGTCGTCGGTAATGACGTCCTGGCGGTCCTCGAAGCCCAACTCGACGACACACTCGCGCTCCTCGACGATTTCTCTGAAGCGCAATCACTACATCGGTATGCGCCCGGGAAGTGGAGCGCCAGCGAGGTCATGTGCCACGTCAACGACACCGAGCGGCTGTTCGCGTTCCGCGCATTCTGGTTCGCGCGCGGCCTGGAAAGTCCGCTACCGAGCTTCGATCAGGACGCCGCTATGCCTCTGGCGGGCGCAGACGAGCGCTCGTGGGCCAGCCACGTCGAGGAATTCCAAACGGTTCGCGCGGCGACGCTGACTCTGTTCCGGAACCTTCCGGACGACGCCTGGATGCGACGCGGCGTGGCCAGCGGGTATGAATTCACCGTTCGCGCGCTGGCATATATCTGCGCCGGGCACGTCACCCACCACCTCGGAGTCCTGCGCCGGCTGTATCTGTAGCGGCGAGGGGTTCCTCCCGGCTCGGTCCCGCGCACACCTTTCAGCATGGTTTCGCTCCTCGACATCATCGGGCCGGTCATGGTCGGGCCGTCGTCCTCGCACACCGCGGGCGCGTGCCGCCTCGGACTTCTCGGTCGCGGACTGGTGAGCGGCACTCCTGAGAAGGCAGTGCTCGAGCTGCACGGATCCTTCGCGCGGACGGGCGAAGGACATGGGACCGACAAGGCATTGGCCGGCGGCCTTCTGGGCTTCAGGCCCGACGACGAGCGCATTCGTACCGCGCTCGAGATCGCGGAGAAGGAAGGGCTGGACTACAGGTTCGAGAAGACCACGCTCGGCGACGACGCGCACCCCAACACCGTGCGCATGACGCTCGACCACGGTGACGTGCACGCGACTCTCACCGGGGCTTCGCTGGGCGCGGGGCGCGTACTGGTAACGGAGATCGACGGCTACCCGGTCGAGGTCACGGGGAGCTTCCATACCATAGTAATGGTCGCCGAGGACATCCCTGGCTCGATCGCGCGGATCACCGGCATCCTCGCCGAGCATCACATCAACATTGCAACGCTGCGGCTGACGCGGAAGCAACGCGGCGGCGACGCATTCATGGTAATCGAGTGTGACGAGTCACCGGGCGAAGGCGTGCGGGATGAAATTCGCGCGCTCGAATGGGTTAGATGGGCTCGGAGGTTGGACAAGGTGGCCGGCAGTGTATAAATCCCTCGCCGACGCCATTCGCGACGCGGAATCCAGTGGGCGGTCGCTGTCGCAGACCGCGCTCGATGCGGAGTCGGCGGACCAGGGGCGCACGGTCGAGGATATACGAGGGGTGCTGGCGCGCGCGCTGACCGTCATGCGCGGCGCGATCGAGCAGGGCATGACCGGCGACTTGTATTCGGCATCTGGGTTGGTTGGCGGCGACGCGGCCAAGCTCAGGACGGGACCGGCCGGGCCGCTGGCGGGGACGCCGTTCAGAGATGTGCTGGCGCGCGCTCTCGCCGTGCAGGAAGTCAACGCCGCGATGGGTGTCATCGTCGCGGCGCCGACGGCCGGAGGCGCGGGCATCCTGCCGGCTGTGCTTACCGGCTTGGCGGCCAGCAACAGGTTCGGTGACGAGAAGCTCGTGGATGCGCTGGCGGCGGCGGGACTGATCGGCGCCGTGATCGCCGAGCGTGCATCGCTATCGGGGGCCGAGGGCGGGTGCCAGGCCGAGACCGGCGCGGGGGCCGCGATGGCAGCAGGGTCTGCGACCGAGATGCTCGGCGGCACGCCGTCGCAGGCGGGCCATGCGATCGCATTGACGATGCAGGGGATGCTGGGGTTGGTGTGCGATCCGCTGGGAGGACTGGTGGAGCTTCCGTGTGTCTTCCGGAACGCGACTGGGTCCGCGATCGCGCTCGCCGGTATTGAAATGGCGCTCGCTGGAGTTACTTTCGCCATCCCTGTCGACGAGGTGATCGACGTGATGGGGGAGATTGGAAGGGAAATGGATGTGCGATATCGGGAGACGGCCGGGGGAGGCTTGGCTGCTACGCCTACTGGCCGCCGTCTGGCAAAGGAGAGGTTGTACCAGATCAAGAGGGGCGGGTAACGGTGCTGCGTGCTGCGTGCTGCGTGCTGCGTGCTGCGTAGTTTCCCGCAGCATTTGAAACCCACGTAAGTTTATACCCGTAGCGCATATATACTCCGAGAGACTCATGGGAATCTTCGACCGAATAGTCCAGCTCTGGCGCGCGACGATCAACGACTTCATCTCTCAGGCGGAAGAGCCCGAGAAGATGCTGACGCAGATCATTTCGGACATGCGCACGCAGCTGGTGCGCGCCAAGCAGCAGGTAGCCGCAGCCATCGCCGACGAGAAGCGGCTGGAGGACCAGGCGCGGCTCGAGTTGAAGCAGGCCGAGGACTGGGAGCGAAGAGCGATGCTCGCCGTGCAGGAGAACCGCGACGATCTGGCCAAGCAGGCGTTGATGCGGCGAGCGGAGCACGTGTCGCGCGGCCAGCAGATGCAGATCACCTGGGAGGCGCACAAGCAGGAGACGGAGCGCCTCAAGAATTCGCTCCGCGAGCTCAACGACAACATCGAGGAGGCGAACCGCAAGAAGAACCTGCTGCTCGCCAAGCAGCGGCGCGCGCAGGCGACCAAGCGCATCGCCGATACGATGTCTCGCATCTCCGAGAAATCGGCGTTCGAGGCGTTCGCCAGAATGGAAGAGAAGATCGAGCAGAACGAGCGCAGCGTGCGCGCGTCGGTAGAGATCGACGAGGAGTTCTCCGGTGACCAGCTCGCGAAGGAGTTCAAGCGGCTCGAGAGCGGCGCTACTTCGGAGACGGCCGATCTGCAGCTGATGGAGCTCAAGGGCAGGATGGGTCTGCTGTCCGGGCCCGCCGCCGCCGGCTCGAAGCAGCTCGGGACGGGGCAGACCGCAGGGGCGATGGCTGAGGTGTCGCAGGAGGAGAAGAAGGCGCCTTGACCGTTCCTGCCGCGACTGCTTCACCGCAGTCGAAGGGGCCCGTAGCACCGATCCTGACCGCGGTCGTTCTCACAGTCCTCTTGTTGTGGCTGCTGGGAGTGGCCGCGGACGTGTTTCTGCTGCTGTTCATCTCCGTGATCCTGTCGCTATATCTCGGCGCGGTCACCGAGTTTCTCGTAACGCGCGCGCACCTGCCGCGCGTGGTCGCATTCACGATCGCGCTGTCGTCCACGATCCTGGCAATCGTTGGACTGTTCTGGTTGCTGGTCCCGCCCGTCGCCGAGCAGACCCGGCAGCTGTTCCAGGTGCTGCCGACGTACATCGACACCTGGGAGGGCGGGATCGACCGGTTCATGGCCCGCTTCCCGGCGGCGGGCGAATTCTGGAAGCCGGGTGAGCATCGCGCGACGCAGGTGGTTTACACGCAGATCTCCGGCTGGTTCGCGGACCTCGCTCCCAAGGTCTTCTCACTCGTCCACGTCTTCATCAGCATCTTCTCCGTGGCGGTGATGGCGATCTACCTGACGCTGCATCCCGGGATCTATCGCGAGTGGCTGATCGCGCTCTTCCCGCCGCGGCACCGCGATCTCGTGCGCGACGTGCTGCGCGACCTCGCCGACACGCTTCGCGCATACATCACCGGCCAGCTGTTCGCGATGTTCGTGCTGGGCGTGATGACGGCATTCGGACTCTGGCTCCTTGGAGTGCCGTACTGGCTGACCTTCGGCGTGTTCACCGGCGCGGTCGCGGTCGTGCCTTTTTTCGGAACGCTCATCTCGACGGCCCTGCCCGCGATGTTCGTGCTCGGTGGTCCGGGAGGCGTAACCAAGGCGCTATGGGTGATACTGCTGGGCGTCGGCATCCACGTGTTCGAAGGCAACATCGTGCAGCCGCTGGTGATGTCGCGGAAGGTCGAGCTCCCGCCGGTGCTCACGATCATGTCCGTGCTCGTCGTGGCGAAGCTGCTCGGACCGGTCGGGCTGGTCGTCGCGGTTCCGATGCTGGCGACGCTGATGGTGGTCGTGCGCCGCATTCTCATCAACCGGATATACGAGGGCAAGGGATTCCGGCGCGCCACGCGCGACGTCGCGCTCATCCTGCGCGTGCCCGCGCCCGAAGGTGGCGTGCTCGTTCCAACCGGCCCGGCGATCGACATCATCGCGCTGCGAGAGAAGTCGCCGATCCTCACAGTCCCTCCGGTGTTGCTAGAGCGGCACGAGTATCCAGTCCCTTCGCCTGGCGCCGACCCGGACTGAGGGTCCCCTTCGGCCGCTACGCTCGCGCAAACCGCGCGCTCGCTAAGACGCGGCCTGCGGGACCCTCAGCCCGGGCCGGCTCGCATCGGGGCGGCTGCCGGGTGCGGGCGGGAAGGAGCCTTGGGACGTGACTTGCGCAAACCCGGGGCTCAGCCAACGCGGGCCGGCATTTTCTCGCTTTCGCGCTGGGGAGTGAAGAGCGGCAGGGACCCCCACAGCGCGCGTCTTAGCGAGCGCTGTTTGCTCGCGTAGCGCGCGAAGGGGTTCCTGCCGCTCTTCACCTTCGCACAAATGCGGCGAAACCGCCGTCCCGCGTTGACCGAGGACTTGGCTTGCGCGTAGGTTCACGGACAATGGCGACGCTGCGTCTGTACAACACGATGACCAGGCGGGTCGAGGAGTTCGCGCCCGCGGATGGGCACACCGCGCGGATGTATACGTGCGGGCCGACGGTGTACAACCCGGCGCATCTCGGAAACTTCCGCACGTTCCTGTTCGAGGATCTGCTGCGGCGCGTGCTGCGGCTCGCCGGCCATGAAGTGCAGCAGGTGATGAATCTCACCGACGTCGACGACAAGATCATCAAGCGCGCGGCGGAGCAACGTGTCACGATCGGGGAGGTGACGGAGCCGGTCGTCGAGACGTTCCATGCGGACCGCAAGTTCCTGCGCATCGAGGACGCCGAGGAGTATCCGAAGGCGACCGAGCACATCCCGGAGATGATCGCGCTGGTCGAGTCGCTCGTGCGGCGTGGGCTCGCGTATCAGGCCGAAGACGGATCGGTTTACTTCGCGATCGGGAAGTTCGACGGCTACGGCAAGCTGTCCAGGCTCGACACGCGCGAGATCCGCGTGGGCGCGCGCGTCGCGCAGGACGACTACACCAAGGAAAACGCGCAGGACTTCGCGCTCTGGAAGGCGGCCAAGCCGGAGGACGAAGCGGCCGCCGCCGCGTGGGATTCGCCGTGGGGACGCGGCCGGCCCGGTTGGCATCTCGAGTGCTCGGCGATAGCGATGAAGTACATCGGCCAGACCATGGACATCCACTGCGGCGGCGTGGATCTCGTCTTCCCGCACCACGAGGACGAGATCGCGCAGTCGGAAGGGGCGACCGGCGCCGAGTTCGCTCGTTTCTGGTGCCACGGCGAGTTCCTGCTGACGGACGGCTCGAAGATGGCGAAGCGGATCGGCAACGTCGCGACTGTCGCGGAGCTGCGGGAACAGAGCGTCTCGGCCGCCGCCTGCAGGCATTTCGTTTTCTCGACGCACTATCGCAAGCAGCTCAATCTTTCGGGTGACGCGCTCGAAGCTTCGATCGAAGGCGTGCGGCGTGTGCGTGATTTCGTGGAGCGGCTCGACGCGGCGACCGGTGGAACCCCCGGGCTGGCCGAAGCGGCTCACGACCTCGTGCGTGACGCGGAGGCCGCGCTCTTCGACGATCTGAACGCGCCGGCGGCGCTCGGAGCGCTGTTCACGTTCATCCGGCGGGCGAACGCGGAGCTGGACAAACGCGGCGACGACGCAGGCGCGCTCCGCTCCGCGCGCGACGCGTTCGCGCGCATCAACGGAGTGCTGGACATCGTGCCTGACGCGCAGCAGGCGGACGACGCGCTGGCCGCCTGGGTCGATGAACGTTTGGGGGCGCGCAAGGACGCGCGCGCGCGGCGCGACTTCGCCAGCGCCGACGCCATTCGCGCGGAGATCGAGGCGCGCGGGATCGCCATCGAAGACGGACCTTGGGGAACGCGGTGGAAGCTCGCGCGGTGATCATGGGTTTCTCCGGTTGCATCGGCGCCGGAATCCATTAAATGTTGAACTCATGAGACGCGACATTCTGCTCCTTCTCGGCGCCGCCATCTTCGCGTCTGCCGCCGGCTACACGTACCTGCACAACGACAACCTGCAGGTGAGCGCGGGCGTGATATTCATAGGCACGTTCCTGCTGTCCTGGGCCAACCCCAAGCGATTTCTCGTTTACGCGCTCGTGACGGGGAGCTCGATCTTCATCGCAAACCTGTACGCAACCACGAACCAGCTCGACGTGCCGGCGCCGCCCGGCGGGATCGCGGAAGTGTTCCTGGCGTTCATTCCGGCGGTGGTGGCGGGGATCGGCGGGATGATCATCGGCGGCGGAGTGTCGAACCTGCCCGACAAGCTCGGCCGGCCGACCGACGCGGCCCGCGCGGCCTCACTGGAAGCGAGCGCCGACATGGAGGGATCGGGGGCAGAGCCGTACGACGCATCCCGCCCGGCCAGGGAGGCCCAGGCGCCCCCAGCGCCCCCGTCCGGGACCATTTCCGGACTCGAAAACACCCCCCGACAGGAGCCTCGGCCGTTTGCTTGACTAAGGCCCGTAAATCCCTTATTCTTCAAGGCTTGCGCAGAATCGCTGTATGCTGACGTAGCTCAATTGGCAGAGCAGCTGATTTGTAATCAGCAGGTTGCGAGTTCGATTCTCGCCGTCAGCTCTTCGGGGCCGACGGCGATTGTTTGCTGGGGTAGGGTTGGTGCTAGGCGCCGTGCCGGCAAAGATTGGCGCAGTGGTCCTCTGCTCCGCGAATTGCGTAACGGGGATGATTGCATGATGCGGTGGGGTACCTAAGTGGCCAACGGGAGCAGACTGTAAATCTGCCGGCGCAAGCCTTCGAAGGTTCGAATCCTTCCCCCACCATTTGGTGAGACGCTGTTGGCTGTTTAGCTGTTAGCTGTTAGCCAGGAGCAGTGACTTTTGAAGGAGCTGTGAACGGTGATCCGCGGGAGTAGCTCAGTTGGTAGAGCGCTAGCCTTCCAAGCTTGATGTCGCGGGTTCGAGTCCCGTCTCCCGCTCTGAACTAACGGCGCTGTTGGCTGTTGGCTCTTGGAAAAAAGTACGAGTGTCGTTGCACGGTGTCATCGCTCGCGTAGCTCAGTCGGTAGAGCACACCCTTGGTAAGGGTGAGGTCATCGGTTCAATCCCGATCGCGAGCTTTGAGGGATAAGGCGCTATTAGCTGTTGGCTATTGGCTGTTAGGCTAACAGCCCGCTGTTGCCGTTCCGCGGTAACCAATAGCCAACAGCCAACAGCCAACAGCAGTTCAGATCGCATACAAACTCTAGACACGCACTTCAATGGCAAAAGCGAAATTCCAGCGCACGAAGCCCCACGTAAACGTCGGCACGATCGGTCACGTCGATCATGGCAAGACGACCCTGACGGCTGCGATCACGGCGATCCAGGCGAAGAAGGGTCTGGCGCAGTCGGTGGCGTTCGACCAGATCGACAAGGCTCCGGAAGAGAAGGCCAGGGGCATCACGATCGCGACGGCGCACGTGGAATACGAGTCGGACAAGCGGCACTACGCGCACGTG
The DNA here is from genome assembly GCA_050998915.1 of Gemmatimonadaceae bacterium. Lineage (GTDB taxonomy): Bacteria > Gemmatimonadota > Gemmatimonadetes > Gemmatimonadales > Gemmatimonadaceae > JACDCY01. The sequence goes on from JBPCPS010000226.1 coordinate 7,623, forward strand.
GACTGCCCGGGACATGCGGACTACGTGAAGAACATGATCACGGGCGCGGCGCAGATGGACGGCGCCATCCTGGTGGTCTCGGCGGCCGACGGCCCGATGCCGCAGACGAGGGAGCACATCCTCCTGGCCCGCCAGGTGAACGTGCCCTTCATCGTGGTGTTCATGAACAAGGTCGACATGGTGGACGACCCGGAGC
>JBPCPS010000026.1:0-3109 GCA_050998915.1 Gemmatimonadaceae bacterium
GAATGGGCGAAGAGGGACTCGAACCCCCGACATCCTGCGTGTAAGGCAGGCGCTCTAACCAACTGAGCTATTCGCCCGAAGCCTCGGCGCCTGGCGCCGCGGAGCGGGAAAGCTTGCCGGGTGCATACCTCATTGCAAGCGTTGCGCCCAGAAGGCGAGAGAAGCCCATTCTCCTATTTGAGAATGGCGATGGGGACGAGTACCAGGTACCCGAGCACGAGGAGCAGAGGCGCGATCGTCTCGCCGCCGCGCCACAGGTCCGCGAACCCGAGGAGAATCGCGGCTGCGGCCAGCCCCCACCACAATGCGCGGCTGCCTGGAAGCCGGCTGACCCCGGCGGTCGTCGAAATTTCTGGTTTGGTCATCGGAATAAGGTAGCGGCTGCTGGCCGCCGGTCACAGGTCACCGCAGTGCCGATTGCCTGCCCCGTCGGTACGCCGCCTGCGCTTCGGCGTGCATGCCGGTGTGGAGCAGGACGTCGCCCAAATTCGCGTGCAGCTGCGGCAGGCTGGCGTTCGCGCTGATGCCGCGCTCGGCGGCGACCCGGGCCTCGTCGTACCGCCCCCGCCTCCCGAGCACCACGGCGAGGTTGTTGTGCAGCGCCGCCCCATGCGGATGCGCTTCGATGGCGTCGGAGAGGACCTTCTCTGCGCGCTCGAGATCCCCTTCGAGCGCTGCCGCGAGCGCGGAGTGGTGATACCAGACGGCCGGGGGCCGCGAATCGCCCCACAACGCGCGAGCAGCCGCGAGCTCCGCGTTCGCGAGCTTCGGATCGCGCATCTTGATGGCGAGCGCGCCGGACCACGTCAGCACGACAGGCTCGTGCCTGCCCGTCCGCTCGAGGATCTCGTCGCATACGCGGCGGGCCTTGTCCGGCTGGCCGAGCTTGGCGAGCGCGTACGAGAGGTTGTGCAGCGGCGTGATCGCCTCGGGAGCGTAGCAGGTCGCGCGCTGGAAGGCGGAAGCGGCCGTCGCCCAGTCGCGCCTCGCGACGGATATCAGCCCCACGTAAAACGCCGCGGACGCATCGTCCTCCTTGACGTCGAGCACGCGAGTGAACTCGGCCATGGCTTCGTCGTACATGGCCGCGCGAAAGAAGGCCATGCCGAGGTTGCGGTGCTCTTCGAGATCGGGACCGTCGGCTGGCTTCGCCGCCGCCCCCGATCGGCCCACTTCGACCACGAACCCCGCCGTGATCAGCCCGTACAGCTCCTTTCCAACGACGAACTCGCCGAGTCCCGACTGCTCGATCAGCGCCGCCACGTCGCGGTGACCGTCGATGAGCGGTAGCAGCGCCTGCTGATCCGCGGTCAGCTCGAGCTTCGTGCGCAGCAGCTCCTGCCGCTCCAGCGCGAACACCAGGTCGAAGCTGTGGATTTTTTTCTCGACGACGGCCCACTCGTCGACGCGCCGGGCCCCCTCGAGCAGAACCGACTGCGGATCGATGGATGAGACAGCCACGCCGTCGGGCGGGTGCTTCGAGGGTTCGAAGTTGAAAGCGCCGTCGTCCCACGTGAGCATGAGATAGACCGCTTCCTCGACGGTCAATTGGCGGCGCTCGATCTCCGCGTACGCGATCCTGCCCCCGTCGAAGTAGATGCGCCCGACCTGGTCTCCGCGATCGATGGTGAGCAGTCCCATCTTGTTGCCCATGGAGAGCAGTTGAAGAACGTCCGGGAGGCTGGCCTCGCGCAGGCTGCCACGAATGGCCATTAGCGCAGCTCCTCGATGACGTACGCGGTGAGCTCCGGCCATTCGACGATCGTCTTGGACTCATCGAAGAAAATCGGATCCGGCCGCGCGACATTCCCGGGATTCATTGCCTGGATGCGCTCCGTTACGACGCCAGCAAGCTCGGCGAGGAACTGGTCGAATTCTCCCGCGCGCGGGGGACCGGCGTCGCCAACAGCCACCTTGCGGCGAGGGGTCACCGGGTCGCTCCGTTGCTGGTCTCGAGCCGCTGGAACACCATCTGGGAGATCGCGCGCAACGACTCGAACACGCCGGTGCCGGCTAGCGCGTCCGCGGGGAACGAGGGGGCGCCCCTGAAATTGAGAATCTCGTCCAGATCGTCGACGGGCATGATCTCGCCGGCTGGCAGGCCTCGCTTGTTGTACTGCATGACGATCGGAAGCTTCCGCGCGTCAACACTGCGCACGGCGAGATTGGCGTGCAGATCCTGCAGGCTTTCAATGTTGTCCTCGAGCTGCCGGGACTGGCTGTCCGCGACGAACACCACACCGTCGACGCCCTGCAGGACCAGCCGGCGCGTCGCCTCATAGAAGAGCTGGCCGGGAACGGTGTAGAGCTGGAGCCGCGTGGAGAATCCGGCGATGGTGCCGAGGTCGAGCGGGAGAAAATCGAAGAAGAGAGTCCGGTCCGCCTCCGTGGCGAGCGACATCATCTTCCCTTTGCGGCCCTCGGGAAGCTCATTGTTGACGTGCAAGAGATTGCTCGTCTTGCCGGATCCGCCGGGTCCGCAGTACACGATCTTGCACGTGATCTCGCGCGACGCGTAGTTAACGATGGGCATCCGCCATCCCTCGCAGGCAAAGTCCGATGCGGTCCGGGAAAAGCTCGCAACGCTCCCGGCTGGCTTCTGTCGCAAGAATACCACCCGGAGCGCCCGCCAGCCTAATCACCCGCGTCGTAAAATCCGAGCTCCGTAAGCGGATCCGTACTCCCAAGGAGATCCGGCTCCTCCGCGATGGCTGCCAGCGACCTGTGCAGCTCCGCGGGCAGCGGCGAGCGGAGGTCGAGCATCTCCCCCGTCTCCGGATGCGCGAAGCGGAGCCAGGCCGCGTGCAGAAAGTGACGTCTTGGAGGAAGCCCGGCGAGCTTGCGGCCGCCACCGCCGCCATAGACATCGTCACCCATCACCGGCTTCCCTACTGAAGCGAGGTGCACCCGGATCTGATGCGTGCGCCCGGTGTGCAGCTGCGCGCGAAGCAGGTCCCCCGAATTGTACCGCGCGAGCCGGACGAAATCGGTGCGCGCGGCCCGCCCGGCCGACACGATCGCCATGCGCTTGCGATCGTTGGGGTCGCGCGCGATCGGGCGATCGATAGTCAGGAGATCGCCGTCGAGATGTCCCCAGACCATGGCCGCG
>JBPCPS010000049.1:0-5779 GCA_050998915.1 Gemmatimonadaceae bacterium
CGATCGGAGCGGGCTCGGGACTGGTACTGATTCTCCGGTGGTACTGGTGGCGCATCAATGCGTGGTCAGAGTTGAGCGCGATGATCACGTCGTTCGTCGTCTCGCTGCTTGCTTTCGCGTTTGTGCGTCCCCGCTTCGCGGCAGAGTACCCGAACGGCGACGCGTGGGTCATGCTCGTCACCGTCGCGGTGAGCACTGTGGTGTGGGTAGCGGTGACGTTCGCGACGAAGCCCGAGTCCGATGCGACGCTGGACGCCTTTTACCGGCGCGTGCGGCCCGGCGGGCCCGGGTGGGCAACGGTCTCCAACCGTCTCGGCTTCGGGCGCGAGAAGATTCCCGGCGGCGCGCTGGCCTGGAGCAACTGGCTCGCGGGCGTGATCGCCGTGTACGCGTCGCTGTTCGGGATCGGGAAGCTGGTCTTTCTGGAGTTCGGCAGCGGCCTGATCCTGCTCCTGATCGCTGGTCTCGCGTTTTCCTGGATTGCGCGCTCGTTCCGCAACGAGGCGGATGCGCCCGCCGAGATCATGCGCCGCGAGGACGAGCAGGCAGCAGTAAGGAAATAACCCCTATCCGCTGACGACCTTGGGGTCGCCGAGCGTAAGGTCCTTCACCGCGCTGTCGCGGCCGAGGGCCTGGCGGACGAAAGCTGGCCACCATTCGGCCTGAGGGTCGCGCTCGCGATATGCGTCGAGCGCGGCCCAGGTTTTTTCGTGGATCAGATTGGCTCGCTCGAGCGCATCGTCGCGCGAGATTCCTTCCCGCTTCATCGCGCGGCGGCCGATCTGCGCGTGCAGTACCTCGTCGGCCCAGTCGTAATCATGAAAGTGCGCCGAGAGCGCGTCGCCTGACGCAACGGCAGTCGCGTGCTCGGACCGCTTGCCGGCGTCAGCGGGCATGAGCGACTGCTCGATGCCGTACAGGATTACCTGCCGTTCGAGCGGCGTCGCGTGCAGGTTTAGCCGGAGAGAGAAGCCGATGTTCAGCGGGATCGATCTCCAGTCGATGCCGCGCGCTTGAAGCGCGACCGCCCCCATCATCGCGTGCCGCGCTTCGTCCCAAAGCTGCCGGGAGTACTCGAGGTAGAACTCCCAGGGCTGATCCGTCCGCTCCGTCAGAAAGGACGCCATCATCTCCGGAACGTCCATCTCCAGGGTTCGCTTGCACAGCAACGCCAGGTTTCGCTCGTCATCGGGCACACTCTCGGCGTTGTACGCGACATGCGGTGGAAAGTTGAAATTGTAGCTGCCGCTGAAACGCGCGTCGCGCCGCGGATGCATGCTCGGTACGAATACGCCCCCGGTGGCGTGCGGCGCGGGCAACCCGCTGGGCTCGGTTTCGTGGCCGCCCGCCCCCGCGATGCCGCGGGCGCCCAGCAGGTACGCCACCAGATGCTCGCGCCACTGTTCGGAGAGTGCGCCGCTCCGCGGCTCGTCGTGGCGCAGAGCCGCGATACAGCGATCGCCCCAGGCAATGGCACTCTCGGTCTCCGGAATGGCGGCGCGAAGGATCGGCACGGTGGGATGGTCCGCGAGATGGTTCGTCTCATCCAGGTGCGAGCGGTACGAGGCCCACAGCGCCGGCAGCGCGACGCCGTATACGCCTGCGAGAAGCTCCGCCGTGCCGTTGCTGCGATGCAGCTCCTGAAAGAACGCCTCGAGAGCGTTGTCCGGAGGGACATCGAGCGCGGGCACCGGACTTCGCATCTCGGCGATCCGCGTTCGCAGCGCATCGGCGCGCATCACGCATTCCCACTGGTGGAGGGCGAAGGCACACTTCACGTCCCACTCCGGTGTGGCCGGCAGGTGAGCGACCAGGATGCGGGCGATGCTCCGCTCCGCCCATTGAAAGCGAACCAGGCGCCTCACGTTCTCTTCCACCGGGTAGCCGACCTGTGCGGCATCCCGATAGGTGGAGATGCCGGCAAGCTCGGGCAGGTCGTTGGGTGCGGTCATGTGGGTCGCCTCATCATTGGAAATTCCACGCTGGCGCTGCATCTTGTGAACCATGTCTGTCGCTTGTCGTGCAAGTACGCTCTTCCTTCTCCTCGCGGCCTGCCAGGGCTCGGACGGGAAGCCCCCCGTTGCGCCCGTCTCGTCGACGCCGAGTGCGGCTCCGCACGACTCGCTGATTCCGGAGGGCCCGCTCGGCGAGTCCGTCCGGCGGGGGCGGGCGATTCTCGCGGCGACGCGGGACAGCCTGCCCGAACACGTCGGAAATGATTTGCGCTGCACCAGCTGCCACTTCGACAACGGCACGCGGCCAAACGTAATGCCGTGGACCGGGGTATACGGGCAGTTTCCGCAGTACCGCGCGCGGGTGGGCGGAATTCAGATAATCGAGGACCGCGTCAACGATTGCTTCGAGCGCAGCATGAACGGCAAGGCGCTGCCGCAGGATAGCCGGGCGATGCGGGATATCGTCGCGTACATGGCGTTCCTCTCACGCGGGATTCCGGTGGGCGCGGAGGTAGTCGGACAAGGAATGCCCGCGGTCAAGCCGCTGCCCGCAGACACTACGCGGGGCGCAGCGATTTATCTGACGATGTGCGCGCGGTGCCACGGACAAAAGGGCGAAGGCGGTGCGGCCCCTCCTGCGTGGGGCAACGGCTCATACAACATCGGCGCCGGGATGTCGAGGCTGAGAACGGCGGCTGCGTTCGTCCGTGCTGCGATGCCGTACGACAAGCCGGGAACGTTGACCGATCAACAGGCGTACGACGTTGCCGCTTACATCAACAGCCGGCAGCGTCCCGATTTTCCGGGCAAGGAAAAAGATTGGCCCAACGGCGATCCGCCGCCCGATGTGGCTTATTCGACGAGCGCGCTCGCAGCAAAACCGAAGGCCCCGTAGCGGGGTTAGTTTCCTCCATCATTGAATCAAAGGAGCTGGGCATGGATATCTCGGACATGAAGCAGCCCGCGCGGCGCAGGTTTCTCGCGCAGCTATCGGGCGGGCTGGCCGCTCTTGCGGGTTTCGCCGCCCCCGCGACCGCGCAGCAGGCCGCTGCGAGCCGTGTGAACCCGGAGCATGATGCGTGGATGCGGCGCGCGCGGGGCGAGCACCGGCAATTCTTTCACGCGACTGGTCCTGGCGACGGCGCCGCAATGCTGATGGCGGCGAACTTTCTCGACGTCTACGCCTCGGCGTACGATGCCCGGCCGGAGCATGTCTCCGCGGTGATAGGCGTTCACGGTACCGCGCTCCCCATCGGGCTCATGGATGCGGCATGGGCGAAATACGAGCTGGGCAAGCGGATAAGCGTCACCGACCCCGACACGAAGGAGCCCGCGAAGCGAAACGTCTTCGCCGTGGGCGGACCGATCTCCATCGACACCGTGATGCGGCGCGGAGTCGTGTTGCTGGTATGCAACGTCGCCCTGACGCGGCTCTCGAACTCGATCGGCACCGCGCTGTCGGTGCCGCAGACCGAGGTGTACAACGACCTCAAGGCCGCGGTGCTACCCGGGGCTGTGGTGGTGCCCGCCCTGGTCGTCGCGATGAATCGGGCGCAGGAGAAGGGCTTCACGTACGTCCGCGCGTCCTGATAGGCCGCCGTCGTGGACCACTCGCCTGGCTTCCTCAAGCTCGCTGAACGCGCCCGCGCGGCGGTCCGCGAGGTCGACGTGGAGGAAGCACGGCGACGCGTGTCGCAGGGCGCGGTGCTGATCGACGTGCGGGAGGACGGCGAATGGGAGGAGGGGCACGCGCGCGGCGCGGTCCACCTGGGGAAGGGCGTGATCGAGCGCGACATCGAGAAGAGATTTCCTGATCCGGGGGCAGAGACCATTTTGTACTGTGGAGGCGGGTATCGCTCCGCGCTCGCCGCTCGATCGCTCGGTGAGATGGGGTACAGGAACGTGCTGTCGATGGGTGGAGGCTGGCGGGCCTGGCAGGAGGCCGGAGGGGAGATCGAGACGGGTAGTCGGGATTGAACCCCGGTCGGGCACCCTTACGCCGGATCCGTGTATAACCGGATTGGTCCGTTTACTGCTTTGTACCGGCATCTGGCCGGCGAATGCCTCCTGCGGCCAACCAACAGCCAATAGCCAATAGCTAATATGACACGAACTTTTCTCGGTTTTGTTCTCGCGGGCGCCATCGGAATTGCTCTGGCACCCAGTGACGCCTCGGCTCAGAGCGCGTGGCGGACGATACACAGCGATGCCAAGCTGACGGCGTCGCTCGATACGACCAGGATCCGGACGTCGGATGAAGGCTCGTATGTGGTTTTCATGCGCTGGGATTACGCGACGCCGCGCCGCGCCGAGAGCCGCCGCGACTACACGCGCATGGTCCAGCAGGTCCAGATCAAGTGCTCGCCGATCCGCGTGAAGAGAATCTCAGCGTCGCTGTATTCTTCGCAGGGCCGCGTCATCGAAGAGGTGCCCGCTGTGAGCAGGCGCGTCCTCGCGAACATGTCGTGGGATCCGCCGCGCGCGGGCTCGGAAGGCGCGCGGGTGTATCCGTCGGTGTGCCAGGCGCTGAAGGGACGGCCGGTTCGCTAGGCAGGTCCCGGCAATAAGGAAAGAGACCCGCTTGCGCGGGTCTCTTTTTTTTGTGGATTAACCCCGTCCCTGCACGATGCCGCGTACCGGCCTCCAGCGCGGCAGCATTCCGCAACGGTAATTGCGTATTGCGAGACCGGGCGACAGAGAGAATTATTGTTACGAGTCCTTCGTTCGGCTAAGCCTGTGGCGCCAATGACTTTGAGGTGTCCCCGGTGTATACGAGTGACCGAGCTTCTTACCCGTTGGTCTTACTTGCAGCGGAACGCCGGACGATCGCAGCTGGTTCGGGCCGTAATGTGCGGGTTACCCGCTCCGCCAAGCTTTTCAGCCAGCAGGGTCTAATGACAACGCTTCGCAGAACTATCGTTGCGGCAACCGCCGCGGGTATTGCCCTGGCGCCGGTAGCGGAGGCCCAGCAGGCCTCGCGCAAGCCAGCCGCCAGAGCGTCCGCCGTGCCAGTCGAGAAGCCGATAGTAGTCGTGATGCCGGTCGACGACACGCCGGGAGATTCCGTTCGCACGATCATTCAGCGCGACATCGACTATGGTGATCGTCTGACGCCGCTGGCGCTCGACGCGTCGCTGCTCAAGCCGAACGCTCCGCCGGCCGGGAGTGTGAATTACTCTTTTTTCGCGGGGTTCAAGGTAGCGGCGATCGTGGCGCCGCGCCGCAGCTCCACCGGTTTACGGGTGGCTGTGTACGACGTCGCCACGCAGGCCCTGTTGCGCGAAGCGGATTTCGCGGTCCCGGACGTTCCGGCTCTGCGGGAGACCGAGATTCGCGATTCGGTGATCAGGGCGTGGGAGCAGCGGGACCTGGAGTCGCGTGCGGGTCTGGTGCGCACCAACTCTTTTCGAGATTCGCTGCTAGCAGCAGCGGCGAAGAAGCCGCCGCGCAACAGGAAGAAGCGCGAGGCCGAGGCCGCGGTTCGCGACTCGCTGATGCGCCAGGTGGCGCGCGAAGATTCAGTCTTGCGGGCGGGTATCGATCGGGACGTCGCGGAGCGGGACGCCGCGCTTCCCTTGCTGGTGGCGCGGGATTTGGCGCTACGGGATTCGCTGGTATTGGCGCAGCGCTTCGCTTTACATGGGATAGCGGACGAAGTGCAGCGCTGGCTTACGGGTCGTCGTGGGATGGCTCAGAGCCGTGTGGCGTACGTGCAGAACGGTCAGCTATTCGTGGTGGACAGCGACGGAGCCAACAACCGGCCGGCGACTCAATCCGGTACGGCGCTGTCACCCTCGTGGCATCCCAGCGGCACGCGGGTGGTG
>JBPCPS010000055.1:0-3211 GCA_050998915.1 Gemmatimonadaceae bacterium
ACGCCTCGCGATGACCCCAGAACAGCGCGACCGCGAGCGGTGTCCCGCCGGCACCGTGCGCCTCGGGGTCAATCCTTGATCCGGCCGCGAGGAGCAACGAGATCATCTCCGGGTCATTCCGGTAAGCGGCCTGGTGCAGTGGGGTCCACCCGCGGTCGTTCCCCTGGTTCGGGTCAGCTCCCGCGCCGAGCAGCAGCCGTACCGCCTCAAGCCGGCTACCGTCCCCCTGCTCGGCTGCGTCGTTCTGAAGCGCGCCCGGCGCGGGGCGGGCAACCAGACTGCACGCGAGGTTGAGCAGTGTGTTGCTGTTGGTGCCGCGAGCGTGTGCGAGCTCCGGATGCGCGCGCAGAGTCGACACGACGCGCGCCCAATTACCGGCCTTGCCTGCCTCGAGCAGTTGGATGAACGGCTCTTCAGTCGCACCGGTTTCGAGTTGGCTCAGGTGCTCGGCCAAACGATCCCAGCTTGCGAAACCGTGCTGGCGAGCGTAGACGAGCCGCGCGTCGTCCAGGGTAAATTCGCCGGACGTCGCCGCCGATCGAATCGCGTCGTTGGAAGCGTCCGCTAACTCGGGGTGCCATGAGCGGACTTGCTCCACCGTGCTCGGCGCGCCATCGGAGAGTACCTCGAGGAGCCCGTGGGCTCGATCGTCGTAGTACTTGAGGTCGCTCTCGATCAGGTGCGTGTGTTGCCGCTCGGGCATTGAAGGGCTCACGACCTGGGCACCACTTCGGCGCCGGTGAGCCCCAGGTGATGGTCGGTGGACCATACGCGACGGATTTTCTGCTGCTCCATGAAGCGGGGGCTCGATGCGTCGACGTACGTTGGCTTGGCACCGCGAAACCTGGGGAGCATGCGAAGCACGCGAGTGTGGTGCTCCCGCGTTGCCTCGAGTACGGCCGCCAAAGCGCGCATGCCAGGACTAGGCAAGGGGGGACGTGCGCCTTTGCCCTTCCTCGAGCAGCGTACGGAATCCCTGCGAATCCCCCGCGGTGACCGCGGTAACGATGCGATCGAGCGCGGCGCGAAGTCGCTCGAGGGCCAGCGCCGAATGGGGGTTCATCGCCTGAATCTCGTAGTAGACGTCCGGGCTCTCGCGCACGACAGCCGCGGAGAGCGACTCGAGGGCCTGAAAGGTGGTACTGCGCACCGGATGCTCGGTCTCCGGGAGGGCCAGGGCGAATGCGATGGCTGCGGCATGCGCAAGACTCAGGAGATCGGCCATGATACGGTCGTGGTCGGCGAGCGGCAGACGCACGATGTGGGCTGTGGTCGGCAGGAAGAGCTTCTCCACTGCCGCAGTGGCTTCAGAATCCCCGGTGTCGCAGATCACGACATCGGCATCACGCAGGAGAACGGTAGACGGGCCGAACATTGGATGGATCGACGCGACTCGCCCGCCCGCGTCCTGGAGAGCTCGGATCGGCTCTATGAGCGGCATCTTGATGCTGGCGATATCCACCACGACTCCGGCGGGCGGCTTGGCAGACCAGTCCGCGTACAGCTGGGTGGTGACAGCCGGCGGCGTGGAGCACACGACCAGATCGGCTGACCACAGCATACGGCGAGCCCAGTCGATCTCGTCGGCCGTCGCGGACGGGTCGAGGGCGCCGGTGGTGTACCCCTGAGTCGAGAGGAAGCGGCCCAGCCACCGGCCCATGCGGCCGGCGCCTCCGACGATGACGGCGTTCCTGCCCGCGCCCACCGCTGCAAGACGTAGACTGTCTTCGTCCTGTACCGTCACCGATGCGCGGATGAGCGTGGCGAACAGGTCTTCGGCTACTGCCGGATCGAGACCGCGCGCAGCGGCGGCTACACGCGCCCGCTCCAGCACCACTCTCTCCTGACCGTACTCGATTGTAGAGAGCTTCTGCCGGCGCTTGACCTGGCCGACCTGCCTCGCCAGCTCAATACGCTCCGCCGCACGCATAACGATTTCCAGATCGAGCAACCGGATCCGCTCGCGCAGAGTGTCGAGATTCTTATCCACCTGATCTGCAGGCTGGTCTGAATCCCGACTGCCACTGTGACTCATCGGCATCTGACTCTCAGGAAAGAGTGGCTCCATCCGCGGGCGTCACGGGACTGGCGAAAAGCCCAATTGCGGCCACGGCCACCGTGAATTAGGTCTTTCCGGCACCTGCGCGCGCAATCCCGAGCTCCGTGCGACCACCGTCGGCCCGTTCCATGAGCCGCAGGTACTGTCGGTAACCCACCGCTGCCGCAGCGCGATCACCGGCAAGCTCAGCTGCCCGCGCTGCTCCGAACACCGCGCGTGCTCGCCCCGGCTCCCGCCGCAAGGTTGCGAGATGAAGGCGAAGAATCGAACGCGTATTCATGGAAGACCTCCTGTCGCTCGCCTGGTGAAACGCGAGAGCGAGGGCGCGTGAGTCGTCGCTTGAAAATGCGTGACAACCGCACGGCCAACAAGAGCATGTTTGGCTGCCCTCGCAGCGTTGATCGGCATAAGCTACCATAAACCCATCGTGATTATCACTTGTGCTCTTCTTCGAGGCGAGATCGTAAACGTATATGACCTTGCGCTCGTCCCTGCTGCCTGATCCCACGACGCGCCCCGAGGACGTCGCTCTGCACGACGACGTCCGCTGGCTCGCCGCCGCGCTCGGCCGCGTTATCCGCCGACTCGAGGGAGACGAGGCATTTCAGATCGTCGAAGAGCTGCGCCGCGCCAGCCGGGCTCGTCGTCGTGGAGACCCAGATGCGCCCGGCATCGACGCGCTCCTCGAGAGAGTAATGGCGCTGCCGCTCGAGCTGAGCGCGATCGCCGCGCGCGCGTTCACGCTCTTCTTTCTGCTGATCAACACCGCGGAGCAGGTGCACCGCGTCCGCCGCCGGCGCGACTACCTTCGCGACGATGCCGCCGAGCCGCAGCCGGCGTCGGCGCGCTGGACGATGCGCCGACTGCGGGAACTCGGAAGGTCGGCCGACGATGTGGCGGACGCGTTCAAGGGTCTCGATGTGCGTCCGGTCCTCACCGCCCACCCCACGGAGTCCACCCGCCGCACGCTCCTCGCGCTTCAGGCGCGTGTGGCCGATCTGCTGCTGGTGCGCGAGAACACCTCTGCTCCCGAGCGACGTGCGGTCGAGGACGCGCTCGACGTTGAAGTCGAGCTCCTCTGGCTCACGGGCGAGGTGCGGCGCGATCGCCCCTCTGTGCTCGAGGAGGTCGGCACGGTCCTGTGGTATCTCG
>JBPCPS010000143.1:0-5529 GCA_050998915.1 Gemmatimonadaceae bacterium
AGCTCCACCAAGACTTCCAAGCCCAGCGAATGAAACCAGCCGACGCGATTCGCGCCGAGCTCGGCCGGATCGCGCGGGAGCTCGGCGCGCCGGACGGGACGGACGTGATCCTCGAGCGGCCGCGCGAACCCGCGCACGGCGACTGGGCTACTAACGTCGCGATGATCCTCGCGCGCCCGCTCAAGCAGAAGCCGCGCGACATCGCCGAGAAGATCCGCGAGCAGTTCCGCGCCGAAGGAGCCGGAGTTGCGACGATCGAGATTGCCGGTCCCGGTTTTCTCAACTTCCGGCTGCGCCACGAGGTCATCGCATCGGTAGCGGGTGACATCATCGAGGCGGGCGAGCGCTACGGCCGCAGCGATTCCGGCAACGGCGCAAAGGTCAACGTCGAGTTCGTGTCGGCGAATCCGACGGGCCCGCTGCATGTGGGCCACGGCCGCCAGGCCGCGCTCGGCGACGCGATCGCGACGCTGCTCGAGCACACGGGCTGGGACGTGTCGCGCGAGTACTACTACAACGACGCCGGCGTTCAGATCGAGAATCTCGCGGCGAGCGTGCGCGCGCGCCTGCTCGAATCGAAAGGCGAGCCGGCGCAGATCCCCGAGGGCGGCTACCACGGCGAGTACATCCGCGAGATCGCGGCGTCGTACAGCGGAGAGGCCGACGACATCGAGTCGCTCCGCGCGCACGCGGTGACCGAGCTCCGGCGCGAGCAGGACCTCGATCTCGCGGCGTTCGGAGTCGAGTTCGACACCTACTACCTGGAGTCGTCGCTGTACGACAGCGGCAAAGTGGACGAGACGGTCGAAGCGCTGACCCGCTCGGGCAAGACGTACGAGCATGAGGGCGCGCTCTGGCTCCGCACGACCGACTACGGTGACGACAAAGACCGCGTGATGCGCAAGAGCGACGGGACGTTCACGTACTTCGTCCCCGACGTCGCGTACCACGTCACCAAATGGGAGCGCGGCTTCCAGCGCGCGATCGACGTGCAGGGCGCCGACCACCACAGCACCGCCACCCGCGTGCGCGCCGGTCTGCAGGCGCTCGCCATGGAAATCCCGGAGGGCTACCCGGAGTACGTGCTGCACCAGATGGTGACGGTGACGCGCGGCGGCGAAGAGGTAAAGATCTCCAAGCGCGCGGGCAGCTACGTCACGGTGCGCGATCTGATCGACGAGGTCGGGCGCGACGCGGTGCGCTACTTCTTCCTCATGCGGAAGGGAGACTCGCCGCTGATCTTCGACGTGGACCTCGCGCGTTCGCAGTCCGAGGAGAATCCGGTGTACTACATCCAGATGGCGCACGCGCGCATGTGCGGGATCTTCCGCGTCGGCGCCGAGCAGGGGATCGCCACGGACGTAGCGGGCGCGGACCTGGCTCTGCTCACCGAGATCGAAGAACAGCAGCTCATCAAGGCGCTCGAGGACTATCCAGCCGAGGTCGCGGGCTCGGCGCTCGCGCTCGAACCGCAGCGCCTGGCCAGTTACCTTCTGGAGACCGCGCGGCTCGCGCACCTGTGGTACCACAAGCACCACGTGCTCGGCCAGGAGCCGCCGCTGATGCGCGCCCGGCTCGTGCTCGCGCGCGCGGCGCAGATCGTGATCGCCAACGGCCTGTCCGCACTGGGAATAGCCGCACCGGAGAGAATGTGACCGTACTGGTAGTTGGATCGGTGGCGCTGGATTCCGTCGAAACGCCGTTTGGCAAGGCCGACGACGTATTGGGCGGGTCGGGGATCTTCTTCTCCGCGGCGGCGAGTCTGTTGACTCCGGTGCAGTTGGTCGGCGTGGTGGGTGACGACTATCCGGTGGACAAGCTCGCGGCACTGGAAGCGCGCGGCGTCGACCTGAGCGGCCTCGAGCAAGCGGAGGGAGCGTCGTTCCGCTGGCGCGGACGCTACCGGCACGATCTCAATTCGGCGGAGACGCTCGAGACGCATCTCGGCGTGTTCTCCCGCTTCAGCCCGAAGATTCCGGACGCTTTCAAGTCTGCGCCGTTCGTCTTCCTGGCGAACATCGATCCGCGGCTCCAGCTCGATGTGTTGCAGCAGGTGCAGCGGCCGAAGCTCGTCGCGTGCGATACGATGAACTTCTGGATCGAGAGCCGCCGCCCTGAGCTCATGGAGCTGCTCGGCCACGTCGACCTCATCACCGTGAACGACGGCGAGGCCAGGCAACTGTCGGAGAAGGCGAACCTGGTGCAGGCCGCGCGCTGGATAATGCAGCACGGTCCCAAGCACGTGATCATCAAGAAAGGCGAGCACGGGGCGTTCATGTTCACGGAAGACACCATCTTCTTCGCGCCGGCGTATCCGCTCGAGAGTGTGTTCGATCCGACCGGCGCCGGCGATGCGTTCGCGGGCGGACTCATTGGCTACCTGGCGAAGACCGGCGACCTCTCGGAGGGGAACATGCGCCGCGCGGTGATCTACGGCTCGGCGATGGGATCGTTCGCGGTGGAGAAATTTTCGATCGACCGCCTGCTGGAGATTACGCCCGACGATCTCGCCGGCCGCATCCGCGATTTTCGCAAACTCGTGGCGTTCGAGGAGGAGCTCGAGTGACTCGGGAGCGCGCGCGGCCATGACGCCCGCGCTCGACTATCGGGCGGCCGGAGTAGATCTCGCCGTCGCGGACGACGCGAAGCACCGGCTCCAGGCTCTCGTCGAATCCACGCGGACCGCCGGGGTGCTCGGCAAGTTCGGCGGATTCGGCGGGATGTTCCGAATGCCGGCGGGGATGCGCTCGCCGATTCTGGTGTCGAGCGCCGACGGAGTCGGGACCAAGATCAAGGTCGCGATCGAGGCCGGAAGGCACGACACCATCGGGCACGATCTGGTCAATCACTGCGTCAACGACATCCTCGTGCAGGGCGCGACCCCCCTGTTCTTCCTGGACTACGTCGCGTTCGGGAAGCTCGACGCCGCCGTCGCGGAAGCCGTGGTCGCGGGCGTCGCCGCCGGCTGCCGTGAGAACGGCTGCGCGCTGGTCGGCGGGGAGACCGCGGAGATGCCGGGGCTGTACACGCCGCCCGACTACGACCTCGCCGGGTTCATCGTCGGCAGCGTGGAGGAGGATTCCGTTCCAGGCCCCGGGCGCGTGCGCCAGGGAGACGTCGTCGTCGCGCTGGCCAGCTCCGGCTTTCACACCAACGGCTACTCGCTGGTGCGAAGTGTGCTGTTCGATCGCCTCGGACTCGGCGCAGCCGATCAGTATCCCGGGGCGGAGGAGTCCGTGGCGGACGTGCTGCTGCGCGTGCACCGGTCATACCTGCGCGCGCTGGCTCCCGTGCTCACGCGTGTGCATGCGATGGCGCACATTACGGGAGGCGGAATACCGGGCAATCTCGATCGCGCGCTCCCGCCGGAGCTGGATGCTCGGGTCGAGACTGGGAGCTGGCTGGTGCCGGATGTTTTCGAAGCCATCTCCCACGCGGGGAAAACCGACCGGCAGGAGATGTTTCGAACCTTTAACATGGGCGTCGGTATGATGGTCGTTGCCGATCCCTCCGATGCGGATGCCGTGATCGCCGCGGCCTCGGTCGAGCAAGTGGACGCGTGGGTGGCAGGCGAGATCCGCGCGGGTTCCGGTCGGGTGATTCTTTCCTGATCAAAAAAACAATCAAGCAAGAGGATTCAATGAGAAAGTTTGTGTCTGTCGTGATTGCATCGGCGGTGCTTGCCGCGCCTTTGGCGGCGCAGCAGGCGAATCCCGATTCGCAGTGTCCTCCCGGTTCCGTCAATTCCTTCGGCGTGCCCGATCAGCAGCGCGCCAGGCAGGACGCGTGTCAGAAAGCCATCGACCTCTTTCGGTACATGGCGCCGCAGCTGGGAACGGCGGTGGCGGGTGGTGCTCCGACGCTCGGACAGGGCGGCTCGCTCGGCGGCCTCGGCCACTTCAGCATCGGCGTCCGCGTGAACGGAGTGCTGGGCAAGCTGCCGCAGGTCCAGGACGTTCCGCTCTCCGTGCAGGGCGCGCAGCGGAGCACGTTCCCCACGGAGAATCAGATCATCCCGCTGCCGACGGCGGACCTCGCGGTCGGATTGTTCGGCGGCCTCCCGCTGGGCGTCACCAGCGTCGGCGGTCTCGATCTGCTCGTGAGCGCGTCGTATCTGCCGGAGTTCGAGGCGGACAACATCAAGGTCGAAGTCGACGGCAGCGCAATCAAGTTCGGCTTCGGCGCGCGGCTCGGGCTGCTGCAGGAATCGCTGGTGGTTCCCGGCGTTTCTGTCAGCATTCTGCGCCGCGACCTTCCCAAGATCCACATGACCGCGCGCTCCGGCGGCGACAGCCTGCAGGTGCGCGACCTCGACGTGCAGACGACGTCGTGGCGCATCATGGCGAGCAAGAGCTTCTTCATGTTCGGCGCGGCGGCGGGCTTCGGCAAGGATCGGTACGAGTCCAGCACCAACATCTCGGCGCGGGTCGCGGCACGCACTGTTCCGCCGACCCCGGCTGTCAGCGGCGGCCCGATCGACATCAGGCAAAAGCTGACCAGAACGAACATGTTCCTCGATCTCTCGATGAACCTGCCGTTCTTCAAGATCGTCGGCGAAATCGGCCAGGTGTCCGGTGGCGATGTCGAGACGTACAATCAGTTCGAGGGCAGCAAGGCTGACGATTCCCGCACCTACGGCTCGATTGGAATCAGATTCGGCTTCTAAGCTGGAAGATGAGCGACCCGGCGGTGCGGCGCGCGATAGCGCGTTCATGCGCCGGGCGCTCGAGCTGGCCCGCAAAGGCTGGGGCAACACGGCGCCGAACCCAATGGTCGGCGCCGTTGTTGTCAACGGTGACGACGTCGTGGGCGAAGGGTGGCACGCGGCGTACGGCGAAGCGCACGCCGAGACCGTAGCGCTCAAGGCCGCGGGCGAGAAGGCGCGCGGCGCGACGTTGTACCTCTCCCTCGAGCCGTGCGCGCACCGGGGACAGACGCCGCCGTGCACGGATGCGATAATCCAGGCCGGAATCGCGCGCGTCGTCGCCGCTGTCCGCGACCCGACGCCGCCGGCGCGCGGCGGAGCCGAGCTGCTGCGCGCGCGCGGGATCGACGTGCATTTCGGCGTGGAGGCGGACGACGCGATCGAGCTCAACGCGCCGTTCTTCCACGCCGTGCGCTCCAACCGTCCGTGGGTAGTGCTTAAGCTGGCGGTGAGCATCGACGGCGCGATCGGCACGAGGACGCGCGAGCAGCACTGGCTCACCGGCGAGGAGTCGCGGCGCGAAGTGCATCACATGCGCGCCGGCTTCGACGCGATCGCGGTGGGCGCTGGCACCGTGCTGTCGGACGACCCGGAGCTGACGGTCCGTTTCGCCGAGGCGCCGCGGCGCGCGCCGCTCCGCGTGATCTTCGACCGCGAGCTACGCACACCCGCCACCGCCAAACTGGTGCGTACCGCTCGACAGGTCCCGACTCTCATCATGGCTAGCGTCGTGGGCGCTCAGCTCGAGCCGCTCACGTCGCGGGGCGTGGAGATCATTCCATCCAAGTCGCACGGCGACGCGCTCGAGAAGCTGTGGGCGCGCA
>JBPCPS010000167.1:0-5104 GCA_050998915.1 Gemmatimonadaceae bacterium
ACATAGACAGCGACGGAAACGGCAGCATGGACGACCTGAATAGGGACGGCCGGGTCGACATTGGAGACGCGCAATTCATTCGTTCCGCGGCCGAGCGCGTCGAACAGGCACATCCTTCGCTGATAGGCGGGATAGGCGTGTATCGGGCGAACTCGGCCCACGGCCCCTTTACTCACATCGATACGCGCGGATACCGGGCGCGTTGGTAACCGCAATCGGAGAGACCAGATGACAGGAGATTTCGCAGCACCGGCACACGACGAACACCGGAACGCACCGAAGCGGGACCACCCGGGCGACCCGACAATGTCGGTGCGAGCGGACGATCTCGAGCCGTACGTGGGTCTGCGGTATCTGTCCAAGCTCTTCAAGCTGATGGCGATCATTCTCCTGCTGCTGCTGGTGGCGGAGATCATCACCGGGCTGGTAGCGCAGGGAAGCTCAGCGATTCCAACGCTGCTCGCCGAGACCAGCCGGCTCGTCGTGCTGGCGGGGCTATTGTGGGGGAGCGGCGATCTCGCCATTCTCCTGATCGACATGGGACACGACGTCCGCGCCGGGCGCATCCTCCTCGGCCGTCTGCAGTTGCACCAGGGCGATGCTGTGCCGAAGAAGGAGTTCGTCGAGCGCGGACCGAGATAGGAGAGGCAGGTATTAGGCATTAGCTATTAGGCAATAGGTAATGAGAGTCGGCGGACCGGGTCTCTTACCTCTTAGCTAATACCTCATACCTTTTTCGACGGTACGACTGTTGCCAATGCGTTAAACGCTGTCTGCTGGGCGCTGTTCCCACTCACTACGAGGAGCTCGGTCATGCTGTGGACGATTGCCGTAATCATCTTCATTCTGTGGTTGGTTGGCGCGTTCGTGATGCCGGTCGGAGGAAGCCTCATTCACATCCTCCTTGTCGTCGCAATCATCGTTGTGCTTTACCGGATCATCACAGGGCGCAAGCCGATCCCCTGATCCGCAGCTGATGACGAAGTGACCGGGTCCGCGCTCGACGCGGTCCGCATAGTCCTGTTCGAGCCGCAGGACCCGGTCAACATCGCCGCCACCGTGCGCGCGATGAAAAACATGGGCGTCACCAAGCTGCGCCTGGTGCGCCCAGTTGAATACGACCCCTGGCGTCTCGAGGGTATCGCCCATGACACCGCCGACATCATCGGTGCCATTGAGCACTTTGCGACTCTGGAGGACGCGATCTCCGACTGTGTCGCGGTGGCCGGGTTCTCCGCCCGCAGGCGGGCAGCCAAATGGCGCATCACCACGCCGAAAGAGGCTGCAGCCGAGCTTCTCGAGCGCGGCGGCCCCGTCGCCATGCTCTTCGGGAGGGAAGACCACGGCCTTCCGAACGATGCGTTGGATATGTGCCACGTCATCGTCACGATTCCGACAACGGGTCACGCGTCGCTCAATCTCGCGCAAGCCGTGCTGCTCGCGTCCTATGAGCTGCACCTGCGCGCGTCGGACGCCACGCGGGATCTACCGCCTCCCCGCAAGCAGGCGCCCCCTCCGACGACCGGACACTACGAGCTCATGTTCGCGGATGCCGAGCGCGCGCTGGAGGCCATCGACTTCTTCAAGACGAGGAATCACGAGCACATCATGCGGTCCGTGAGAACGCTTGTATTTCGCGCCGCGCCGGACGCGCGCGAGCTGGACCTGCTTCGCGCGATGGCGATAGAAGTTCTGAGGACGCTTGCGCGGCAGGAGCGTCAGACTAATCTTCATTCCGACGCCTTGTGAAAAAATTCACAAGGCCTCTGCGGCACTCCCTCGACGACGATAGATGAAACTGCGGCGACAGTGGGCAGCAGTGCCGGCTTTCTTCGCGCTCGCAGCGCTCGCCACGATCGTGTCCGCATACAGCGGAGCGTCGTCCGGCGAGGGAAACAGCCCCACGCAACCGGTTCGCTTTCCGCACCCGCAGCACGTGCAGACGCTGAAGATGAACTGTCTGTACTGCCATTTTTCAGCCAACAAGTCGCCCGATCCCGGCATGCCGGCGATGAGCACCTGCATGGGTTGCCATACCGTCGTCGGCGCCGGCAAGCCGGAAATCCAGAAGCTCGCCGGATACTGGACGCGCCAGCAACCGGTGCCGTGGGTTCGCATCCACAAGCTCCCCGAGTACGTCAAGTTCCCGCACATGCGGCACGTCGGCGCGGGCGTTTCGTGCCAGACCTGCCATGGCGATATCCAGAAGATGCCGCAGGTCTACCAGTCCGAATCGCTCTCGATGGGCTGGTGTGTGAGCTGCCACGTGGGTCAGTCGAATCCTCCGTTCCGCGCGAGATACGATTGCGCGACATGTCACTACTGATGAAACGGCGTTTCTGGTTTGTGGTTCTTGGATGTTCGTTAACGGCCCCTTCCAAAAACCAGAAACCAACAGCCAAAAACCCAGCATGACCGTACAGCGCAGGGATTTTCTCAAGGTCCTCGGAGTCGGCTCCGCGACGGCCGCCGTTGGCTGCGGCACCGGTGAAGTCGAGCGGCTCATCCCGTACCTCGTCTCGCCCGACGAGACGGTGCCCGGCGTCTCGAACTATTACGCCACTACCTGCCGCGAATGCTCCGCGGCGTGCGGCGTGCTCGCGGAGACGCGTGACGGCCGGGTGATCAAGCTCGAGGGGAATCCCGAGCACCCGCTCAGTCGTGGCGCGATCTGCGCGCGCGGGCAAGCCGCCGTGTAGGGGCTGTACAACCCCGACCGTTTCCGCGGTCCGATGGTGCGGACCAACGGCGCGCTCGAGCGGGTCACGTGGGAGCAGGCGCTGCAGCTGCTCGCGCAGAAGCTTGGCGAGGCAAGAGCAGGGGGACGGGCTGCGTCGGCGGTGTTCCTCAACCAGCACGAGAGCGGCAGCTTCCCGTCGTTCCTCGATGGGTGGCTCGCCATGCTCGGCATGCCGCCGCACATCAGCTTCGACGCGCAGAGCGACTTCGCTGCCATCGCGGCCAATCGGCAATCGTACGGCGTTTCTTGGCCGAGCTACGATTTTCGCGCGGCGCGGATCGTGGTCTCCTTCGGCGCGGATTTCCTGGACAGCTGGGGGCCCAGCGTCTCGCAGCAGTTGAATTGGGCGGACGCGCGCGCCGACCACGCGCGCGCGCCGCGTCTCATCTACGTAGGGCCGCGACGGTCGCTTACCGGTCTCAACGCCGACGAATGGATAGCGTGCAAGCCCGGCACCCAGTTGATCATCGCGCAGATGCTGGGCGGGCAGGCGTCGGTCGCGGATGCGGCCAACGCTTCCGGGGTGCCGGCGGCGCAGCTCGCGAATCTTCAGCGCGACTTTACGTCGCTCCGTCCGAATCTCGCTCTCGCGGGCGGCACGGGCCCCCGCGCGATGCAACTCGCCCTCGCGGTGAACGCGCTCAATCAGGGTAACGTCGGCACGACGGTCAAGCTGGACCAAGCGGTCACGGCGTACGACGGCATCGAATCGCCGGCGGCAGTGCGCGCCGCAGTCGAGCGCATGCGCGCCGGGTCGGTGCCCATCCTCTTCGTGCGCGGCGCCAACCCGGTTCACGCCTTCGGGAAAGCGGCCAACGTCGGTGAAGCGATCGCCAAGGTTCCGTTCAAGGTGAGCTTCTCCAGCGTGCCGGACGAGACGACCGAGCTTTGCGATCTCATCCTGCCGGACAACCACTCGCTAGAGAGCTGGGGCGATGCCGCGCCTGTGCGCGGCATGGTGGGGCTGCAACAGCCCGCGATGGAGCCGGTGTTCGATACGCGCGCGACCGCCGACGTGCTGCTCGAGCTGTCGCGGCGCAATCCGACGACGGCCGCGCAGACAGCCACCGGCGGATACCGCAACTGGCTGATCTCGCGCTTTCCGGGCGGAGCGCGCGGACTCACGGCGGCGCTGCCTAGCGGGCTCGTGGCCGGATCGATCGCGGCCCGGCCGGCGCGGACCGGCGGCGCCGCGACCGCGTCGCCGGCGATCGAATCCACCAGCGGCGACATGTACCTGATGCTCTACCAGCATCCCGTGCTCGGCGACCGCGGGGCGAACAAGCCGTGGCTCCAGGAGCTGCCGGATCCCGTCACCAAAATCTGCTGGCAGACTGTTGCGGAGATCCACCCGCGCGCTGCCGCGCGAATGGGCGTCGAGAACGGCGATCTGCTCACCGTCGCGACGACCGCGGGCTCGCTCACTTTGCCGGCGCTCCTGTACATGGGCGTGCGCGACGAAACAGTCACAATTGCGGTCGGCCGCGGCCGCGCGGGCTCGGGGCGGTACGCCATAGCGGGCCTGAACGCGCTGGATCTTCTGCCCGCCGGGGCGTCGGACGCGAGCGGCGGCATCGCCTACGCCAGCACGAAGGCGCGCGTGAGCAAGGCCGGTGGACACCACGAGTTGGTGACGACCGAAGGCTCGGCTCGCCAGCATGGTCGGGGCATCGCGCGCGCGGTAGCGGCAGGATCGCTAGGTCAGGCGCACGCACCTGCGGCGGCACCGGCGCACGGAGCCGCGGAAGAAGGCCATCACGAGGACGGGCACGTCGTCCCCGACATGGTGGGGGCCGCGAGCCGTGACTTTCTCCCGGGATTGCGCGCGCCCGTAGCTAACGACGCGCAGGGCGATCTCGGCGACCCGAAGTCCAACGACAAGGGGATGTACCACCCCGACCATTGGAGCGGGCTGGCGAAGCGGCGTTGGGCGATGACGATCGATCTCGCGCGCTGCACCGGATGCTCCGCGTGCGTCACCGCGTGCTACGCCGAGAATAACATTCCGACGGTCGGCGCCGAGTGGCAGGGCGCGAAGGTATTTCCCGATCGCACCGGGTTTGGCGCGAACATACTTCGCAGCCGCGAGATGGCGTGGATCCGGTTGGAGCGCTACTTCGAGGGCGGGGAGAACGGCGAGAGCGATTTCGAGACCCGGTTCATCCCGATGATGTGCCAGCACTGCGGCAACGCGCCGTGCGAGCCCGTGTGCCTGGTATACGCGACGTATCACTCGCCCGATGGATTGAACGTGCAGGTGTACAACCGCTGCGTCGGGACCCGCTATTGCTCAAACAACTGCCCCTACAAGGTGCGGTACTTCAACTGGTTCGGGTACGGTGAGCCGAACCGGCCGCAGTATGC
>JBPCPS010000211.1:0-2600 GCA_050998915.1 Gemmatimonadaceae bacterium
GGTACGAGCGTGATGGTCAAACCGCTGGGGGTGCGGAGGGCACCGGCCCGATAGCTTCAATCATGAAACTGTGGCTGGATGCGGACGCAACGCCCCGCGAAGTGAAGGAGATATGCTTTCGCGCGTCCGAGCGGCTGGAGCTCGATACCGTCCTCGTCGCGAATCATCGGATTCCGATTCCGGGAGGAAATCCGAAGCTGTCCACCGTTCGGGTCGATGGCGGACCTGACGTTGCCGATCGCTACATAGCGGAGCACGCAGGTGACGGCGATGTAGCGGTCACGGCCGACATACCGTTGGCTGCGCTGCTGGTGCCCAAAGGCGTCGTGGTGATAGATCCCCGCGGTGACGAGTACACCGCCGAGAGCATCGGGGAGCGGCTATCCGTAAGAAATTTCATGGAGGGGCTGCGCAGCACCGGAATTGAGACCGGCGGGCACGGCACCTTCGGCGCGCGCGAGAAGCAGGCTTTCGCCAACGCCCTGGATCGCGCGCTTACCCGCGCGCGCCGTCGAGCCAGTCTCGATCCACCGACAGCGACGTAATCTCGAAGAGGAAGCTTTCGCTCCCGTCGATCGTGCGCGAGCCCGCCCGGGCTCCGCCGATCTTCTCGACCGCGCGCTGCGAGCGGATGTTGCGCGGACCGATCAAAAAGACGACACGATCGACGAACCGGAACGCGTGGCTGAGCATGAGCCGCTTCATCTCGCGGTTGTGCGGACCGCCCCAGTGCGACCGCGCGAGAAAAGTCCAGCCGATCTCGATCGTGCTCGCTTCGGCGTCATGGCCATGAAAGCGGGTCGATCCAACAAGGAGGCCGGTTCGCAAGTCGACGACGGCGAACGCCCCGCGTGATTGCATGGCGCCGTCGAAATAACGGCGGAACTTCTCCGGCGCATGCCGGTCGCTCTCGGGATGCTGTTCCCAGATCAGCGGATCGCTCGCTACCGCGAAGAGCTCGTCGTAGTCGTCGGGGTGAAGCGGTCGCAGCTCGAGAAGGTCGCCGCGCAGTGTCGGCTGGAGCTCGAATTCCATGACGAAAAGATGCTGCGTGCGCCGGTCTGCTACCCGCCCCTCGCCAGTTCGTAGATCGCCCCGCCCCCGGCAGGCAGGTAGGCGAGGCGCGTTTCCGGCATGGCGAAGTGCTTGAGCGCCGCGCCCTCGACCTTGTGTTCGCCTCCGCCCTTGTTCAGCGCCGCGCGACGAATCTGCTTGGCCTGGCGCAGCGGCGTGGTCCCCGCAGGATCCAGCGAGTACACCTCGGATGCGTCGAAGCGGTTCAGGAAATCGACGATGTAGTTGAACGACCGCTCCATGTAGGCGGCCGAGTCCTGCTCTCCGAGGTCCCAGCGGCTGTTTTCCTGGATCATCTGGAAAATTCGCTGCCACCCGTCGGAATCCGCGACGCGGACCATCCCGCGAAATATCCGCCTGTTGGTGGGAGTGCTGAAAATCGTCGGGCTCAGAATCCTGTCGAGGTGCGCGTCGGAGTGCTCGTGGTCGCGCAGGATCACCTCTCGCGCCAAGCCGGAAAACCGTTCGCCCAGGTGCGTCTCGAACCGACTCTCCCAGTAGCTGTGGCCGATGGCACTCGTGGTGGACGTGACGGTGAGCTGCCGCGGGACAAAATAGTTGTGCGCCACAGAATCCGCCGCGAGGTGAGCGAGGTACCCGAGCGCAAAGCTTCGCACCGGGTCGTTGCGCGCGCGCTCGTGGATCTCCATTCCAACTTTCCACGAGTGACAATGGCGCCCCGCGAGCGCGTACTTTTTGGCCATGCTCGTGTCCGCCGCTATCGAGCCATACAGGAAATCGTGCGGAAACGCGGAGATCAGCGCGGCGATGTTGCCGGGTACGAGGTGCAGCGACTTGAGCAGCGCCTCACCGAGGAAGATGTGCGTCCCCGGGGTCCAGGCGTACGCGACGTCGGGCGTGAGCGCGACGAGGGCGAGTGCCGCGAGCGTGGTAACCGTGAACAGCTTGGGCATTACTTCGATGCGTAAGGCCGGGGTTGTTTCCGTCCCCACAGGTCGCGTCTTCGCCCGCGCAATTTGCGAGCGTAGCGACCGAAGGGGACGGAAACGACCCCGGCCAGCGCAACGGACTCTAAATCCCGATCCGCTTTCGCTGCCGCCGGATGGCTTTGCGAAGGTCGCGCGCCTCGTGCTCGACCGTCTCACTGATTGCTTCGCGCGCCGCATCCACGTAATCACGCACCGTCTCCGTCACGTCGTCCAGGGCTGGAAGCCTTTCCAACAGAGGCTCGCTTTGCTCGCGCGCCCAGTGCGCACCACGCGCCGCGCCCTTGCGCGCGCGGCGGGCGTACGGAGGGATCGTGTCGCCTGCCCAGCGCGCGCCTTCGAGTCCCATGGCCCCGCTCCACTTGGCACCGCGCCCCAGCGCGTCCATCATGGGGAGCAGTGGCCGCCTGCCACTCGGCCCCTTTCTCACCAGCAACGCGATGCCGGCCCCGATCGCGACCCCGATGACCGCCGCGGTCAGCAGGTCGAACTGCTGCTCGCGATCTTCACTAAAATCATCCACGGGGGCGGATGCGCGGCGTTTCTGGCCGGCTGTCGGCCCCTTGGTTTCCGATGATG
>JBPCPS010000121.1:0-7966 GCA_050998915.1 Gemmatimonadaceae bacterium
CCGACAGGCGCGGGACTTCGTGAACTGACTTCGGATCAGAAGGCTGGGGGTTCGAGCCCCTCCGGGCGCATTAGGTAAAACGTTTTCAGGGCACAACTTACACTCGGTTGCCGCGATGATTCACCGACGACTGAGCGAGTATCTGATGTAGATTGTCTCTCTCAGCGCCGGTGACCCGCCCCATCAAACTGAAAAACCAGCCTTCTGGTTCAAATACAGCATTGTGTCTAGCCACATTGAGCCTTAACCACGTTCTATGAAATTGAGCCGCAATGACTTACGCTCCCCTGCGTGAGCGAGTGGCACCACGGTGAACCAGTTTGTGTGCTAGTACGGTCATCCGTTACCTGCACCGAGAACTTTCCGTGTGGCATTCATTACCTCCTCTATCACGCTTTCCTCGGCCTGCTGGTAGACCAGGACCATTGATTCGTTACTCCATCTACCAGCGGCAGCAACATCCTTTGTCGGATATCCTTTCCGTGCGGTCGCCCATGTGCGGCGGTACGCGTGAAAGAGAGTACCCGAGAGCTTCGGAAGTCCCGCCTCCGCCTCAGCCTTGAGAAGTGCACGCGCCAAGAATGTTGTGTCTACGGGCTTCCTCGAGTCAGGCCGCAAGCTGAACACCGGACTTTCGGCAAAGCCGTTCAGCTTGATGCGAAACGCTTTCAGCTCGTCAAAGATCACATCTGGAATTGGAGGTACAGGTGGCCCAGGACCAGCGTGGGCGGCCTTTCGTGTGATCCGCTTCTCTCGCCTCAGGCGGGGCGCGGCCCCATCTTATGCGTCATGACCGACCTCGACGCACGCCTTGAGAGCGCGCTCGCCGACCGCTACGCCGTCGAGCGGCAGATCGGCCGCGGCGGGATGGCGGTCGTCTACCTCGCCCGGGACCTCCGGCACGGACGGCGGGTCGCCCTGAAGGTGCTGGCACCCGAGCTGGCGCAGGCGCTGGGCCCCGAGCGCTTCCTGCGGGAGATCGAGATCGCGGCCCAGCTCAGCCACCCCCGCATCGTCCCCCTGCTCGATTCCGGCTCCGCGGACGGCCTGCTGTTCTACGTGATGCCGTTCGTGGAAGGGGAGTCGGTGCGGCAGCGCCTCGTCCGCGAGAGGCAGCTGCCGGTCGACGATGCGCTCGAGATCAGCCGGCAGGTGGCAACAGCGCTGGCGTACGCGCACAGCCGAGGGGTCGTACACCGGGACATCAAACCGGAGAACATTCTCCTCTCCGGCGGCGAGACGCTGGTGGCCGATTTCGGGATCGCGCGGGCGGTGGAGGCGGCCGGCGCGTCGCGGCTCACCGAGACCGGGCTCGCGGTCGGTACCCCGACGTACATGAGCCCCGAGCAGGCGGCCGGCGAGATGGACGTCGACGGCCGGAGCGACATCTACTCGTTAGGCTGCGTGCTCTACGAGATGCTCGCCGGCGAGCCGCCGTTCAGCGGTCCCACTGCGCAGGCGATCACGGCGCGCAAGCTGGGCCACCCGGCGCCAAACGTCGCGATGGTGCGCGAGAGCGCCCCGCCGGCGGTTGCGGAGGCGGTGCGCAAGGCGCTGGCGCCGGTACCGGCCGACCGGTACGCCACCGCGACGCAGTTCGCGGAGGCGCTCCGTCCGCTGGGAGAGTCAGCCCGCGCCCAACACCGCGAGCCGGTCGCCGGCAAATCGTGGGGGCGGGAGCGGGCGCTGTGGCTCACGCTCGGGGCGGTTGTGGCGCTGCTCGCCGCCTTCGGCGCGCGGTGGTGGCCCGGGGGGCGGGCACCCGATCCCGCGGCGCCCGTCCGGGCGCTGGTCAGCCTCCCCCCGGGAGTGAGGGTGACCCGCGGACCGGGGTACCCCACGTCGTCCGTGGCGCTGTCGCCGGACGGCCGTACGCTGGTCATCGCGGGAACGAGCGCGGACGGGCAGCGGCTCTACCGGCGGCCGCTCGATAGGCTCGAGGCCACTCCGCTCGCCGGCACGGAGGGCGGATCGAGTCCGTTCTTTTCGCCGGACGGCGCCTGGATCGGCTTCTTCGCCGACGGAGGCCTGCGGAAGCTCCCGGCCGGCGGGGGCGCCGCGGTCGACATCGGCACGGTGCCCGGATTCCTGGCCGGTGTGAGCTGGAGTCTCGACGACCGAATCGTGTTCGGGTCCGGTGTTAGCGGACCCGTGTACGCCGTCGGCGCGGGAGGCGGCGACGCCCAGCGGTTGACGCGATTGGAGGGAAGCGAGATCGGCCACCGCCACCCCCAGATCCTGCCCGACGCCCGCACCCTCCTGTTCGAGACGGGCGGACGCATCTATGCGGTCGACCTCACCACGGGCCGCCGAGCCGTACTGGCGCCAGGCACCTCGCCGCGCCACGCCGCCAGCGGCCACCTGATCTTCGGCCGCGGGACGACCCTGCTGGGCGCGCGGTTCGACCCGGCGCGTCTCACGCTCACCGGACCGGCCGTGCCGCTCGTCGAGGGCGTCGCGCGCGCGGGGGCCCCGGAGATGTTGCACTACGCCATCTCCCGCAGCGGAGCGCTGGCCTATGTGCCGGGCGCCATGGCGCACGAGCTCGTGCTCGTGGACGCGGACGGGAAGGAGCGGCTCCTCACCGGCGAGTGGCTGGCGTTCGAAAACCCGCAATTCTCCCCGGACGGAAGGCACCTCGCGGTGGCAACGGGCCGCCGGCTCGGTGATCCCGCCGACATCTGGACCCACGACCTCCGCACCGGAGCCGCGTCGCGACTCACCTTCGAGGGCGGCCGGGCGCCGGTGTGGAGGCCGGACGGCGCGGCCGTGACCTTCTCCAAGCTGGGCGACCGGCGGGGCATCTACACCAAGGCCGCAGACGGAGGCGGGGACGCCGAGCTTCTGCTCGCGATCGATGAGTTCCACTGGCTCGTCGGGTGGACTCCGGACGGCCGCTCCCTGGCGTTCGGCGTCTTGGAGCGCACGAGCGAATCCAAGACGCTGTCTTCGATCGTGTCGCTCACCGCCGGCGAGTCCCGCCGGGTGGTGGGACCTGGACCCATCTGGGGCGGGAGGCTGTCGCCGGACGGCCGATGGCTGGCCTACTACACGCTGGAGTCGGGGCGCTTCCAGGTATTCGTCACACCATTCCCCGGGGGTCGGGCGCGGTGGCTGATCTCGGAGGAGGGGGGACGCGACCCGACGTGGGGGCCGGCCGGCACGGAGGTGTACTACCGGAGCGGCGACCGCCTCGTCGCGGCCCGGATCGATACGACCGCCGGCGTGCGCGTACTCAGGAGGCGGCTCGTCCTCGCGCCGTTCTCGCCGCCGCTGTACGACGACTACGACATCCACCCCGACGGCCGCACGCTCACGCTGGTCCGCCCCAGGGACGAATCCGGTCGCGATATCGTCCTCGTGCTCGACTGGTTCACCGAGGTCCGACGCGCGGCGGGGCGATAACCTGGTGGCTCGATTCAGTGGCGTAGCAGCGTCTGTGTACGGAGCGAACGCACGCACGGGGCTTCCGGCTCCGGCGCCCTCGGCAGGCGTCCCTCGGCCCTCGTTTTCCGCATGCTCCGCTCCTCTCTCGCGCGAGATCCGCGGCATCCCGCTTATCGTGTTTGCGCTGCACGCCGGACCGTTTCGGAATGAGCGACGGAGCGATGACCTCGCACACGTAGCCCCACTCCTTCATCGCTCGGTGGAGCACATACCCGGCACCGCTCGCCTCGTAGCACGCTCGGATCTCGCCGTCTCGTGCGACTCGCTCGAGTCATCGTTTCAGCTTGGGCAGCTCGTTTGGCAACCGGTCGAAGCGTGTCGGCGTCTTCGCCCCGTCTGGCAGGACCGCGATAGTGATGGACTCCTTGTGCACATCCATGGGCGAGTTTCGGGGCTAGTTTCCCCCGGCTTATTCCGTTTTATTGCCGTTTCCAGCTCGGCTTCAGCTTTCCGTCACCGCCGAGAAACCGGTAAATTCGTCGAATCTGAGACGCCCAGAGCCAGCTTTCGGATCAGAAGGCTGGGGGTTCGAGCCCCTCCGGGCGCATTGACGGTCGCCGCCGCTCAAATTGTGATCCACTCTCCGCACTCCATTCCGGAAAAGAATCCATGCAGCCACACCAGAATGTATTCACGCCCGAAGAGGCCGCTGCCTGGTCGCGGGATCTGTACGAGGATGGCGTGGACAGGATGGATGCCGCCCGTTTTGCGTCAGTGTTCACCGACGATGCGTGGCTTCGGTTCGCCAACAACGAGCCCGTGATCGGACGGCAGGCGATCGAGGCCGCGATCGCCTGGTTTTTCACCACCATTGGGAGTCTCAGGCACGAGGCCGCTGGCACCTGGTGCCAGGGTGACGCGGTGATTCTCCAGGCGAACGTTACGTACGACCGTAAGGACGGCGGTGAAGTCACCGTGCCGGCGGTTACGATCTTCCGGTTGAAGAGGTCTGAAGAGGACCCCTCGGCTCCCCCAATGGCACACCGATGTCAGATGTTCGTCGACCTGACTCCTCTGTACGCTCCAGCGCCAATCTGACTCCGCGCCGGCACCGGTTCGTGAGCGTTGCGCGCGGCGCTCGACGCACATTGTGGCCACACGACATGAGACGTCAATGTCTGCTCGCGTTGTCGATCGCCGGGCTGACAACGAGCTGTTTCAGCGAGCCGACGTCGCCTTCGCGGTCAGCCGCCCCACAGAGCGACGTGCCGCGCAACGCCATCGCACTGGTCGAAGTGTCGACTGTCGCCGCTCTGCGCGCCGCGATCAGGGATGCAGAGCCCAACCAGCGCATCTTCATAGCGCCGGGCATGTATGACCTCGGCAATCAGGGACTCCGTGTCGAGAGCAAGCGCGACCTCGAGATATTTGGATCGGGTCGCGGAAGAACGATGTTGCTGCTCGGTCCTGATTTTCTGACCGGTATCGACACGCCCGGCAACATTCAAGGCCTCAGCATCGCACACATGACCATTCGGGGCACGCTGCCATCGAATGTTCAAACTACCGCGATAGGCACCGGCGACGACCGCGTCTCCATGACTGGCGTCCGCTTCTTCGATCTCGAGATAGCCAATGTTGCGGTCGGCATCAGCACCGTGAGTCCTAGAGGCGGGCAGTGTTCCGATATCAGCATCACCGGCAACTATCTCGACAACATCCAGGATTTCGTGCTCCCGGGGGGCTTCACCCGCGGGTCGGGATACGGCATTCACAACGAGAACTGCTGGCGCGTGCGCATCGCGGACAACGTGATCCGGAACGCCGATCGCCACTCCATCTACCAGGCATTGCAGAGCGGCTACGGCGGAACCGGCGTGGTGATCGAGAACAATCTCATCATCGACCATGCAACGACGCCATCGATCGATCGCGACTATCTCATCGCACTTTCCGTTGCGCGCTCGCAGAACGTCGTCGTTGCACACAACGTCATCGTCGCACCAGCACACGATGCGCTCGGACTCGAAGGCTACGAGCCGGGCGCCGAAGGACTGCGCGGACCAGTGAGGGATATCTACTTCATCGGCAACACCGTCCTCGGCGCGAAAGGGTCGGACGTCTATCTGACGCAGCCGTGGTCGTGGGTGTTCTGGGGAAACCGGTTTGCGCATCGCGATGCGGGGACTACGAACGTCGCCAGAGTTTCGCGGGTCGACGCGGGACTGCATACCGTCCTTACCGATCCGGCTGCTTTTCCGCAGACGCAACGAGTGGCCGCCGCCACGCCATTCACGGCAACGTACATCATGCAAGCCGGCAAGCTCCACTCACTCTGGAGCGGATACTCGAGCTTTGCGAGTACGTCACCCGGATTGTGGGCACGGTCGACGATGCCCGAATCCTGGCCCGGATTTCAGGATATGACCGCCGGCAAGGGCCGCATATACGTGCTTGCGGACAACCGCGTTACCGAGGTCGTTCCGGGCAGCTGGTCTCGCCGCACGGCTCCCTTCACCCTCACGTCGGTAACCGGAATGGGTTTCGCGGGAAGCTCTCTTTACGTGGTATCCGATGGAAGAATTCACCGGATCGATCCCACTAGCTGGTCGGATCAGATCGTTGGTCCCGCGCTCAGCGGCCGTATCAACGGCGTGGCCCAGCATGCGAACGTTCTTTACGTAATGATGGACAACGCCGTCACTTCGATCGACCTCTCGTCCTTGTAATCACGCCATGCGCAATTTCGCGGTCATCCGCGCGGTGAGCGCCCTGGCCCTCGCATCGTGCGGCGATTCTCCTTCTGCGCCGACGTTTGGAACACCCGCGACAATGCTGATCCTCGAGGCGCCGACCCAGATCGGCGTCGCCGGCCAGCCTGCTCCGGCAGTTCCTGCAGTGCTGGTGCTCGACGCCGAAAATAAGCCTGTCGGGGGCATCGCGGTTACCTTCGTCGTCGGTCCCGACGGAGGATCGGTGACCGTACCGAGCGCCACGACAGATTCGCGAGGCAAGGCGACTCCTGGCGCCTGGACACTCGGCGCAACTTTCGGATCAAAGACGCTCACCGCCACAACTGCCGGCGTGGCGCCTGTCGAGTTCAGCGCCACCGCGATTGCACCCGATGCCGGTGTTCAGGCATTCCTCATTACCGACGCCGCGGGAGATACGATCCCGACGTCCGCGTCCGGCTTCATGAAAGCGCACGACGTTGTGAGCGTGCGCGGCGATTTCAAGCGCGACTCGCTCATCGTCACCTTCACGTTCA
This sequence comes from Gemmatimonadaceae bacterium, assembly GCA_050998915.1. Taxonomy (GTDB): domain Bacteria; phylum Gemmatimonadota; class Gemmatimonadetes; order Gemmatimonadales; family Gemmatimonadaceae; genus JACDCY01. Next base: position 6,656 of record JBPCPS010000121.1, read on the forward strand.
CAGGGCCGGTTGGGCCCATTTCGGCAGGTGTTCCTGCAGCCCTTGGCGGGTATCTCGAATTCGACACCGACGAGAGCGGAGCGACCGGCATCGTCCCCTCGGGGAACGCGTTCGGCGGCAGTGCCAGCCTGGGAGTGGACTATCAGGTAAACCTGTTCGAGGCCACCGGCAGCAGTGCCACCCTGCACGCAATTGCGACCGGGGCCACCTCTACAGTGTCAGCAGCCTTTTCGGGCAGCACGATGGTGCTGCGAGTTCCCATGCGTCTACTCGGCAATGACGACGGCAGATTCGCCGTTGTGGGTATCATCGGCACCATCGAGCGCCCCACTGATTTCTTTCCGAATACGGGCGGAGGTATCGCAAGACCCGGAGGCTAGTGGCACCCCAATTGCTTTTTGTCGGGGTCCACTGTCAACGTTAAAGCCGTCCGGAGAAATCGTATGGAAATGGAAACACTGAAGGACCTCTATGTAGAGGAGCTGAAGGATCTGTGGAGCGCTGAAAAGCAGATCGTCAAGGCGCTACCCCGCATGATCAAGGCAACATCGCACCCCGAGCTCAAGGCGGCTTTCGCCCGGCACCTGAAGGAGACCGAAACGCACGTCAAGCGCATCGAAGGCGTGTGTGACGAGCTTGGAGTGAGCCCGCGTGGCAAGAAATGCATCGGCATGGAAGGCCTTCTCGAGGAAGGCGCGGAGCTCATCAAGGAGAAGCCCGATGCCGACGTGCTCGACGCTGGTCTGATCGCTGCGGCGCAGCACGTCGAGCACTACGAGATGGCGGGCTACGGTACGGTGCGCACCTGGGCGAAGGTGATGGGGCATAAGGACCACGCGCGGATGCTCCAGCAGACGCTCGACGAAGAGGGCGCCACGGACAAGGCGCTCACCAAACTGGCCGAGCGCATCAACGTCGCCGCCGAGTAGGCCGGCAACGGCCGCACCGTTCATCCTGCAGCACGCTGCCCTGCGGGCGGCGCGCATCGTGTTCCCCCTCGGAGTTGCCATGCCCAAAAAAGCCAGTCGCGGCGCCAAGCCGCCGAAGCCGCCGAAGGCCCGCACCGCCGGCCAGTCCTCGTCCCCGGCCGACCAGAAGTCGCTCCACGGCGAGACCGCGAAAACCGCCGACCTGGCGGGCGACACCGTCGGACCGGGGCAGATCCTGAGCAGCAATCAGGGTCTCAAGATCTCCGACGACCAGAACTCGCTCCGGGCCGGCGTCCGCGGGCCGACGCTGCTCGACGACTTTCATCTGCGGGAGAAGACCACGCACTTCGAACATGAGCGGATTCCCGAGCGGGTGGTGCAC
>JBPCPS010000169.1:0-9854 GCA_050998915.1 Gemmatimonadaceae bacterium
ATGCTGATCGTGTCCCTAGTTCCGGCCGAGCCGGGGTGCGCCACGGTGCCGGGGCGTTCGGGCTCTACGCGCGCATTGCGCGCGAAGACGCCCCCTCAGCTCAGGCCCCGCGGCGCTTACCCGGCTCGGTCAGCATTGGCAAAACGATCCCGTGCTGTTCCGCCGTTTCGAGGGCCAGGTCATAGCCCGCGTCCGCGTGCCGCGCGACGCCGATCCCGGGGTCGTTCGTGAGGACGCGCTCAAGCCGCACGCGCATCTCGGGCGTACCGTCGGCAACGATCACTTGGCCCGCGTGCAGCGAGTTGCCGATGCCCACGCCGCCGCCATGATGAAATGAAACCCAGGATGCTCCGCCGGCCACATTCAGTAGAGCGTTCAGAATGGGCCAGTCGGCGACGGCGTCGCTGCCGTCCTTCATCGCCTCCGTCTCCCTGAACGGCGACGCAACACTACCAGTATCCAGGTGGTCGCGCCCAATCACAATTGGCGCGCTCAGCTCACCCGAAGCCACGAGATCGTTGAGCGCGATACCGAATCGCGCGCGCTCGCCCTGGCCGAGCCAGCAGATGCGTGCCGGCAGCCCCTGAAAGTGCACCTTGTCCCGCGCGATCGTTATCCAGCGGCGCAGGTGCGCATCATCCGGGAAAAGCTCGAGCACGAGATCGTCGGTGCGCGCGATGTCGCGCGGGTCGCCGGAGAGTGCGACCCAGCGAAACGGACCCTTCCCTTCGCAGAATAGCGGCCGCACGTATTCGGGGACGAAGCCGGGAAAGGCAAACGCGTCCTTCACGCCGGCGTCGAGCGCGACCGTGCGGATGTTGTTGCCGTAATCGAACGTTACCGCGCCGCGCCGCTGCATCTCGAGCATGGCGCGCACGTGCGCTACGATCGACTGCGTCGCCAGCTTCACGTACGCGTCGGGATCGCTTGCGCGGAGGGCCAACGCTTCGGCGAGCGGCATCCCCGCTGGCACGTAGCCGTTGAGCACGTCATGCGCACTGGTCTGGTCCGTCAGAACGTCGGGCGTGACGTCGCGGCGCACCAGCTCCGGCAGGACCTCGGCGGCGTTCCCGATGAGCCCGACGGAGACCGCCTTCCTCGCACCGCGCGCGCGGTCGATGACCTCGAGGGCCTCGTTCAGCGTCGCGGCCTTTACGTCGCAATATCCCGTCTCGATCCGCTTGTCGATGCGGCTCTCGTCCACTTCCACGCACAGGATCGCGGCGCCCTGCATGGTGGCGGCGAGCGGCTGCGCGCCCCCCATCCCGCCGGGTCTGGTGGTGAGGACGAGCGTTCCGGCGAGCGAGCCTGCGAAGTGCTGGCGCGCTACCGCGCCAAAGGTCTCGTAGGTGCCCTGGAGGATTCCCTGCGTGCCGATGTAGATCCAGGAGCCTGCGGTCATCTGCCCGTACATCATGAGCCCTGCGCGCTCCAGCTCGCGGAAGTGTTCCCACGTGGCCCACCGTCCGACGAGGTTGCTGTTCGCGATCAGAACCCGCGGCGCCGACGCGTGCGTCCGGAAAACCCCGACAGGCTTGCCGCTCTGCACGAGCAGTGTCTCATCGTTCTCCAGTGCGCGCAGCGCCGCGACGATTGCGTCGAAGCATTCCCAGTTACGTGCAGCCTTGCCGATGCCGCCGTACACCACGAGGTCCGCGGGGCGCTCCGCCACCTCCGGATCGAGATTGTTCATCAGCATCCGCAGGGCGGCTTCCTGCTGCCACCCCTTGCACGACATCTCCCGCCCTCTCGGAGCGCGAACGACACGGCTTCCGTGGAGAGCGCCCGGTGGGCGCGCAGCCGCGGGCTCCGCGACCGTCATGCAGTCAGCTCGCGCGTGAATTTCCGGTCGCCGATCGCCGCGGCGATTAGCGCGATGTCGCCGCTCAGGACCCGGTCGGCGCCAAGGTGCGGGACGAGGGCACGCACAGCGGCGTGGGCGTTGCGCAGAGAGGTCCCGGTCTTCAGGGGCGCGCGAAAATCCAGCCCCTGCGCCGCGCACAGCAGCTCGATCGCGAGCACGTGCGTGAGGTTCTGAGCCACGCGCCGCGCCTTCCACGCCGCGCCCATGGCCATGGGCACGACGTCCTCCTTGCCACCGTCGGTGGGAATCGTGTCCACGCTCGCCGGGTGCGACAAAACCTTGCACTCACTGGCGACCGAAGCCGCCGTGACCTGCGCCATCATCATCCCGGAATGCAGCCCGGCGTTCTCCGTGAGGAAGGGCGGCAGCCCCTGGTTCATGTCGGGGTGCACCAGGCGGTCGATGCGTCGCTCGGAGATCGTCGCGAGGTTGGTCAGCGCGATTGCGAGCAGGTCGAGCGCCATCGCGACGGACTGCCCGTGGAAGTTGCCCCCGCTCAACAGCTCGCCGTTCTCGAATACGAGCGGATTGTCCGTCGCGGCGTTGATCTCGCGCGTGACGATGCCTTCGATCCAACGGAGCGCGTCGCGCGCCGGCCCGTGCACCTGCGGCATGCAGCGCAGCGCGTACGCGTCCTGCACGCGGGGGTCGCCGTGGCGGTGCGATTCGCGGATCGCGCTGCCGTCCAGCAGCGCGCGCAGCAGTGCGGCGGACTCCTTTTGCCCCTCCTGCCCCCGCGCCTCGTGAATTCTCTCGTCGAACGCGACGGGCGTCCCGAGCAATGCGTCGAGCGACATCGCTCCGGCGACGTGTGCCGTCTTCCACAGCTCGAGCGCATCGTGCACCAGCAACGCGGCGACCGCGGTATGTGCCTGCGTCCCGTTGATGAGAGTGATCCCCTCCTTCGCCTGGAGCTTGAGCGGAGCCAGCTTCGCTGCGCGCAGCGCCTCCCCGGCTGGCTTCTCCTCCCCGTTCACGACCAGCGTCCCCTCGCCGATCATGGCGAGCGCGAGGTGCGCGAGCGGCGCGAGATCGCCGCTGGCCCCCGCACTTCCCTGCTCTGGCACAGGAGGATGCAGCCCCGCGTTGAGCATCCCGCACAGCAGCTCGACCAGGTTGGCGCGCGCGCCCGAGAACCCTTTCGCGATGACGTTGGCGCGGAGCAGCATCATCGCGCGCACCTCCCGCTCCGGGAGAAGCGGCCCCACGCCGGACACGTGGCTCCGCACGAGATTGACCTGCAGTTCCTCCAGCTTCGCGGGGTCGATGGCCACGTCGGCAAGCTTGCCGAATCCCGTAGTGACTCCATACACGACCTTGCCCCCCGCGGCGGCTTTCTCCACCACGGCGCGGGTTCGCGTCATGCGTGCCCCGGCCGCCGGCGCGAGCTCGACGCGCTGGCGCTCGACCGCGACGGCGAACACGTCGCCGATCGTCAGCGAGTTACCGTCGAGCGCGATCGTCACGGTTGCCGCACGGGCCGGTACGTCTGCTTGTCGTAATCGAACTTGAGATCGGGCTGCGCCTTGAGCGCGATGAAGAAGCTGAAGGCGAAGTTGCCGTTCGGCGCCTTGGTGAAGGCGAACGTGGAACGCCAGTCGTGCAGATCCCGCTGCAGACTCACCGTATGGCTGGCGAACGCCCGCGCCTGAAAATCGTAGTTGGTCCCCCAGCTCGCCGACCACGTCGGCGTGATGTTGAAGCTCATCTGGGACTGGATGGTCTCACGCGACGGAATGCGCACGAACGGAGCCCCGATGACGGGCTGGAACGGCGTGGCGTTGACGGGATTGGATTGCTGCTCGATCAGACACTGGTTGTAGGCGATTGGAAATGCCTGATAGATGCGGCAGTTCACCGCCGGATCGAAGTCGATGACGTTGCCGCCCACTGGCGGCCGCTGCCGCTGGGAGCTGAAGGTGATGTTCGCCTGGAACCCTTGGGTCGGGGTCATGCCGTACATGCGATCGCGCGCCGCCACGCCGGCGACGGGCGTCGACCCCGCCTTCCGCGACAGTGCGTCATCGTCGCCCGGTGCCAAGCGCTCGATCTGCGGCGTGCGCTGCGGCACCGCCCGCCCGAACAGGCGTGAAAATGCGGCGAATATTCCGGACTGCTGGTTGAGTGTGAACGACGCACTCAGGCTCTCGCGGTACGGCTTGAACACGGCGGTGTCGCTGAGCAGGCTCCCCTGAAAGAGCGAATAGTCGGCGGTGAGGTTGAAGCCCGGAAGCAGATCCGAGGCAAGGTCGTACGAGAGCCGCTCGGTCGCAAAGCCGGAGCGCCCCGTTGCGCGGGCCCGCTCGAAATCGTACGCCAGGGGCGAGAAGTTGAGCGACAGCAGCTTGATCTTGCGGTCGGTGCGGCTGGACTTGTTATCGCCGGTCGCGCTGTCGGGCTCGCTCCGGAGCTTCGCCTCGATGTTCTGCGAGATCTGCAGCATGATCTGGTTTTGGGCCAGGCCACCGATGTAATCGAACCGCGTTCTGTTGGTCGCGGCGAGAAACGCGTCGCTCACCTCGGCCCTCGGCGCGTAGCTGTAGCTCACGCGGGGTGAGATCGAATGCCTCAGTCGCTCGATCGGCCCGATTCCCGGAAACAGGCCGAAGAACGTGGGCGAAATCCCGACCCCGTAAATCGGGCGCTTCGACTGCCGGACGTACCTGCCGCCGGAGAACTGGCTGCGCACCATGTACGCCGACGGATCCACGTTGGTGAAGGAGATCTGCGGCGACACGTTCCACGTGCCTGTCAGAAGGCCGGGCAGGCCGATGCTGGTCTCCCAATCGACGTCGGTACGATACGTTCGCGAGAACACCCTGGTCGTCTTCGCCCCACTGTCGGTTCTGCTGGCAACCTGGACCGAGACCGGATAGTTGTCCTCGGAATCGCTCGCTCTGAACGAGTTCGACCAGGTGAATCCGAAAATCTTCATGGGCGTGTTGAACGAGGCGTTGGTACTGCGCCGGTCGCCGCTTACCCGCACGCTATCCAAACCGCCCGCACCCGGCAGATATCTGAACGACGTCGTGCCGGGCTGGTCGAGGTTGAAGTTCTGATCGTTGATGACCGACAAGGACGGAGTCCACTCGAGCCAGCGTGCCAGGGCGAGAGTGGGCGTAGTCAGATTGAAGTTCGGGAACTGCTGATCTACCTGCTCGCGCCCCGGGTACTGCCGCCGATTGCCGCCGATGGTGAGCGACGCCGGTCCCAGCTTCTGCGCGTAATTCGCCTGCGAGGAGATGGTCGCCATCACCTGCCGCGGATCGAACGCATTGGTCCGCTGGATGAACGTGTTGGTGACGTAATTCAGATTGAAGGACAGGTTGCGCGTCTGCGAGAAGTTCTGCTGATGCGACCAGGAGAGCGCGGTGTTGGTGTTGCCCGACCGCTGCCGGTCGTGCGACGAGGCGAACCTGCCGGTCATGAACCGGCTCAGCCAACGGTACTGAAACTCACCGTTGTACTTGATCCAGCCGGGATCCCCCTCCGTCGGCCGCGCGCCGCTGCGCCAGTCCAGCCACAGCCGCGCGTCGGTGTAATCGCTCAGCGCGAAGTAGTAGCCTACGTTGTCCACGTGCCGGCGATAGCTCGGGCTGTTGCGGAAGATCTCGCTCACGCCAAAGCGCGGCGTGAGGATCCCGCTGCGCCGGCCCGAGCGGATGTCCTGGAACATGAACGGGAGCCAGAGCACCGGCACTTCGCCGATGTACAGCACCGCCGGCCTGGCAACCAACAGCGTCTTCGACACCATCTTGATCTTGCCGGCGCGGAAGAAGTAGTGCGGCAGCGAGTCGTCGCAGGTCGTGAAGTCGCCCTGCCGCACGAAAAAGGTCGTCGGCGTTCGCCCCGTGGTGTCGGACACGAACGCCGCCTCCACGCCGGAGACGAACCAGCGTTCCCCGCTCTCGACCGCCGTGCTGATGTTGGTGACGCTCCCGCGCTGAGTGGCGATGTTGTACGTCAGCGAGCCGCGCGACACCACGTCATCCGCGTTCTGCGACGGGTCCCGCAGAATGTTCGTATCCCCGCGGACCACCACCAGCTTGGTGACGTCGCTGTACAGGATCGTGTCGCCGATGACCAGCGTCGCTCCGCGGCCCACCGCAGCGGGGTCGCCGGTGAGGTCGAGAGTCCGCACCTTTGCGTCGAACACCACGCGGTCGCCCTGATATCGAGTGGCGGTGTACCCGCGGCGCTCGAGCAGCGCGCGCATTACGGAATCCGCCTCGGCCCACTTCACGATGTCGCGGCGGGCCGTGTCGCGGACGGCAGTATCACGCTGCATGGGATTCGGCCGCGCGGTCATCGCCTGGGCCTCCGCGATCGGCGGCCGGCTGGCCAACGCTCCCGCCAGGACGACAACCGACATGAGAGCGTGCCGTATCATGCGTGCGCTCCCAGGTGCTGCTCCCCGGCACGTTCCTGCGCTGCCTTGCGGGCAGCCCGCTTGCGCTGTCGCCGGTTCAGTCCCTTGGACATCACCACACTCAGCTCATACAGAAAGTAGAGCGGCACAGCGAGCGCGACAAGCGAGGTCGGATCCGAGCCCGGCGTAACGAACGCAGACACCACCAGGACGGCGACAGCCGCGTGCCGGCGGAACTTGACGAGCATCTCCGGAGTGACGATCCCGAGTGCGGTGAGCGCGAGAATCGCGATAGGGAGCTCGAACGCCGCGCCGAACATCAGCGACATGCTCACCGCGAAGCCAAAGTAATCCGCGGCCGTGATCATCGGTGTGAGCGAGCCCGTCTGGAGGCCCAGGAGAAAGCTCATCGTCAGCGGGAGAACGACGAAGAAGGACAGCGCGACTCCCGCGAGGAACAGCACGAGCATCCCCGCGAGCACCGGAATGACCATCCGCTTCTCGTGCGGCAGCATCGCGGGGGCGACGAACAGCCAGATCTGATAGGCGATCACGGGCGACGCTATTATCGCGCCGAGCACGAACGCCATGTCGATCAGTATCCCGAAGACGTCGCCGGGATGCGTGTACACGAGCGTCTTCCCGCCAAGATACGGGCGAATCGGACGCTGCAGGAAGCCGATGAGATCGAAGTTGGTCACTACCGCGAACGCGATGATCACGCCCGCGACGAACGCGACACCGGCACGGAGCAGTCGCTGGCGCAGCTCCTCGAGGTGATCGAGGAACGGCATCTCCGAGCTGGAGGACTGCCGGGCCATGTCCGAGTGGGTGCGTTACTGCAGGTCGCGCAATCTGTCGCGCGCCAGCGTCGCTTCGTCAGAGCGCGGGAATTTACTGATCACTTCGTTGTACAGCAGGCGCGCCTCGCGCGTGCGCCGCGCACCTTCCGCCGCCACGGCGCGCTTGTACGTCGCTGTCGCAGCGCGCGGTGAGCGCGGGTACGCGGACGCGACCCGCGCATAAGCCTGGTCCGCGGCGTCGGCGTTGCCTTCCGCCGCGTGCGTCTCACCGATGTAGAACTGCGCCTCGGCGGCGACATCCGCCTCCGGATACCGCGCGAGCAGATCCTCGAACGCCGTGCGCGCGGCTGCCGTGCTGCCGCGTAGCAGCTGGTCACGGCCGAGCTGATACAGCTGGTTCGGACCGGGCACCGCCGGCGCCGCTCCCGCGGCCGAGGGCGCTGCCGTCCTCGATTCGACGGCCGCCCTCAGCTCCTGCATCCGCGACTGGCTCTGGCCGGCGAGCTCCTGCAGCCTGCGCGTGTCGTCCTCAATCGCGCTGAACCTGCCCTGGACGTCCGCCCTCAGTCGCGTGAGGCGGGCAGCGATCGCGCTCACCGAGTCCGTCAGCGATTGCATCGACCGCATTACCCGCTGAATCTCCAGCCGTCGCGCGGAGTCGCTCTGCGCGGCCTCGGCGCGCACCAGCATGATGTCCTGCTGCAGTACCGTGACGTCACTCCTGGTCGCCACGCACCCGGCCAGGATGAGGGGGAGGGCTGCCAGGAGACCGACCCGGCGACGCTGCGTTTCAATCAGGCGTGTTGGCGGCATTTTGATCGTTGGAAAGTGTTGGCGCGAGATGTGGCGACCAGTCGGCGAGACGCGCGCCCGCGGCGTGCGTGAGCTGGCGAAGACGTCCCGACTCGGAGTCGATCACCCAAATCTGTTTCACACCACTCCGGCTCGACGTGAATACCAGATGCCTTCCATCCGGCGCCCACGACGGATCCTCATTGACGCTTTCGCTGGTTAGCTGCTTGACGGCCCGGTCGCGAAGGTTCAGCACCATGATCTGAAAGCCCCCGGCCGTGGCCTGGTACGCGATCAAACGCCCATCGGGCGACCACGCCGGACTGGCGCGATAGCTCGTGCCGCCGAACGTGAACTCGGTGAGGAGCTGCACGTTGGTGCCATCGGAATCCGAAATATATACCTCGGGCTGACCGGCTCTCCCGGACATGAAGGCGATTCGGCGGCCGTCGGGGCTGAACGTCGGCGAAGTGTTATCGGTTCCCCGCCCCACGGTGACTCTCCGGGCCAACGCGAGGTTTGCGAGCGATGCGGACACGATCTCCGTACCGCCGTCGCGGTTGGTGGCCCACAGGAGCTGCCGCCCGTCCGGCGAGAAGGCGGGCGTGATGTTGAGGCCTTCGGGCGTGGCTCGCACGACGCGGCGCGCCCCGGTCTCAAGGTCGTGCAGCTCGATACGCGTGCCCGCGGCGCCGTAACGGCTGTACGCGATCATTCGCCCGTTCGGGTGCCACGCCGGCGACATCGTAAGCGCGCCGCGAGTGAGCTGGCGCTGGTTGGCGCCGTCGCTGTCCACGATCCATACGTCGCTGCCGCGCACGAACAGCACGCGCGAGCGAGACATGCCTTTCACGCCGGTGATCCAGCTCTCAATCTCGTCGGCGATGCCGTGGATCTCCATGCGCCACTCGCCGCTGCTGCGGGCGGACGCGAGCGTGAACTCATCCGTGCGGAGCACTTTTCGCGCGGTGACGTCGTGGACCTCGGCGCGATAGCCCCCGGCAATCGGCATGATCCGGACGATCGCGGCCGCGCCCAGGCGCGAGAAGAGTGCGTAGTTGAACCGGCGGCCAGCGGCCGGAGTCAGCCCGCGCAGCGCTGCGCTGTCGAGCGCGATCACCGTTACGCGGTCGCCGAAGTCCAAGTCGCGCTGCACGATGGCGCGCACCGAATCCCCGCGCACGGGCTCCACCGGCATCACGATCACGCCGGGTTTCACCCCCGCGCCGTAGCTGAGTCCGATGCGCACGCCGCGCGGAGCCTCCTGCGCGGCTGCGGCCAGCGACAGCGCCAGCGAGAGCGCTCCGACCGCTGCGATCGTGCGAAGCGCGCGCGAAATCACCTCAACACCTGCGGGTCGAAGCTGAAGACCACGGGGAGCACGTCGTCGGAGAACCCTTCCGGCAACGGGCCGAACGCGCGCGCGGCGGCCGCGGCTTCCACCGCGCCCTGCGCCTCGAGATCGAAGGGGTACGAGCCCGAGCGCGTGATGAATCGCACGTTGGACACAGAGCCGTTGCGATGAATCAGAAACATGACCTCAGCTTTCAGTCGGGCGTCGGCATCGGGCGGCTGGAAACGCAGCGCGATCTGGCGCACGATGTTGTTCAGGTACCCCGGGAAGGGGAATTCGATTCCCTCCGTCTGCACCGTGGCGACGTCGGTTCCGCGACCGCCGGTCGGGCCACCGCCAGCGCGCGCGGCGGCCGTACGCGGCCGCGCTGCCTGGGCCGGCGCGGGCGTCGGAGGGTCGGGCGCGACTTCACCGATGGCCCGCGGACCTGCCGGCGCAGCAACGATGTTCACGCGATAGATGGGTGGAAGCACAACCGCCGGCTCGCGGTCGCGCACAATGAACAATGACGCGAGCGCAGCGGCATGGACTAGCGCCGACGCCATCGCAGGGCCCGCCAGTCGTACCTCCCTCCCGCTCATCGTAAGCTCAGGGCGACGCCGCCAGGTGTTCCATGCAGGCGCGTATTCGGGCTCGAAGAGCCCGTCTCACCGAAATGGAATACCTGGTGGC
>JBPCPS010000021.1:0-5071 GCA_050998915.1 Gemmatimonadaceae bacterium
TGCGCGAAAAGGTCCAACTGGAGGAATCGCAGCCATCCGTACGCCTCGACTGCCTCGGGGTGACCCGCCAGCGAAGCCCGGGGAGTCGAGAACCACAACAGCCTGCCCCAGAACCACAGGAACGCGAAGAGACCCGGGATGCCGGTCTCAGCGACGAGTTGGACATACAGGGAATCCGACGCATGCTGGCTGCGGAGTACCCAGGCCGGATCCTGGTAAAACGGCACGATGTAGCGATCGATGTTCCCGAAACCAACCCCAAGGAGAGGCGCAAGTTTCCAGCCTTCCAGTCCGGCTTCCACGCTGTCGCTCCGATTGCCGGCCCCGCCGCCGCCCTGCATGACCAATCCGACGCGCGCGATCGACCGCTCCAGCAGGTCGGGCAACTTCGGCGTGGTGCCAGTCAGCCAGAGCAGCAGGAACACGTACGCCGCGCCACCCAGGACCATCTTCTGTGTCCGCCCGAGCGTGAACATGTTACGGCGCCACATCTGTGCGACGGCCGCCGCGACCAGGAACGTGCCCAGGATCACATAGCCAAGCAGGCTGTTGGCGCCATAGAACGCCACGATGAACAGCGCCAGCGCGACCAGATGCCTTCGGCGCCTCGTCTGCACCCAGAAGGCCAGGGCGAGGGCGAGATAATGCACGTAATAACGAGCCGCCCAGCTCGGTTCGCCAAAGAAGGACGAGGCCCGGAAGCCGGTCGTCAACCCCTCGCCGACCGCGTACTCCGCGCTTTGAAACAGGATCGGCGCGAGCCAGGGAAAGAATCCGAAGCCGCCGTGCAGCATCTGGACCAGCGACAGCATGGCGGCCGCAATGCCCAGCACGTAGTACGCGTTGACCAGGAGCAGCAGCCTGGGCCACGTGATCCACTTCACGACGACGCACACAAATACGACATAGATCGTGAGGTGACCGAATGTCTTCAGAAATTGGAAGGGGTCGGATCCGGGTGAGAGCGCCAGGCTGGTGACAGACAAGCCGCAGCTCGCCCAGAACAGCAGCATCGGCCCGAGCGGCCGCGGGAGGCGCAGCACCGCCGACCATCGGCGGTCACGCCGTGGCACGAGCAGGGGCAGCAGCAACAGCGCGACCATGAAGTGCGGCCATGGCACCTCGAGACCCGCCAGAGGCAGCGCGTTCTTGTTCCAGTACTCGGTGCCGAGCGTCAACATCAGGAGCAGCACGAAGCACCGCCACGCGGTCGGGCGCGCCAGGGTCAGCCGTTGTCGCAGCTCCAGACTGTTCACGCGAGCGTTTCGGCAGGATACGTGAAAGGCGTACCCTGAAGAATCCCGTCACAGATAACGTCCAGCCCTGGATCCCGCCCGGGGAGCAGCTGTTCCAGGGTGCTCACGCCCACCTGGTATTTGACCTGGCGTGCGGCGATGCCGGTCGCGGGAGCGATGCTCGTCATCGGGATCATCCGCCTGAAGAAGAAATGGTACGCATACCGCCGCGCGCGGGCGACGGTCTCTGGGGGCAGGCGTCCGGGCCCGGGCAGCAGGTCGAGGAGGGCATAGTACTCCTCGGGCGTCCGCGCATCCGCGGTGAGCCCCTTGTTCCGGATCCAGGCTTCGCCGCACACGATCACCGGCACCCCCTCGCTCGTGAGCTCCACACCTGTCTTCGTGCCGTAGATGATGACGGTGTTGCAGCGCATCATGGTGACGTAGGTGCTGATTGAGCTCTCCGGCGGAATGACGTACACGTTCGACGGGAGCGTTGGAAAATGCGCCCGTATCTCGTCCAGGACCGGTTGTCTCGAGGGAACAGCTCCGGTGATCTCGGCCGGGTGCACGCGGATCAGCAGCTGCACGTCCGGACGGTCCCTGAAGTACGCGATGGTCCGCACCAGCCAGTCCATCATGTTGGGGAAGGCATTCGCCCGATAATGCAGTTGCGCGTCCCAGATCACGTTGGTCAGCAGACCGATGGTGGGTTTGGAAAAATCGATCCCGATCTCCTGCGCGATCGCCGACGTTCGTTCCTCCGGATTGGCGTTGAACGTGATCCAGTCCCGGGACCCCTGCCACCTGCTCCGCAGGTACGACATGAGCTCGGCTTCCCGCTCATCGCTCCACGGGAGGTTCTCCCAGGCCGACGTGGGTTCGTCCATCAACGTGTGATGGTAGGTGTCACCGTGGCTGAAAATGAAGCTCTGGATGCGATAAGCGGGATTCCAGTTCACCACCCGGACGCCCGCCTCACGCGCGGCCTCGCCGATGACGCCGTGCGGAATGTAGATGCCGTGATTGAAACAGGACGCCTCGAAGGGTGCCTCCGCCAGGAGCTGTCGGGTCGCGAACGCCGTGAGCAGCCCGGCGTGCAGGTACCTGCGGAAGACCGCTTCGCTGGCGCCGCCCGGCAGCGTGCCGCGCGCGTAGAAGCGCAGCGTTCCAGCCAGCGCGTGCTCGCCGACAGCGAGGCCGTCGAGCGTGTACGACGGAATCGCGTCGGCCGGCATCCCGGCCGCAAGCTCGCGCGCATCGGTCCGCGCGCGGTCCGTCAGCAGAGCGCCCAGCGTGCGCACCCGCAGGCCGAGCGTGCGGTACATGGGCGCACCCGACGAGTAGCAGCGGATGCACCCGCTCGCCTGCGGCCCCTCGACGACGAACGCCTCGTCGCTGGCAACGGCGGTCACGTGCGACCGGAGGCACGCGGGCAGCTGCTCGTCGCAGAGAAGCAGCTGGACATCCGCCCCGCGCAGCGTCAACGCAACGGCCAGCAGGCTTTCGAGGGTCGTGGACGGGAGATGTCCGCCGACGGCCGTCGGGATCAAGACGCGCGGGCCACCGCGCGCCGCCTCGAGAGCGCGGCTCCAGGTTTCAGCTGACTTCCGCAGGATCGGGCGCCAATCGGGCTGATCGAAGTCCGGGTTGATGGCCTGTACAACGCGCTGCGCCGCGCGCAGAAGTCTCAGGCGAATCATGTGTCGAATGGCACTTCGTCCGGCACGAACAGGACGTCGCCTGTTCCCCGGTAACTTGCCGGCTCGAGCACACGGAACGCGCCGCCTTCGAACTCCATCGTGCGATAACCGCGCCCGGCGAAGAACGCGAAGACGTCGTGCACCGAGTAGCCGTACCTCGCGCAATACGCGCTGTACAGCTCGCAGAAGACGAGCGGGCGCGATCGGTCGATCGTCGCCGCGGCCCCGCGCAGCACCTTCAGCTCCGCCCCTTCGACATCGCACTTCACGAGACGCACACGGCCGTGGGGGTTGCGCATGCGGAAGCCGTCGATCGTGAGCGCCCGCACGCGCACCTTCTCCCCGGGGTCGTTTCCCTGACTTATGCGCGTCATCCCGGTCAACCGTCGTCCCGACGCGTCCTTCCAGACGACCTCGACTTCGCCTTCCGTATCGCTGACTGCCCCGACGACGACCGTGACGTTGCGGCGGCCGAACAGGACGAGTGTGGCCTTCAGCACGCCGGCGTAGTAGGGGAGCGCCTCGAACGCATAGACGTGGCCCGCGGGCAGTGCCCGAGAGGCCGGGATCGTCCAGCTGCCGGCGTGCACGCCAATGTCGAGGAAGACGTCGTCCGGAGCCAGCAATCGCAGCAACGGCAACAGCTCGTGCGCCGGCAACTGGCCCGCCCGGTGCCGCCGCGCCCAGACGAGAGCGTGGAGCAGGCGTTTCACGTGGACCGCAGCCCGAGCGACGCCATCACTCGTCGGGCGAGTGACGCGCCGTCGAGATGGTGGACGGCCAGCGCCTCGGCAGGTGTGCCGCAGGCAGGGAGGCCATCCACGCCGAATACCTCGAAGTATCTGTCGTCGAGCAGCCGGTGCTTGACGAGCACAGACAGCAGACGATCACCGAGGGCCCCCGTCACGCCGTGGTCCTCCAGCACGAAGACGCTGGAGTAGGGCCGGATGAGGGTCGTGAGCCACTCGACATCGAACGCGTTGAGCCAGGGATGGTTGACGACGGCGGCCGATACGCCCAGCGTGTCGAGAATCTCGGAGGCGACCAGCGCTTCGTGCAGCATGACAGGGCCGTAGGAGAACAGCAGGACGCCGGATCCTTCCCGAACCACCCAACCTTGCCCACGGGTCAGCCGATAGCCTGCGGGCGAATCGATCTGTCGTGGCGAGGGGCCGATCACGAGGCGCAGCATCGAGCTACCCGGAGCCTCGTCGACGCAGTAATCCAGCGCCTGCGCCGTCTCGGTGCCGTTGGCGGGTTGAATGATCGTGAAGTCGGGCAGGTTCGCAAACAGCGCCACGTCGCGGAGGCTCTGGTGCGACTTGCCCGGCCCCGCGGGAATGAGGCCGGCATAGTGACAGACGTAGACGATGCGCGTCCGCTCGGTCGCGTTGTTGTAGATCTGCTCGTTGGCGCGCGAAGCCAGGAAGCTGGCAAATGAATTCACGACGGGCAGAAGCCCATGCCGCGCGAGACCACCGGCCATGGAGACCATGTCCTGCTCGGCGATGCCGTTCTGGATGAAACGATCCGGCACTTCGAGCTCGAAGCGCCGGGTGCGGCAGTCGGCCGCAAGATCGGCGTCGAGCACGACGACATCGGGTCGACGTGCGGCGACATCGAGCAGCGCCGCGCCGTACGCCTCCACCACATACTCGCGTGTCATGGCCGGGGTGGCGGCCTGCGCGCCGGTACTGACCGGTTCGCCGAGCGCATTCTTCGCAAAGAACGGCTCACCCGTCGAATGGTGTCGAACGTCGGCCAGCTGCAGCGGCGGCAGTCCGGTTTCCGCAAGGGCGGTGTTGACGCGGCCGACCAGTTCGTCGTGAGCGGCCGTGAATGCCTCGTCTGACGGCGCACCCGCGTGCCACCGGTAATACCCGCCTCCCTCTGACAGGGCCCGCTCGTGCTCCATGAACGAGACGCCGCGGCCCTTGATCGTGTCGGCAAACACCGCTTTCGGGCGATCCGTCACGTTCCGCAGTTCCCCCCAGAGCCGCTCGAGAGCGGCGTGATCGTGCCCGTCGCACCGCGTGACATACCAGCCCGACGCGCGGAACTTCGCCTCCACATCGCCGAGCGACACGATCTCGCCGACCAGCTTGTCTGACTGTACTTTGTTGTGATCGACGA
>JBPCPS010000025.1:0-3926 GCA_050998915.1 Gemmatimonadaceae bacterium
GTTGACGGGGTTCGACCTGTCTACCTCGATCGACATGTTGGCGTATTGCAGCGCTCCCGCACAATCGCCGCTGTAGGCCAGCGCAATCGCCAAAACGCGGCGGGCGATGGCCAGGTGCGGCGCGAGCTCGAATCCTTTTTTTGCCGCCACCAGCGATTCGGCCGGGCGACGCGCCCCGTGCAGCGCGTAGGCGTACGCGATCGTAGCGATCGGCGCGAGCGGGTCCAGCTCGGCGGATGTCCGCAGCTGGGCGAGCGATTCGCCCCTTCTGCCGGTGTGGTACAGCAGCTCCCCGTACCATTGATGCGCGGTCGGATAGCGCGGATCGATCGCGATCGCCTGCTTGTATGCCTGCTCCGCTTCCGCCCAGCGCCACGAGTGCACCAGCGACAGCCCGAGCGCGGAATAAGCCTCGGCGATGGTGCTGTCCAGCGCGAGCGCCTTCCTCGCGGCCGCATCAGTGCGCTGGCGGGCGTCCTCGAGCGGGAAATCCACGTACTCTGGCAGCAGCGCATATGTGATTGCAACGCCCGCGTGCGCCCGCGCAAATCGCGGATCCTTGGCGGCCGCCTGCTCAAACAGAATGGCTGCGGCCTGCAGGTCCCGCCTGTGCCACTGGTACCGCCCGCGAAGATACAGATCGTAGGCCTGCAAGTCGTCGGTCCCGGCGTCGGCGATCACGGGCAGCGCGCTCCCTCCGGCCAGCCTTACTTGCAGAGCTCCGGCTATCGCGCGCGCGACGTCCTCCTGCACGGCGAATACGTCCTTTACCTCCCGCTCGTAACTCTCGGACCAGAGGCTCAGGCCGTCGGCGACGTTGGTGAGCTGGACGAATAGTCTGAGCCTGTCTCCGGCCCGGCGGACGCGGCCTTCCAACACAGCATCAACCTTGAGCTTCTCGCCAATCGCGCGAATGTCCGCGTTCTCGCCGCCCTTGAAGCTGAACGTCGAGGTGCGGGACGCCACCTGCAGTCCTTCGATCTTGCCGAGCGCGGTGCTGAGCTCATCGCTCATCCCGTCGGAGAAATACTCGTCGCCCTGGTTGCCGCCGAGGTTGAGGAACGGGAGCACCGCGATCGATCGCACCGCCTGCGGCGCGCCACCACCAGGTGCCCGGTCGAGCTTGGGTGCGAGCAGCAGCGCCGCGGCGAGTATGACTCCCGATATCCCGGCGGCGACACCCAGCCACGGCTGGGCCCTGCGCCACGCGGTCTTTCGTCCCGCCGCGATATCGGCTCCACTGGTGAGTCCCGAGGCCAGCAGCGAGTCGAGCGTGTTCACCAGCTCAGCCGCCGTCTGCGGCCGGTCCGCGGGCCGCTTTGCGAGGCAGCGCATCACGAGCGCGCCGAGCGCGTGCGGCACAGTCGGCCGCCTCCGCTCAATCGCCTCGGGCATCTCCGCTATCTGCGCGGCAATCAGCGCGCTCGGCCCGCGCCCGGCGAACGGCGGCTGGCCGCCGATCATCTCGTAGGCGAGAATGCCCCACGAGTAGATGTCGCTCCGGTGGTCGATGCCGGGATCGGCCGACGCCTGCTCCGGCGACATGTACGCGGGCGTGCCCACCGCCATGCCGCGCGTGGTCAGATTTTCGCCGGCTTCCGTGGTGGAAGCGCTGAGCGCCTTGCTCACGCCGAAATCGGTGACGACGGCCGAGCCGCTCGTGAGCAGCACGTTCTCCGGTTTGATGTCGCGGTGCACCACGCCCTGCTTGTGCGCGTACGCCAGCGCAGTGGCGACGTCGCGCAGGATACGCACGCACTCGGCGAGCGGGAGCTCGCCCTGCCGGGTGAGGTGCACGCGCAGCGAATCACCTTCCACGAAGGGCATCGTGAAGAACGGGAGGCCGGAGATCTCTCCCGTGGAGTGGAGCGGGACGATGTGCGGATGCTGCAGCTTCGCCGCCAGCTGGATCTCGCGGTTAAAGCGTTGCACGCTCACCGCCGCGGCCATGTCCGGCGGGAGGACCTTCACCACGACGTCGCGCCCCAGCGTTTTGTCGTGGGCCACGAAGACGCGCGACATCCCCCCGCCCGGAAGCTCCCGGTCTACGCGGTAGGAATCACCGAGCGTGGTCTGAAGTTGGGTTATTAGATCGTTCGACAGGCTGGCTGCTCCGTGGGCATCGCATAAGTGTAGGCCACTACTCCCTGCGAGTCCAAGCCTCCTTCAGTACGCCCGCGCAACTAGACCGTAGGCGGCTCTCCCGCTGTGTCAGCCGGTCGGGTGCCCGATCGGGAAAGCTGCGCTTCGAGGCGGGCAGCTTCCGATTCACGCTCGGCGAGCGTGGCTGTCAGCCGCGCCTTCGTGTCGGCGTCTAGCTGGGACCCGCTCTGCTCGGCGCGAAAGATCGCGTACCCGAGCGCCTGCGCGGCGCGGTCGGCGAGCTGGCGCTCGCGGAACGCGTCCACTCGAACCTTGCCTTCCTCGATCGCACCTTGCGTCGCCTTTCCCGCTTTCTCGAGCACGTCCTGCAACCCTTTGCCGGCGGTATCGAGTTCTCGCTTCAAATTGTCCCAGACTGCCATGAACGGATCCTCTGTGGGGGATGAGGAAAGTACGGCGCGCCCCTCGGGAAAGTTACAGATCGTGATTGGCCTAGCTGTTCAGCCTGAACACGAACGGCTGCTGCACGATCTGCCGTACGGCGGTCCCGCCGATCTTCGCGGGCGAGAACCGGTGACGAGGCAGAACCTCACGCACTGCCGCGGCGAACGCGGAGTTCGTCGACTCCAGGATCTTGATGCTCCCCGGCTCTACGCGCCCGTTCGCGCTGACGACGAACTGCACGACCACGCGACCCGTCATCCCCGACTCCCGCATCGAACTGGGATATTCCGGCTGCGGATTGCCGCCCGACGGCGATGCCTCTTTCTCGACCTGGAACTCGAAGTACGGCTGCGAGCTCAGCCCGCCGGGAGTGGTGCCCTTGCTGTTGGCGTCGCCCGTCCCGCCCTCGACGCCCTTTGAGCTGCCGCCGGCCACGCCCCTTCCGGAAAAGTCGGATTCGTTGGTCACGGCCGCCGATAGATCGATCTTCGGGATGGAGATCGGAATGTTTACCGGTGCCTGCACGACCTGGAATCCCTTCGGAGGCGCCGGCGCTTCGACGCGCGGCATCTCGGGGGCCTTGGGCGGAGCCGCCTTTCGCACGGGCTCCGGCTCCTTCGGCTTCGGCTCCTCCGGCTTCGGCTTGGGCTCTTCCGGCTTCGGCTGTTCCTTCTTCACCTCGACGTAATTCAGCTTCTCTTCACGGGTCTTCTCGAGGGCCGCGGAGCGTGCGTTGGCGGTGGCGAAGACGGCGAACACGAGGATTCCAAGATGCAAAGCGACGCTCGCGGCGGTCCCCGCGGACCTGCGCTGCTTTTTCGGCTTCGATTCGATCAGAGTCGTGAACATTCATCCCCCTTTCGGGCCCCCGGGTCAGACTGCAGTACGATCCAGTGAGCGCGATTCCTAACGCACTATCGGTGCCAGTTCGGGTGACCAAAAAAAGCCCCCGCCGTGAGGCGGAGGCTTCCAGATTTTTGTGATGTCGCTTTATGCGGCGCTTTCCGCCTCACTCGTGGCTTCTGGATATACACTCACCTTGAAGCGCGTCTTGTTCTTGTGCTCGAACTTCACCACGCCGTCGATCAGCGAATAGATCGTGAAGTCGGTGCCGAGTCCGACGTTGCGTCCCGGGTGCCACTTCGTGCCGCACTGGCGCACGATGATGTTCCCCGCGACGACTCGCTCACCGCCGAACTTCTTGATCCCGCGGTACTGCGGGTTGCTGTCGCGTCCGTTGCGGGACGAGCCCACGCCCTTTTTATGTGCCATATGATCGCTCGATCAGCCGAGTTTGATGTCGTTGATGCGGACTTCGGTGAAGCCCTGCCTGTGTCCCTGCTTGCGCGCGTAGTTCTTCCGGCGCTTGAACTTGAACA
>JBPCPS010000031.1:0-4570 GCA_050998915.1 Gemmatimonadaceae bacterium
CGGAATAGCGGCCGGCGGTGGCAAGGACCGGTACGAGTCCGGCACCATCATCTCCGCCCGGACGGCGGCGCGCACGGTTCCGCCGATTCCCGCGCAGACGGCGGGGCCGATCGACATCAAGCAGAAGTTGAGTCGCACGAACCTGTTCCTCGACCTGTCATTCAACCTGCCGTTCTTCAAGGTCGTGGGTGAGATCGGACAGGTATCGGGCGGCGACATCGAGACGTTCAACCAGTTCGAAGGCAGCAAGGCCGACGATTCCCGCACCTACGGCTCGATTGGAATCAGATTCGGCTTCTGAGCTTTCTGAGCTTGGCAGTGAGCCGCCCGGCCATGAGGCGCGTGACAGCGGCTTCATGCGTCGGGCGCTTGAGCTGGCCCGAAAAGGCTGGGGCAACACGGCGCCGAACCCTATGGTCGGCGCCGTTGTTGTCAGCGGCGGGGTCGTCGTGGGAGAGGGTTGGCACGTGGAGTACGGCGCGCCGCACGCGGAGACCGTAGCACTCGAGGCGGCAGGTGAAGCGGCGCTGGGGGCAACGCTGTATGTCACGCTCGAGCCGTGCGCGCACCGCGGGCTGACTCCGCCGTGCACTGAAGCAATTCTGGCAAGCGGAGTCGCCCGCGTCGTCGCGGCCGTGCGCGATCCCACGCCGCCCGCGCGCGGCGGCGCCGAGCTGCTCCGCGCCCAGGGAATCGAAGTCCAGTTCGGGATCGAGGCGGACGCGGCCATCGAGTTGAACGCGCCGTTCTTTCACGCCGTTCGTTCGCGCCGCCCGTGGGTCGTGCTCAAGCTCGCAGTGAGCATTGACGGCGCGATCGGAAGCAAGACCCGCGAGCAGCGCTGGCTCACCGGGGATGACTCCCGGCGCGAGGTTCATCGAATGCGCGCGAATTTCGACGCGATAGCGGTCGGCGCGGGCACGGTTCTCTCCGACGATCCGGAGCTGACGGTTCGGCTCGCCGACGCGCCGAGGCGCGCTCCCTTGCGCGTGATCTTCGACCGCGAGCTGCGCACGCCGGCGACGGCGAAGGTAGTTCGAACCGCGCGGCAGGTGCCGACACTCATCATGGCCAGCGTCGTCGGCGCGCAGCTCGAGCCGCTCAGGTCGCAGGGCGTAGAGATAATTCCGTCCAAGACGCACGCGGACGCGCTCGAGAAGCTGCGCGCTCGCAGCGTGCGGTCGGTGCTGGTTGAGGGCGGCGCCGGCCTGGCGGCGCAGCTGCTCGA
Source organism: Gemmatimonadaceae bacterium (assembly GCA_050998915.1). Lineage (GTDB taxonomy): Bacteria > Gemmatimonadota > Gemmatimonadetes > Gemmatimonadales > Gemmatimonadaceae > JACDCY01. The sequence continues at coordinate 1,229 of JBPCPS010000031.1, forward strand.
GCAGAAGCTGGTCGACAGGCTTGTGATCTTTCAGGCGCCGCTGCTCCTCGGGGACGGATCTCTGGCAGCTTTCGCCGGACTCACGGCCGCGCGCGCGAGAGAGCTCGGCAATCTCCGAGTCATTTCGCGGCAAACCGTCGGCGACGACGTCGTCACCACCTACGACGTCTCCAACCGCTGATGTTCACCGGCCTGGTCGACGCGGTAGGCACCGTGGCATCCGCGCGAACGACCAGCGCGGGGCGTGAGATCACGATCGAATCGACGTACCGCGACCTCGTTCCGGGTGAGAGCGTCGCGGTGAACGGCGTCTGCCTGACGGTTCTCGGCGCCACCGGCGCAAACTTTTCGGTAGCGGCCGTCTCCTCGACTCTGCCGAGAACGACGATTGGCGAGTGGTCCGCCGGCAAGCGCGTGAATCTCGAGCGCGCGATGCGCGCTGACTCCAGGTTCGGCGGGCACATCGTGCAGGGACACGTGGACGCGGTGGCCGAAGTTTCCGCCCGGGAGCAGTCGGGCGACGCGCTGTTGCTGAGCCTCGCACTCCCGGAGGGGGTGGCTGACCTCGTTGTGCCGCTGGGGTCGATCACCGTGGACGGTGTCAGTTTGACGGTGAATGACATTCCATCTGCGGACACGGTGCAGCTCTCCATCATCGGGTTCACCCGCAGCCATACCACGCTCGGTGACCTCGGGCCGGGCGCCCATGTGCACGTGGAGGCGGACGTTCTCGCCAAATACGTGCGGAGAATGGCTGCGCCGTACCGTTCCGGGGCCGAAATCCCGTAGATTACGTCCCCATGAGCTTCGGCACGGTCGAGCAGGCAATCGAGGACATCAGCAAGGGCAGGATGATCGTCGTCGCGGACGACGAGGACCGCGAGAACGAAGGCGACCTCATCTGCGGCGCGCAGCTTGTCACGGCTGAGTCCGTGAACTTCATGATCAAGCGCGCCGGCGGTCTCATCTGCCTGGCCATTACCGGGGACCGCGCCGATCAGCTGGCGCTCCCCCAGGTCAGCCGCGAGAACACCGACGAGCACCGGACGGCGTTCACCGTGAGCATCGACGCATCGCCGCGATTTGGCGTCACCACGGGGATCAGCGCCCACGATCGCGCGAAGACGATCCAGGTGGCGGTCGATCCCGCGACGATGCCGAGCGAGCTTCGTCGCCCGGGACACGTCTTCCCGCTGCGCGCGCGTGACGGCGGAGTCCTCCAGCGCGTCGGGCATACCGAGGCCGCGGTCGATCTCGCCCGCCTCGCCGGGCTGTATCCCGCGGGAGTGATCTGCGAGATCCTTACGGATGACGGCTCCTCCATGCGCCGCGACGAGCTGTTGAAGTTCTCGCAGGAGCACGACCTCACGTTCATAACGGTCGCGCAGCTGGTCGCATACCGGCTACAGAAGGAGCGCCTTGTCCATCGTGTCGCCGAAGCGCGGCTGCCGACCGAGATGGGTCTGTGGCGCATCGTGGGTTATCGCAACGACGTGGATTCGCACGAGCACGTGGCGCTGGTCCACGGTGACGTCCAGGACGGAGAGAGCGTGCTCGTTCGCATGCACTCGCGCTGCCTGACCGGCGACGTGTTCCACTCGCTGAGGTGCGACTGCGGCTGGCAGCTCCATACGGCGATGCAGATGATCGAGTCGGAGGGTCGGGGGGTCGTCGTTTACCTGGACCAGGAAGGGCGGGGGATCGGGCTGCTCAACAAGCTCCAGGCTTACGAGCTGCAGGATTCCGGCGCCGACACTGTCGAGGCCAACGAGCGGCTCGGGTTCAAGCCCGACCTTCGGAACTACGGCATCGGCGCGCAGATACTCCTCGACCTCGGGCTCAAGTCGATTCGCCCGCTGACCAACAATCCGCGTAAGCTCATCGGGCTCGAGGGCTACGGCCTGCACGTGGACGAGCGCGTCGCGATCGTGCCCGCGGCCACTGCTGAGAACTCCGGCTATCTCGAAGCGAAGCGCTCCAAGCTTGGACACCTTCTAGCTTCCTGAATGGCGGAATTCGCGGGTACGCCGCGCGGCGAGAACCGCCGCGTCGCGGTAGTAGCCAGCCGGTTCAACACTGAAGTCACGCGCAAGCTGGCCGAAGGCGCGATGAGCGCGCTCGTCGAGCGCGGCGTGGCGGCGGCTGATATCGACCTAGTCTGGGTTCCGGGTGCGTGGGAGCTTCCCTCGGCGCTGCGCGCTGCGATGGCGGCCGATACTTACGAGGCGGTCGTCGTGGTCGGGGCGTTGATCCGTGGAGAGACTCCCAACTTCGATCACCTGAGCTCGGCGGTTGCGCAGTCTCTCGCGCACCTCACCGCGGACTCCGAGATTCCCGTGGGGTACGCACTGCTCACCTGCGACACCGACGAACAGGCGGAGGCGCGGTGCGGGCCGGGTGATGCCAATAAGGGGCGCGAAGCCGCGCTCGCCGCGCTCGAAATGGCGGACCTCCTCGATCGCCTGCATCCGTTAGATGAGGATTGAGACACGCGCGCGGGCGCGCGCGCTCCAGGCGCTGTACGCCTGGGACTTGCGTGGCGGTGAAGCGCTGGAGATGGTCGCCGCCCGCGTCTGGGACGATCTCGCCGTTGGGCCCGAGGAGCGCAGGATCGCCGGGATGATCGTGCGCCGGGTGATCGCCGAAGGCTCGCGCCTGGACGAATCACTGTCGGAGGTGACGGAGAACTGGCGCATCGAGCGCCTTGGCGCGATCGAGCGGTCGGTGCTGCGTCTGGCCGCCGCCGAGCTCGACATTGGCGAGACTCCCACGCGCGTGGTCATTCAGGAGGCGGTTCGCCTCGCCGAGCGTTACGGGAGTCCCGAAAGCGCGAAGTTCGTGAACGGCGTGCTGGACGCGTTGGCGCGCAAGGCAGGCGCGCTGACGTGAGAATTCTCGTTGTCAACTGGCAGGACCGCGAGAACCCGCAGGCCGGCGGCGCAGAGGTCCATTTGCACGAGGTGTTCGGCCGCATCGCCGCTCGCGGACACGAGGTGGATCTGCTGTGCAGCGGATTCCCCGACGCCGATTCGGAGACAGTGCTGGACGGTATCCGCGTATTCCGCGTCGGAACGAGGTACACCTTCCCGATGCACGCGCGTACGTGCTACGAGGAAGGGCTCGCGCGGAACGGCTACGACGTCGTGATCGAGGACGTGAACAAGGTCCCGTTGTACACGCCGCGCTGGCGGGCAAAGCGGCTCGTCGTGCTGGTGCACCACTTGTTCGGGGCGACGGCGTTTCGTGAGGTCCCCATTCCAGTCGCGGCAGCCGTGTGGCTGTCGGAGCGGCCCCTCGCGTCTTTGTACGGCGGGCACCCGTTCCAGGCGGTGAGCGAGAGTA
>JBPCPS010000040.1:0-3616 GCA_050998915.1 Gemmatimonadaceae bacterium
CGTCGCGTTTCCGTTTTGGCGCGTCGAACAGGGCGCTGACAGGCGCGAGCGACACGGCGAATGAACCCTCGTTGTGCTCGCGCCACTCCGCCACCACGCCTCGGCGGCGAAGAGAGAACAACAGCCACTCCACCGCCGGCTTGAGGACCGCCACTCCGCCGTCGCTGGATTTACCACGCCCCGTTATCACGAGCACGTCGCCCGCTTGCGCCATCTGTCGCTCGCGAAGCCATGCCTCCGCCCGCGCCGTGGCCTCAGCGGCGGTCGGTAGCGATGCCCGAAGATTCAGCGTCCGCCCGGGCCCGTAGGACGCTTCGTCGAGTGACCGCAGCGAGCCGGTCAGTCCCGGCCCGCCCGGCGCCCGGCTCCTCCGCGACATCGCGGGCGATTTCTAGTGGAGGGCCGCGTTCAGTGTGACTCCGTCGAGCCGCTCAATGGGTGTCAGGCCGAGTACACGCGCGAGAGTTGGCGCCATGTCCACGACGCGCGCAGTCTGGGGATGCATTCCCTTTCGGAACGGCGGGCCGAGAAAAATGATCGGCACGCGAGCGTCATAATCGTGCGGAGTTCCATGCGTGGCGTACGTTCCGGCTCCCCAATAGCTGTACGGGGTGAGAGTGACGACCAGCGCAGCCTCGTCATCGCCCGCGAACATGTGCAGCCACCGCCGGGCTATGTGATCCTGAACCGTGTCCCGCCGCGCCAGCTCACTGGGCCGGTCCACTCGCAGCACGCCGGGAATGCGCGCAGTGCTGTCCGCAAACGACGCAACCAGCGCGGCAACGTCGACGCTGCCCAGCGCTGCCCGATTGAGCGTCAGCGCGCCGCTGCCGAACGCGATCGCGGTCGTGTCCCCGCCGGCATCTCTCACTGCCTGCCGTGCGCGCGCCATCACGGGTCCTATGTACACGTGAGCGGCCTGCGGATTCCGAAGCCTTCCACTCACTTCGATATACGGGGCAACGCCGTGATCCGAGGTCAGAGCCACGATGACATTCCCGCGACCGCGTACCGCGAACAGCGAATCCAAAAAGGAGCCGAGCATGCGGTCGAGCCGCAGCATGTAGTCGTGAATCTCTTTCGAATCAGGTCCGAACGCGTGCCCGATTGCATCCATCCCGGACAGCGAGACCGCGAGCAGGTCCGTTCTCCCGCCGGCGCCGAGCTGCATCTTGTCCACGCCCTCTAGCGCGAGCTGCAGCGTCACCTCGTCCATCCACGGGTAATTGGGTAGCAGATACGCGATCGCCTCGGGATCACTCGGTGATACGTGCGGAAAAACGATGTCGCGTCCGAGATTTTCCACGGCCACGCTGTCCTGCTCCCGGTACGCGCTTTCCGAAAGCAGCGGCGCCCATACCTTTCCAGCGTAGCTATGCGGAGTACGCCTGGCGTTGAAATCGCGCACCCACTGCGGCAGCTCGGCGGCGTAATAACTGCTCGTTACGAACGCGCCGTTGCCCTCTCCCGTGCGCGCGGGTGAGTACCAGAATACCTGCGCCTTGCTCTTTCCTATGGGAAGAATCGCACCCCTGTCCTTCCGGGATACCGACAGAACGCGGGTCGAGGGATCCCGCGCCAGCAGCCAATCCGTCAGGGTCGTTCCCTGGAACCTGTGCGGCGAAGCGCCCAACCCCGGTGTGCCGGTCAGCGTCGTCACAGGATCGGCGACTCCTGCATTGTTGGAGGCGATTCCAGTGTGCACCGGAAAACGACCGGACATGGTGCTGGCGTGGCCGGGAGCGGTTTCGGTAATCGCGTGATCCTGATAACCGTTTTGAAACACGGCGCCGTCGCGATACAGCAGCGCGAGCCCCCCGTTGAGCTGATGCTTCCACCGGTCGTAGTACTCCGGGAGCAGTTGATCGACGGTGATGAATACGACCAGCGTCGGTCTGGTTAGGGCCGGAGCTTGCTGGACCGGGGGCGCGCATCCGCCCAGCGAGAGTGCGCAGACGGCGGCGAGAGAGCGGAAAGGCATGATCAGGGCTTGGGTGAAAAGACTAAAGGACTTCCAAATGCGCTCGTAACGGCGATGCGCCATCCGCTTGCGGTCTTAACGAATACCCGCTCGGAGACACCTTTGCTCACCGAGTCGCCGTAGCGGACGTCGTACCGGTAGCTGCCGAACACAACACCGGCAGCCAGCGGAACCACCGTGAGGTCGCGCGCCATGAGCGTGTCAGGCCAGCTCGTGCTCGTCCGCGCGGGCCAGTCGTCGAAGCCGAGCTCCAGTCCTGCGGGGCCGTTCCGCGCCAGGCGCGGACTCTGGAGGTAGGTCGCGATGTATCGTGGCCTGTCTCGCTTGTGGATCGCGTCGATGTTCTCGCGAAACAACGCCAGCGCCTCAGCGCTGTCGGCGGCCGTAAACGCGCCGGGGGCCGACGGCGCTACGGTCGCGGTCGCGGTCGCGCACGCCGCAGCTCCGAGCGTGAGGAAAAAAATGGCGAAGGCGGCTCGTGTCATCGTGGGGGAGAAATAGTGAACGCGGGAGTCGCGGTCGCTGAAGGGACCGTCCTAGCGAAGCGTAGGTCCCGAAAGCGGCAGCGACTTCGGCGGTGCGGCATGATTCGTACGATACAGCAAGTCCGCCCGCCGTGCTACGCGGCGGCCTCCAGCCGCTCGGCCGCAGCCAGCGAGCGCGCTACGCACACCTCGTCGCAACGGATTCTGCGCGGGCAACGGAGGCAGTCTCGCCGGATCTTTTCCGGATACGCCGCGCGGTCGGCCACCGAATATCCCGCGGATTCGAAGAAGGCCGGAGTCAGAGTCAACGCGAACAACTCGTCGATTCCCCGCTTCGCCGCGAGATCCTCCACTTTGAGCACGATCTTCTTGCCGAGCCCGGTGCCATGCGCCGCCCGCTCGATGGCAAGCGAGGACACCTCGGCGAGAGACGGCGAGTATTCCTTCCGCGCGCCGCAACCCAGCAGCTTTCCCCGCGCGGTCACGGCAACCACGAAGTCGTCGATCGCGTGCGCGACGGAGTCAAGCGTGCGGGGGAGCATGATCCCCTCCGACGCGTAGCCATTGACCAACTCCACGATCGCCTCGGCATCGGCTCGGCGCGCCGAACGAATGGTCACCTCGTCCTGCCTCGGCGCGAACGCCCGGACGTGATGCTGGATCACGATACGACTCCTTCGAGCATGGCGAGGCCGGCTTCGAGCTCACTGCGCCCGGCGATCAACGGCGGGAGAAGGCGCAACGTGTAGTCGCCGGCGGAAAGGATCAGCAGGCCTGCGTCGAGCGCGCGCGCCACGGTGTTAGCAGCAGGCTCGACCACGTCGATCCCCCACATGTAGCCGACGCCGCGGATCGCGCGGATGCGCGGGGTTCCGACCGCGAGATCCGCGAGCCGCTCGCCGAGCCAGGCGCCGTTCTGCTCCCCCTTCTCGAGGACAGCGCCTTCGGAGAGCCGGTCGAATACGTGCAGCGCCACAGACGCCACGAACGGACCGCCGCCAAAAGTCGTGGCGTGGTCGCCAGGCTGCACCGTTCTCGCGATCTCCTCGGAGAGCAGCACCGCGCCCATCGGAAGCCCGCCAGCCAGCGGCTTCGCGAGCGTGAGCATGTCCGGGACGACGCCGCTATGCTCGGGCGCGAACAGCTTCCC
>JBPCPS010000075.1:0-48879 GCA_050998915.1 Gemmatimonadaceae bacterium
GCGCCATTCAGGTCCCAGGCGGCGCCGGCGCGGTCGTGCTCATGGCCGATGGTCCGACGGTGGGTGGGTACCCAAAGATCGGAGTCGTCGCGGGAGTGGACATCCCGGTACTCGCGCAGAAGACACCGGGCGAGCGACTACGCTTCGAGCGCATCACGTTGAAGGAAGCCCAGCGTCTTCTGAGAGAGAGGGTTCTGGCCGATGCGGGCCCGCCCGCATAGTTTTCATAATCGAATAATCGGAGACTTCTGCATGCGCGGGCGCTTGAATCGAGGCACGCTCCCCCTGTTCGCTGGCGCGGCATTCCTGGTCGGATGCGCGCCGTTTACGGGTCCTGCGCAGCAGCCGCCAGCTGCACCTCCAGCCGCAGCGGCGGCGCCCGCTCCGCGCCCGGGACCCACGGTCGGATCGGTCGCGCCCGATTTTTCACTCCCGGCAGCGACGAGGTTCGGGAGAGTCAGCGATCAGTTCCGGCTCTCGCAGTTCCGCGGGCAAACCGTCGTGCTCGCGTTCTTCAGCCAGGCTCGAACTCGCGGCTGAACCATTCAAATGGAGGCGTACCGTGATCAGTACGCCACGATCTTCAACAACGGACGCGGAAGAATCCTGGTCGGGATTAGCGCTGACGCTGACACGACACTCGAAGCCTGGGCTCGCGAGAAATCGTTTCCGATGCTGTTTGCCAGCGACACGGGCGGGCTCGTCGGAACTTTGTACGGGGCCTATGACCCCGCGCGACGAATCGAGGACCGTTCCCTGTATGTGATCGATCCAACGGGAAAGGTCGCGTATACCGCGCGCCCCTTCCGCGCGCTCTCGGCGGCGTCCTATAAGGACCTGGAGGACGCATTGGACCGAATCGCGCCTCTACCAGCCGATACCACGAACTAGCGGTTACAGCGCCTTGCGTACGGCGGCTACGAGATCCTGATCTCCGCCGACGCCGGTGTAGACGATTCTGCCGCGCCGGTCGAGGACGACCACGTACGACGTCGCAGGCACGTTGAACCGGTCCACGGCCTCCCCTTTCGCGTCGTACAGGACGGGGTGGGTGAATTTATGCGCTGCGGAATACCGACGCACCCGCTCGAGTGATTCGTTGGCCGAGACGGCCACTGCCACGAACTTGACGCGCCTGCCGTACAGCTGCTGCGCGCGCTGGAACGACGGCATCAGCTCTCGGCAGGTGGAGCACCAGGCCGCCCAGAACTGGATGAGCACGGGTCCCTTCCCCACGTATCGCGAGAGGGAGACCGCGCTCCCGTCCAGCGCCTGAACCGCCGCGACCGGCGCGACCGATCCCACGGGAAGGCCGAAGTCCTGCGCCCCGGCGTTTGCGGCGCCCGCGCCAAGGAAAGCGGCCAGAATGAGAGTCTTGTTCAAGGGCATATGCGATAAATGAGAGATTTCGCGGAGGGTGCTCTAGATCAGCAGCCGACCCATCTGTATCAGATAATACTCCGCAACGCCCAACATGATCACCGCGAACCCCCGTTTGACCCAAATCATCCAGGCGCCGGCCTTCGGCAGGCGCACGGCGTGGCCGCTCGAAAGCCCGACCACGACCAGCAGCGCGCACATCCCCAGGGAGAACGCAAAGAGATAGACGAAGCCCAGTACGCCGCTGCGAGTCGTTCCCACCCACGTGAGGACAGCGGCCATCACGGGCGCGGAACACGGCGCGGCGACCAGACCGGACGCAGCCCCCATGCCGAACGCCGCGCCGTAACGTCCTCCGCCGCCGACGCCGACCGCGCGCGCGAGCAGCGATCGCGGAATCGGCAGAGGCAGTACCTCCAGCATCACCAGCGCCGCATACACCAGCAGATTCGCCATCGCGAAGTACAGCCACGGGTTGGTGCTGATCGAGCCGAACAGCGAGCCCGTGAGCCCCGCGATCGTTCCCAGCGCCGCATAGACGAGCGCGAGTCCGATCACGTAGGAGAAGGTCAGCCCGGCGGCGGTAAACCGCGTCGCCGGCGCCCCGCCCAGGGAGCTGCCGCCGACTATCGCCGCCGTAATGGGGATCATCGGATACACGCACGGCGTGAGGCTCGTCAGGACTCCGGCCGCGAAGAGGAGCGGGATCGCGAGCGCTGGATTGGACGAGAGCTGGGCGGCTACGGCGGAGACATCCATGAGGTAAGGATACACCCAGCGCACGGCGCGCTACTTGGTCAACCCGACTTTCGCCCCCGCTCCCCCGCCGCGCGCTTTTCAGTGGCGAGCAGAACTTCCTTTCGCTCCACTCCGAAACCGTATCCACCGAGCGACCCGTCGTTTCGCACGACCCGGTGGCATGGGATGGCGAGCGCGACGGGGTTCGTCGCGCACGCCCGCGCCACCGCCCTCGCGGCGCGTGGCGCGCCGATCGACTCGGCCACCTCGCTGTACGACCGCGTCTCACCGTAAGGGATCTGCTTGAGCGCGCGCCACACGCGCAACTGGAACGCGGTGGCCCGTATGTCCAGCGGGAGGTCGATCTCCTGCCGCTCGCCCGTCACGTGCTCGAGCATCGCCGCCGCGAACGGCGACACTTCCGAAGCGCGCTCCAGACCGGCATTGGGGAATTCCGCGCGCAGAGACGCCACGATCGACTTCTGCGAATCGCCGATCTTCACCGAGCAAAGCCCGCGTGTGGTCCATGCGACTAGAATCAGCCCGACGGGTGAGGCTGTGACCGCGTACTGGATCTGGGTGCCGTCGCCGCCTTTCCGGTACGTGGCGGGCGTCATGCCCAGCGCGCCCGCGGCATTCTCGTACGCCCTGCTGCTCGAGCCGAATCCGGCTTCGTAGGTGGCCTCGCTCACAGTCCTCCCGTTCCGCATGGCGGATTTGAATTGCTGGTGTCGCTGCATGCGCGCGTATTCAGCCGGCGACATGCCGACCGTTCGCTTGAACGTTCGCTGCAGGTGTGAAGGGCTCGCGCCGACCTTTCGTGCCAGCGCTTCCAGCGTGATCCGGGTCGTGGGATGCTGGTCCAGATACGCCCTGGCCCGGCGCGCCAGCCTCTCCCCGGGCGACCCCGAATCTTCCCGACCGCCCTGGGTTGTTGCGATTGCCGACATGCGAGTGAAGCTATGACCTTCGAGAGGGCACGGCTATCCGATTCTTGCTCGGGTTAATCCAATCTTCATTAAGCCGGATTCATCGAATCTTCATCGAATAGTGTGCACGGAATCCGGACCCGTGCGTCTACTGTGTGTAAGCAACCACCAGGAGGCGACATGCGCACTCTGCATCTCATCGAATCGGCCCACGCCGGACACAGCACCACCGGAATGCACTCTTTTCTGAGCATCTCAGTGCACGTGGCGATCGGGCTCACCGCGCTGTACGCCACCGCGCGGCCGGCCGTGGAGCGGGAGCCGGCGCCCGATACGCGCGTGTACTTCATCCCGGAGCCACGTCCGGTCACGGCTGCGCCCCCGGCTCCCGCTACCAGAGCGCAGATCCAGAAGCCTGTCGCTCCCGCCGCGGCGCTGTCGAAGGCCGTACCGGCGCCGGTAACCGCTCCGGTCGGCCTGCCGCCCGTGGACGTGCCGATCGCCGATCCGTCGGCGAATGTGCCGTCGCAGCCGGTTGCCGCCAGCGGCGAAGGGACGGTTGCGGCCGATCCCGGTTCGGTGGCAGGGCGGGGCGGGCCGTACGAGGTGGGTGAAGTCGAGGTGCCAGCCGCAGCGCTGTCGAAGTCCGGGCCGGACTACCCGGAGCGCGCGATCCGTCTCGCGCTATCGGGAACCGTGACCGCGCGCTTCATCGTGGGCGCGAATGGTCGTGTCGAGAGCGACGTCGTCATTCTGAACTCGACGAGCCCTGACTTCACGTCCGCGGTGCGAAGCTTCTTGCGCCGGGCGCGCTTCCGGCCAGCCCGGGTCGGTGGACGGCCCGTGCGCCAGCTGGTGGAGCAGCGCTTCGTGTTCGAGTTGCGCGGGTAAGTGGTCAGACTTCGTTGGTCTGTCGCGCATAATACCAGGCGACGCCGCCGGCGAGCATGAGAACGGCTGCCACGACGAAGATGAACTTGAAGAAGACGAGTCCGACGATGAATGGAGCGAGCCATGGAACGAAGCCGAGCACCATTCCGAGCGCCGCGGCGCCGGCGAAGAAAATGCCGATCGCCAGCAGAAACTTGCCCAGTGCACTGAACCGCATGAGGACTCCCGTGGAGGTACTCTGCACATACGGCGGCGGCCGGGAAGTCGTTTCAACCGACCCGGCCGGCTGACCGGCCGCGGCTCGCCGGCCTCCCAGATAGTTGACGGGGGATCCAAGCCAGCGAGCAGCCAGCGGGCCGGCGGGCGGGCGGATCAGCGGGAAGAATTCGCGCCAACCATCGATGAAAAGATGGCAAGTGAGCAAGCAGCATCGCGCTACTTCCGGCGATGGAGGATCACAGGCGGCTGCACGTGTGGGCGCGCGCGCATGGGCTAGCCATCGACGTGCGGCGAGTGACGCGGCGCATGCCGCGCACAGGTTACGGCAGCCTGCAGTCGCAGATGACGCGCGCTGCCGAATCCGTATTGTTCAACATCGTCGAGGGGTGCGGCTGCAGAAGCAAGCAGGAGTTCGCGCGCTTCATTGACATCAGCATCAAGTCCACGTCAGAACTCGAATGCCAACTGGAGCTCGCGAAGGACTACGGCGCGATGGCGGACCGCGAATATCGTGCGCTGGCCGCCGAAGTGGTAGAGCTCCGGCGAATGTTGTGCGTCTTCAGAGCGAAGATACTGCTGTCGGCTGCCTCGCGCGCGAAGGTTTCTAACTAGCTGGCGCGCTGGTGAACTGGCTGCTCGCCAGCTTGGATCCCCTCGTATCGTCTCTGGAGCTATTGCACCGCGTTGACCATGTCGAAGATCGGCAGGTACATCGCCATGATCATTCCGCCGACCGCGATTCCGAGGAACACGATCATCATCGGCTCGAGCAGCGAGAGCAGTCCGCCGACGGCCGCGTCGACCTCGTCGTCGTAGAAGTCCGCGATCTTCGACAGCATCTCGTCCAGACCGCCCGTGGATTCACCGACGGAGATCATCGAGATGACCATCGGCGGGAAGACTCCCGACTTGGCCAGCGGCGCGGCGATGGTTTCTCCGCCCGCGATCGAAGCGCGCGAAGCCATGATGGCATCCTGCACGACGCGGTTGCCGGCGGTGCGCGCCGTGATCTCGAGCCCTTCGAGGATGCTCACGCCCGACGCGATCAGCGTTCCCAGCGTGCGCGTGAACCGCGACACCGACGACTTGCGGAGCACGTCGCCGAGCACGGGCAGCTTCAGCAGCAGGCGGTCGATGGCGAGCTTGCCGTTGGGGCTCGCGTAATACTTCTTGAGCATGTAGAACGAGACTAGGAAGAACGCGATGATCGCCCACCAGTAATCCTGTAACCCCTTCGACATCCCGATCACGATGCGGGTCGGGAACGGCAGCGGGACTCCGACCGAGGCGAACATGTCCTCGAACGTCGGAATGACGAAGATGAGCAGGATGGCGATGGCGCCGACGGCGACAGCCAGGATGGATGAAGGGTAGATCATCGCGCCCTTCACCTTCCGGATGAGCTTGTCGTTCTTCTCGAGGAAGGTCGCGAGCCGGTTCAGGATGACGTCCAGGATTCCGCCCGCCTCTCCGGCCGCCACCATGTTCGTGTACAGCGACGTGAAGGCGCGCGGGTGCTTGGCCATCGAGTCGGCGAGCGTGTAGCCGGACTCGACGTCGAACATCACCTGCCGCGTGACGCTGGAGAGCGTCTTGTTCTCCGTCTGCTTGGCGAGAATGTCCAGCGCCTGCACCAGCGGGAGTCCCGCGTTGACCATCGTCGAGAACTGCCTGGTGAAGACGACGATGTCGCGGATCTTGATCGATCCCTTCTTGGTGGACTTCTGCGCGTTCTCGTCGATCTTGACGACGGCGAGGCGCATCTTGCGGAGCTGCGCGATCACGGCGTCGCGCGAGGCTGCTTCGATCGTGGCGGTCTTCAGGTCGCCGTTGGTGGCGCGCGCCGTATAAGTGAAGATCGGCATGGCCTATCTCCGCCCCGCGCCGGCAACCGGGCGCGGCGCCGAGGGTGCCGTTTTTCCCTCGGCGACTTCTTCGGGCGTCAGCCCGATCATCCGGAGGAACTCGGTCTGGTCGCTGGTGACGCGGAGGCATTCCTCCACCGCGACCTGGCGGCTCATGTACAGGCTGTACAAGGCGTCGTTCAGCGTCTGCATGCCGAACTTCTTCCCCGACTGCATGGCCGAGTATATCTGGTGGACCTTGTCGTCGCGGATCAGCGCGCGAATCGCGGGGGTGACGACCAATAGCTCTGCGGCCATCACCCGTCCCCTGCCCTGCGCCTTCGGGAGCAGCGTCTGCGTGATGATTCCCTCGAGCACGAACGCGAGCTGCGCCCGAACCTGCGCCTGCTGGTGCGCCGGAAAGACGTCGATGATGCGGTTGATCGCTTCGGCCGCAGAATTGGTGTGGAGCGTCGCGAACGCCAGGTGGCCGGTCTCCGCGATCGTGAGCGCGGCCTGGATCGTCTCCAGATCCCGCATCTCACCGATCAGCAGCACGTCCGGGTCCTCGCGCAGCGCGTACTTCAGCGCGCTCGCGAACGTCTTCGTGTCGGTCCCGATCTCGCGCTGGTTGATGATCGAGAGCTGGTGCTTGTGGATGAACTCGATCGGATCTTCGACGGTGATGATGTGCGCGCGGCGCTCGCGGTTGATCTTGTCGATCATGGCCGCGAGCGTGGTGGACTTCCCCGAGCCCGTGGGTCCGGTCACGAGCACGAGACCGCGGGGCTTCTCGGCCATCTTCGCGATCACCGGCGGCAATCCCAGATCGTCGAACGTCTGGATGTTGAGCGGGATCTGCCTGATTACCATCGAGACGCACCCGCGCTGCTTGAAGCAGTTGCCGCGGAAGCGGGCGAGGTTGGCGATGCCGAAGGAGAAGTCCAGCTCGTCCTCCTGCTCGAATCGCTTCTTCTGATTCTCGGTGAGAACGGAGTAGGCGAGCTGCAGAGTGTCCTTCGGAGCCAGCGCGTAATCGATGTTCGAGTTGACGATCTCGCCGTCGATTCTCAGCTTGGGCCGCTCGCCGGCGACGATGTGCAGGTCGGAAGCCCCGCGCTCAGCCATCTCGTCGAGCAGCTGGCGGAGGTTGACTCCCAGCGCCAGCGGAGCCGATCCGGCGGCGACCGACGCGGCCACTCCCGCGGGAGAGGCTGACGGCGTGAACGTCGGATTCGGTCCGGTCATCGGGAAGCCCGTTGTGGGAGTTGTGTCACGTGGCGCTGGTCTCGCGAATCACCTGGTCGATCGTCGTGATGCCCTTCATGACCTTGAGCCAGCCGTCCATGCGCAGCGTCAGCATTCCGTCGTTGACCGCCGCGTTCTGCAGCTCGGCCGCGCCCTCGTTCATGAGGATGTGCCGCCGGAGCGCGGGGGTCATAAACATCACCTCGTACAGCCCCTGCCTTCCCTTGAAGCCGCTCCCCTGGCACTCGTCGCAGCCCTTGCCGCGGAAGAACGGCAGCTCGCCGATCTTCGAGTCCAGGCTGATCTTGGCCCAGTGCGGCGCGGCTTCCGGAGTTGCGTTCGGCCGCGCGCGATCCAGTGACTCCTGCGTGAACCGCAGCGAGCGCAGCGTGATCTTGGCGTCGACCTTCGCCGTCGCCAGCTCGATCTCATCGGGCGTGTACTTCTCCTTGCACTTCGAGCAGATCTTCCGCACGAGCCGCTGGGCGAGGACGAGGTTCAGCGCCGAAGCGACGTTGAACGGCTCGAGCCCCATGTCCAGCAGGCGGGTGATCGTCTCCGGCGCGGAGTTCGTGTGCAGCGTGGAGAGCACCAGGTGTCCCGTCAGCGCGGCCCTGATCGCGATGCCGCCCGTCTCGAGGTCTCGGACCTCACCGACCATGATGATGTTCGGGTCCTGCCTGAGGAACGCCCGCAGCGCCGCGGCGAAGTCGAGTCCTATCTCCGAGCGGACCTGAACCTGGTTGATGCCGAACAGGTTGTACTCGACCGGGTCCTCGGCCGTCATGATGTTGACGTCGATGTTGTTGATCTTCGACAGAGCCGAATACAGCGTCGTCTTCTTGCCCGATCCCGTCGGCCCGGTGACGAGCACCATGCCGTACGGATTGGAGATCGCGTCCATGAGCTGCTCTTCGGACCGCGGCTCGATTCCGAACTTCTCGAGGTCCAGCGTCAGGTTGCCCTTGTCGAGAATACGCAGTACGACCTTCTCGCCGAACAGCGTCGGTAGCGTCGAGACGCGGAAGTCGATGACGCGATTCCCGATCTTGAGCTTGATGCGCCCGTCCTGCGGAACGCGCCGCTCGGCGATGTTCAGCGACGCCATGATCTTGAAGCGAGAGATGAGCGCCGCTTTCAACTTCGGCGGCGGCTTCATTACCTCCGACAGCGCGCCGTCGACGCGATAGCGGACCCTCAGCTCGTGCTCGAAACACTCGAAGTGGATGTCGGACGCGCCGCGCCTCACCGCATCCGTCAGAATCGCGTTGATGAGCTTGACGACCGGCGCCTGGTCGATCGCGACCGCGAGCGCCGAAGCGGACATGTCCTCTTCCTGCTCCTCCAGCAGCTCGATGTCGTCGTCACCCAGATCGATGTCCTGGAGCAGCGATTCCATCTGCGCGTCGGTCGACTCGAAATTCTTCTCGAGGATGCCGCGCAGCGTGAATTCCCCGCCGACCACCGGGAAGATCTCATATCCCGTAATGAACTTCAGGTCGTCGAGCACGCCGAGCTGCGACGGATCGGTCACCGCCACCGTCAGCGTGCGCCCGTCCCGCTTGAGCGCCAGGAGCTGGTGCTTGATGGCCAGCTCCGCCGGGATCAGCTTGGCGATCTTGAGGTCGACCTCGAAGCTCTTGAGGTCCACCGCGGGCATCCGGTACCGCTTCGCCAGGAGGCGCGTCAGATCGGTCTCCTTGACGAAGCCGAGCTTGATGAGGTTGTAACCGATCCGGGTGCCGTGCTGCTGCTGCTCCTGGATGGCGCGCGTGAGCTGATCCTGGGTGATCAGCCCTTCGCTGACCAGCAGGTCTCCGATCCGCTCGCTTTTAACAGCTACGGGTGCCGCCATGTACGCTCGTGAGGAAAGGCTTCCGCCTGGAAACGCTCCGGGTGCGGAAGGTCGTTGCCTGCAGAAAACGTGTCAAGGAAAACCGCGATCGTGCTGGACTTTTTTCCGCGCTGTCCGCCGTCCGGGCGGCGGGGCGACGACCGCATTTTGAGGACGCGGCAGCCGTGAGAAAGTCACCTGCGGAGCCAGCTTCGCGGACAGCGCAGGGCCTATCCCCCGGACACGCCCCAGACCCTCGATCGAGCCGAATGCGCCGAATGAGTCCCGGTCGGCTACGATCCTCTTCGCCAGCGCCGGCCCCACCCCGTTGAGCGTCTCGATGAGCGTCGCCGACGCGGTATCCACGTCCACGGGTGCCTCCGTTGCTGCGGCCTTTTTCCCGGACGAGCGGCGCCGCCCGGAGCCGCCCTTTCCGGCCGCGCGGGCCGAGTCGACTCTGCGGAGCTGCTCGCTCAGCGCGGCCGTCGCCGCGGGATCCGCCAGCTGGTCGCGCGCGATCGTGCGGACCACGCGGACGCCGGCCCCGAGCGCCACAACGGCGGCGAAGAAAAGCAGTGCTTTACGCTCTGCAGGGGTAGGCACGCCGAACCATCAGCGCGTCTGGTCGGCCACCCGTAACCGGGCGGTTGCGGGAAGAACAGTTTTCGCGCGAGGGGCACGCATCGGTGCGCAACGCGGCTACGAACCTCATGGCAACCGGAATCCCTCCCAGCCTCCTCGGATCCAGCCTATCCACGGAGGATCAACGCAGCCGCGACATCTCCGACTTTCTGCAACGACTCGGCGGAAATCTTGTCGATCGTATCGCTCGGCTTGTGATGATCCGGGTAATCGATGTCGATGACGTCGATCACGCGCAGCCCCGCCCGGAGCAATGGCAGGTGGTCGTCGGTGATGGGGGTCTTCTGCTCCGGGATGAACACGGTCGACAGCCCGAGGTCGGCGGCCACGGCCCAGACTCGCTGCACCACCTCGGGCGCCTGCCGCACGGAATGGATCTCCTGATAGATCTGCAGATCGCGGTCACCGATCATGTCCCACACGACTCCGAACAGCGGCTGGTAGTTGGGCCACGGGATGTTGCGCGCGAAGTAGCTCGAGCCGATCAGGACGTCGGTCATGCTGTCGAAGTTTCCCCAGTCCTCACCATCGACGAAGAGGAAATCCACGCCCACTGCAGGAGGCACTGAATCGAGCAGCTCGCCTAGCGCGATCAGGAGGCCCACGCCGGACGCGTTGTCGTTCGCGCCCGGAACCGGCAACGCACGCTCCGCAGCGGTGCCCGCTCTGTCCGACTCCGGTCTCGTGTCCCAATGCGTCACGTACAGGACCCGCTCCGAAGCTTCCGGCCTGAACCGCGCGATTATGTTCCGCTGCGGAATTCGCGCGCCGGTCGCGAGCGTGTGCGTCCACTCCTGCACGAACACAGTGTCCGCGGTCTCCCGCATGCGCTCGGTGATCCAGTCGCCCGACTTGCGCCAGCCGTCC
This sequence comes from Gemmatimonadaceae bacterium, assembly GCA_050998915.1. Lineage (GTDB taxonomy): Bacteria > Gemmatimonadota > Gemmatimonadetes > Gemmatimonadales > Gemmatimonadaceae > JACDCY01. The sequence continues at coordinate 10,593 of JBPCPS010000075.1, forward strand.
GTGCCGGGAATGCGCGGGCCGAACGACATCAGCGTTGTCGCGTGCCGCAGGGCGGACTCGCCGTTGAAGCCCGTCGGAAGCCGCTGTGGCTCCTTGTCGCAGGCGAGCATGAGGCAAGCGAAGATCAGTGCGGGCCATTGAATCACTTCATTTCTCCGCCGAAGAATTGCAGGTGCAGCACCGCGCTGAGCACCGTCTGGGTGATCTCACGCTTGAAGTTGCGGTCAAAGCTCGCCACGCGCGAGATGAGGAAGCTGGATGCCAGGTTCTCACCTACGTCCGTATCCGCGCTGAGCGTCAGCGCTCGCCGCCCGCTCTCGAACAGCCGGCTCGTGTTGTTCAGAGCCAGCGGGTTGATCACAAAGCTGGATCCCTGGCCGCTCTGATAGCTGAAGCGCGTCCGCACGTCGCGGGACTTTCCCTCTCCGGCGGGCAGGCGAAAAGGCAGCGCGGCGTCGACGTTGTAGTCGGTGTTGCGCGCGCGGCTGTCCACGCCCGGCTTCGACTCGGCCCGCCGCACACGGCTGAAGCCGCCGCTCGTGACCAGTCCGGGCACTATCGCCCACGTCAGCGACAAATTGATTGGATAGCTCCTGAACCGGCTTCTGCTGCGATCGTCCGTTCCGGCAGTCTCCGGATCGGGAGTGCCGAACCGCTGGTCGGTCTCCTGCGCGCGGGCGCTGAGTCCGACGTTCGACCACATCCACGACAGCCCGCGCGGACGGCCGTTCCACTGGATGCCGACGTCCGGAAAGACGACCTGCGTCCCGTCAGTAGTCGTGGTACCGCCTTCGAGCCGCCTCACCCAGTGACGCATGGTGTGCTGCTGATACCTGCTCGTGATTCGTGCGCCGAGCGGAAGCTGCCAGGAGTTTCCGACCGAGAGGTGATTCGTGACGGCCGCGCTCGTTGCCGGGCTTCCCTTCACGTTGAGAAACCGGCCGGCGCCGCCGAGCGCAAACTGGTAGGACAGTGGCGGGTCGACCGCGGTCCCTTCGAACACCGAGACGACGTTCCGGTTGAGCGTGATTTCGAACGGCCGCAGTCCGCGCAGCGCCCGCCGCAACCAGAGCGATGAATCGCCGAGAAACGCGAGCGCTCCTGGAAGATCGAGAGACAGGCCGCCATTCAACACTTGCGAGTTCGCGAGCCTGCGCGGCAAGCGGGACTCCCGCACACCTCCGTCCGGAACGACCCGATCGGTATAGAACAGTGTGTTGGGATCGCGGATCATGTGGTACGTGCTCGCGAAGTCGACGCGCGGCCTGATCCACGGGCGCAGCGACGGGGCAAAGTTGATCGAGCTCTGAATTGCCCGCTCGCGCTCCAGGCCCGCGTCCACCCCCGCGAGCGATTGCTCCTCCGATTCCGCGATGATGCCGAGCGGGGTAAGCAGGTCGTAGTCGCGCAGATCGCGAACCGAGCTGAGGTCGAAGCGCGCGCGCAACGTTTCCATCGGCTTGAAAGCGAGCACCGCACCGTTTCTCCAGCTGTGCGAGGTGCCGCTCACCGAGCTGGGCCGCTCGCCCGGAACCGAGGCGGGCCGGAAGAAGGAGAAGCGCTCGTCGCTCCCCTTCCTGTACACGCTGGTCAAGTACAGCTCCGCGGGCGACCAGCGCGATAACTTCGGCACGAGCGCACGCGTGACGTTCATTTCAGCGCCGACCACGAAGTTGCGAGCGCCACCCTCCTGAAACTCACTGCGCGCGGACGCGGACGTGTAGCTGCTGTTCAGCACGAGATTGTTCAGCAGCGGGGCGAGAAAGTGCCCCTCCATCGGAACGGTGCGCCGGACGCTCACTGTGTACGAAGCGGCCGAGGACCGCGGCGAGCGGAGCCCCTCGACGGCTTCCGCCCGGATGTCGGACTGGGAGAGGAACAGCGGATCGCTCGCCATCGACGTGTAGCTGAGCGTGACCGGAATCGACAGGCCGAGCGAGCGCGGGAGCAGCTTCTCCAGCCGGAAGGCGGCCGTGATGTCGAGCGAGTTGTCGGTCAGGTACTGCGGCTGCTCCGCGAGCTGCCGGAAGTGTGGATCCCGCCGGCTGAAATTCAGGCGGATGTCGCCGAAGTCGCTCGCGACGATGGACGCCGCGAACTGTCCGGCGAGGCCCATCTCATCCACGACGTCGGCGAGCCTGATGTCGTTCACCCAAAGCTCGAGAGTGTCCCCGGAGACGATTGGCCGGTTGCCGCCACCTTCGGCCACGCGCAACATGCCCACCGCGAGCTCCTGCACGGAGGCCAGGTTCGGCGCGCTCGATCCGGGCGCGATCGTATAGGCGATGTATCCGTCAGCGCACGCCGCATACCGCTCCTGCGCCAACACGCCAGGCGAGGCCGGCGTGTTGGCTATGAGAACGGAGTCGAGACCCGTGCAGGTGTTCGGTCTGGTGCCCGCGAGAAGCGCGTTCTGAATCTGGGCCCTGAGCGCGAAGAACTTCTGGAAATCGACGCGTATCTCGGGAAGCCAGGCGGCGCGCGTCGCGCCGCCGTTCAGCGGCGTGCGGTACATGTAGAAATTGTTCGGATCGCGTCCGACCTTCACGTAAAAATGCAGCTCTCCGTCGGGACCCCATCCGCCGTTGATTCCGCGGGCCCAGAGCCGCATTTGCTTGTAGCCCATGAAATTCTTCTGCCCTTCCGGGAAGCGGTAATACGCCTCGGCGCGCTGGTATCGCTCCAGACCCCCGGCCGTCAGACGGAGCGAGCGCTCGTTGATCTGCACGCGCGACGACGAGAGCGCCACGGTTTTCGTATCGGGCTCGTCGATGACTCCAGGCGGAGATTCATAGTCGATCCCACCCGTCCGGTTTCTGTCCTGTGTGCCGATCACGCCCGCGATCACGTAACCGCCGGCCGCCGGCTGCTCGCCGCCGATTCCCACCAGCGGCTTGTCGTCGCGCTTGAGCCACGGCGCGCCGGTCAGACGCAGCCGTGCCAGTGGAACACGAATGAACTCGTCGTCCGCCGCGCCGGCGCCGGAGATCATAGTGATACGCACCGCCCGCACCCGGCGCAGGAGTGCCTGACCCAGTGAGTCGTCCGGTGATCGGAACGGTACGCGAACCAGCACCCAGCATACGGGCCGGTCACCCGGAACTGCGTTGATCGTGCGCGGCCCGGGCGCGCAACGGCCGACACGGTTGTACGACAGCGGATTGGAAAGGTCGACGACGTACCTCCGCCAGCGCTCCTGGTCGCGCTCCGCCTCCGTCAGGTTCAACACGTTGTCGAAGTCGACGTCTTCCTCATCGAGGCGATTGTTGGCGACGGTACAGTTCGCGCGGGCGTCCCCGAGCAGTTGCGAGAATCTCGCGCCGCCGACGCACAGCGTGTGTGCGCTCACCGTCATGCCGCCCGGCGTAGTGCCGCCGGAGATCACGGTGAGCCGCTCTACCCTGTCGCCCGGCAGCCCGATGTCGTCGCTCGTGACGTTGAATGCCCGGGAGAAAGGGTCGCGCTCGCTGTCCAGGCGGTCGAGCCCGCGCACGGAGCGTCCGGAGTACGCACTGTCCGGTGCCGCAGGCGATCCGGTCGCGACCAGCAGCGTGTCGGGTGAGAACACGAGCGTGTTCTCGGACACGTCGCCGAAATCGAACACGAGCAGCGGATTACGGGCGCGCGCCGCCGCGGAAGTGTCCACTTGCGCCCAGAACTCCAGGTTCTCGACCCGCGAGAGATCGACTCCGGACGGACCGAGCACCGTCCTGATCGAGCGCCACCGCCTGCCGGGAACCACCGGCGTGGTCCACTGAAACGCGCGCCGCTCGGAGTTGTACAGCCCGCCAACAGACCGTGGATAGAGCGTCAGCCAGAGCAGGGTCTCGGGGCCGGCCACGCCGGTGCCGTACAGCTCGGTCTGCGGGTCAAGCTGCCTGATGGTGTACTGTACGGGCCGGCCACTGACGTCGAGCCCCGTGCTTTGCCACGCCATCGTCGTCGCGCGGTCCAATGACAGTACGTCACTTCCCGCTCTCAGCGCGAGCGTCGTTCCGAGCGCCGGGCGGCTGCTGTAGTACCACGTGCCGTCCGTGAGCGGAACCTGTATGCCTCCCTCTCCCTCGAACGATTCGATGTACGCCTGTCCCGCCGAGTTCGGGCGCGGCCGGCTCATGGCCAGCTCACCCGATACGCTCACGCGCGACGGCACCGCGGTGCGGCCGTACGGCAACCGGGACACGAGACGGGTGAGCGGATCGGCCTCGAAATCGAACACGCCACTCACCCCGGCCACCAGCGACGCAGCCGGCTCGAAACCGAGCGGCGGCCGGTTGAACGTCGTCTTCTGCGACTGCGATATCGCGGTGAAGCTGATCTGGCCGCGCTCCATCAGAAACTCGGCCGCCGCGCCCGTGATGGAGGTCGGCGTGTCCGCGAACAGCGGATTCTCTTCGTACTGCACGCTCACCTGTCGCGGCCGCGGGAAAAGCGTGTCGGGTCGCGCGAACGTGACGCGGCCAAGGTCGTAGTCGACCGAGTAGTCGACGCCTCGCGTCAGGAGAATGCCGTCCACATACAGCCGCTCCGAGCTGGGCCGGAGCTGTACCGATCCCAGCATGAGTCCGCCGGCATCGCCGCCACCTTCGGCCTGGTAGCGGATTCTCATGTGATACAGGGCGCGCGGGCGCTGCGCAGTGTTCAGGTGCTCCGACGGCGTGGAGTAGATGGCGTCGTTGGAAGGATTGCCGGGCGTCGCCAGCCCGTCGGTGCCGAAGGGGCGGACGGAAGGAAACACGAGGAACTGGTCGTTGATCATTCGCGCCGATGTCGTCGAGAACCCGACCTGCAGGTTGGGATCCGACGGCCGCGGCCAGAGCCGGTTCTCGAAATCGAACGTCGAGCTGTTGGTGGTCTGCGCGAGCCCGAAAGTCTCCAGGAATGTCTCCGCGCCGCCGCCGAAAGGCTTCTCGTGGTCGGTGCCCGCGCTGGTCACGATCTTCACGCTGACCGACGGCCGCACGATCCCGGCGCCGCCGACCCGGTACACGCTGCGGATCTCGCGGTTGAACGCGGCATCGCCCGGCGCCACCTGCGGGTCCCAGAGCAGGTTGGCGAACTGCTCGCGCCCCGGAACGAACTCCAGGTCGGGAGTGCCGCCGGTGGTGACGTGCGTCGTGTCACGGCCGTTGACGCGCACCCGGTATGCGACCACGAGCCGCTCCCGGTCGATGGATAGCGGGCGCACCAGCGCGATCCACAGCAGCGATGGGTCCGCGTAGTAGTCGATTCCCTCGCGCAGATACTCGTACACCTGGCCGCGCCGCGAGCGCGGGTCGCCGAGCAGGCGGAACTGCGGACCGCTCGGCGTCGCCGGCTGAGCGCCGATCAGCAGGCGGTACACGAAGAGCCGGGTGGGGCGCAGCGTGTCCGGCAGCACCGCGGCCGCGGTGGCCAGCGCGCGCGAGTCGATGATGTCGATGTTCGGATACCCGCGGATCGTCCCCGGGTCGACGGTAAAGAAGAACCGCCGCGGCTCGAACTGATAATCCTCGATGCTCCTGTCCACTTCCTGCAGCGTGCGGTCGCCCACGGTGAAGACACGGTCGCCGACGATGTTTCCCTGCTGCCGGGCCATGATCGCCTTGAGACGCATCGGCCCGAGGCGGGTGATGGCCTGCAGCCCGGTGTTGTTGCTCGGTATTCCAGCGGTGATGAAGCGCGAGCGCGGCGGCTGGAACGTGACGTTGCCGATCTCGAACCGCTCGAGCAGATCCCTCTCCTTGCCCTGGTAATAGATGGAGATGTTGTTGGACGCGTCGAACTCGCGCTGCGAGTCGTAATCGACGTTCACGTGGATGCGATTCGCCACCACACCGCCGGATCTCAGCGACGCCTGAAAGTCGAACAGCGGCTCGAAGCCCGTACGGCAGCCGATGACCGGGTCGAATCCACCCACGGCGGAGCACCGCTCGTTGACCGCGCGCTCGGCTCTGAACTCGACGCGCCCGTCGAGGTGCACGGACAGGTCGGTGTAATCGCCGAGCAGCGTCGCGGCGCGCTCCGCCACGCCGGCCGGCGGCCTTGGGGGCAGTTCTTCGGGGAAGGCCACGCCGCGAGATTGCGCGGCGAACGTGCGCGCCTGCACCTGCCCCCACGTGGACTCCAGAATGCTGCGGACGTTCTGCTGGAAAGCCGTCGCTCGCGCGGCGGCGATCTGCTCCTGCGCCAGCCGGAAGGACTCGCGCTCGCTCAGCGAGCGTACGGTGGGCAGCCTGAACGGAAGCGAATCAGGGCCGATCCTCAGGCGAACTCCCAACGGGGGAACGGCATCGCGCCGAGCGCGCGCGCTGTCCGGGCGTCCCATGCCGGACGTATCGCGCGGCACGGGCGGGATCGTGTCGCGGGGAGCCGGCGGAATGGTGTCCCCGGGCAAGGTCGGAATGGTATCGGGAACAACCAGATGGCCAGACATATCCGATATCACGGCGACTTCGCCCGCGGCGGCGAGCGAAACCGCCGCGATGAGCGCGAACAGCCCACCCGTATATTTCACGCCGTGAAGATACTTCACCGGTACGTCCTCAAGGAGCACGTCGGACCGCTCACCTTCGCCATCTCGGCGTTGACGTCCATGCTGCTCCTCAACTACGTCGCCAAGCGGTTCGGCGAGCTGGCGGGGAAAGGACTGCCGTGGTCGGTCATCGGTGAGTTCGTGGGACTGACCGTGCCGTTCATCTTCGCGATGACGCTGCCGATGGCGGTGCTCATCTCGACGCTGTACGCGTTCAGCCGGTTAGCCGCGGACAACGAGATCACCGCGCTCAAGTCGAGCGGCGTGGGCCTGCGGCGCGTCATGACGCCCGTGATCCTCGCCGCCTCCGCCATCACGGTCGGAATGATCGTGTTCAACGACCAGATCATGCCGCGGACAAATCACCGCCTGGCTGTCCTCCACCGCGACATCGCGCAAAAGAAGCCGACCTTCGCGCTCAGGGAGCAGGTCATCAACGAGCTCAGTCCCGGCAAGTTTTACCTCCGGGCGGGGCACATCGACAAGAACTCGAACCGGATGCGCGAGATCACGATCTACGATTTCGGCGATGTCGGACGCCGGCGCACGATCCACGCGGACAGCGGCAACATGGCGATGTCGAGCGACCAGTCCGATTTGCTCATGACGCTGTACGACGGCACGCTGCAGGACGTGCCCGCAACCGACCCGACGCAGCTGCAGCGGCTCTTCTTCAAGGTTGATCTGGTGCGGGTACGAGGCGTGGGAAACCAATTTCGGGAGAGCGAGGCGGGGACGTACAAGGGTGAGCGCGAGATGACCGTCTGCGAGATGGAGCAGACCAGGCGGAGTGCCCAGAGGAACTACACCGCGGCGCAGGCGGAGTTCGTCGCCCGGCTGGCGGACGCGAAGAGCGCGAACGTGCAGCTGAGTCGCGAGGTCCGCGAAACCGACCAGAACCCGCCCGGCGAGTGGTCCTTCAGCGGAGCGTACTGTGTCATGCTGGGCGCCCTCGGCGCCGGCGTCGGGGACTCCGCGAGCGGCGGGAATGCGCCGTCCGCCGTCGCGCCGTCGCTCGGCCTAGCCTCCGGGGCCGACTTGGAGCCGGATAGCGCCGGCCCGCCGAAGCCCGCGCGCTTGCTTCCTCGAACGATGGCCGACAATGCCGGCGCCGAGCCTGTGTCGGCTGTGGCGGCCGGAGCCCGGGCCATGTTGCCGGCGTTGCTGGAAGCCTCCCGCATCAGGATGACCGAGGCTTCCCGCATGATGAATCTCTACTCGGTGGAGATCCACAAGAAGTTCGCCCTCGCCGTCGCGTGCATGGTGTTCGTGCTGCTCGGCGCTCCGATTGCGCTCCGTTTTCCCCGCGGCGGAGTGGGCCTCACGATCGGCGTGAGCATCGGGGTGTTCGGCCTGTACTACGTCGCGCTCATCGGCGGGCAATCGCTTGGGAGTCGCGGGATCGTTCCTCCCGCGCTCGCCATGTGGGGAGCGAACATCCTCTTTGGCGCCGCGGGTTTGCTGCTGTTGGCCAAGCTGGGTACGGAGTCGGCGACGTCCCGCGGCGGCGACGCGCGCGAAATGCTGGACGCATTCCGGACGTGGGCGGCAAAACGCCTTACGCCGATCGGCATCCGGTTCGAGCGGCGGCGGTCCACGCCGTGAGAATGCGCGTCCGTCCGCTCGACAGGTACGTCTTCGGCGAGTTCTGGAAGATCTTCGTCACGACGGCGCTCGGCTTCCCGCTGCTGCTGATCGTGTTCGATCTGACGGATAACCTGGACACGTACCTGAACCGCGAGCTGACACAGACGGATCTGCTGCTCAGTTACGTGTACTGGCTTCCCGATTCCGTCTTTCTGATCCTGCCCGCTGCCGTCCTGTTCGCGACCGTCTTTTCGATCGGAGGGTTCACGCGGCACTCCGAGATCACCGCCGCCAAGGCCTCCGGCATCAGCTTCTACCGGGTGATCGCTCCCATTTTCTTCGGGGCGATCCTCGCTATGCTGGCCGGGCTCGTACTGGGCGAGCTGGCACCATTCGCCAACCGGAAGCGCCAGGAGCTGCTGCGCGCGAACCAGTTCAGCGGCGGCAACGAGCGTTTCAACTTCGCCTATTCCGCCGAGCAGGGACGCGTCTACAAGATCGGGGCACTGCGCGTGAGCGAGAACAGCGTCCATGGTCTCGACATCGAGCGCAAGGGCGCGGGGCCCGAGTACCCTAGCTACGTCCTGTCCGCCGCGACCGCCACGTACCGCCCCAATCGCGGATGGCTTCTCGGTGAGGGCGTGATGCACGTCATACCGGATACCGCCCGGAACATCACCTTCACCTTCGACTCCGCGCGCGCGCGCCACTTCAATCAGCGGCCGGTCGAGCTTACGGCATCGCCGAAAGCGCCGGAGGAAATGCGGTTCGTCGAGCTCGGCCGGTTCATCCGTGCGATGGAGCGGTCGGGCGCCGACGTCAACCAGCTGCGGGTAGAGCGCATGCTCAAGATCGCCGTCCCCGTGACGTGCATCGTGATTCTGCTGTTCGGCGCCCCGCTCGCCACCAGCACTCAGCGGGGCGGTGCCGCGTACGGGATAGGGATAAGCCTGGCGACGACGATGATCTTTCTGGTGCTGATCCAGCTCACCAAGGCCATCGGGTCCAAGGGGTTGCTCCCACCCGACCTCGCCGCGTGGATTCCCAGCATTCTCTTTGGCATCACCGGGACGTATCTCTTTCTGCGGGTGAGAACTTGATCGAGGCCGTCGGAGCCGTATTCGCGGGGATAGGCGCGCGCGGCTATTTCGTGCGCGACATCGGCCGCGCAACGGCACATCCGCGGACGTACGGCCCTGAAATCATCAGTCAGATGCGCAAGATGGGCGTGGATTCATTGCCGCTGGTCGCAGCGGTGGCTGCGTTCATCGGCGCGGTCACGGCCGTGCAGACGCGCTTCCAACTGCTGCCCGGCGTCGAGCTCAGCGTCGTCGGACTGATCACCCGTCAATCCATCGTGCTCGAGCTTGGCCCGCTGCTCACCGCGCTGGTATTGACCGGGCGGGTGGGAGCCCGCATTACCGCTGAGCTGGGCACGATGCGCGTCACGGAGCAGATCGACGCCCTCGAGACTCTCGCGTACGATCCGGTCGCGTACCTGGTGGTACCGCGGCTGATTGCCACGATCGTCATGGTGCCGCTGCTTACGATCTTCGCCAACTCGATCGGCGTCGTGACCGCCATGTTCGCTGCGGACACCGTCGGCGTGGACCGGGCGGCGTTCACCGAAGGCCTCCGGCTCTCTTTTGGGCCGTTCCAGATTTTCTACAGCTTGCTCAAGGCGACTCTATTCGGGACGGCCATCGCGTTTTTCTGCTCCTTCGAGGGCTTTTTCGCCGAGAGCGGCGCGGAAGGAGTCGGCCGCAGCACCGCGAGCGCCGTAGTCGTAACTTCGGTGGCGATACTCATGCTCGACGCCTTGACCGCGGTGGTCCTCGCACGATATCTCATTTGAGGAAAACGAGCCCCAAGATGGATTCGCATACCACATGAAACGGCGCGACGAAGTTCTCGTCGGGATCCTCGTGACGCTCGGCCTCATCGTAGCGATCGCGGGAACGGTGTGGCTGGCGCAGGGCGGACTCGAACGCGGATATCCGTTGTACGCCCGGTTTCCGTGGGGCGAAGGGCTCAAGCGCGGGCAACCGGTGTTGCTCTCCGGCGTGACTGCCGGCTACGTGGACAAAGTCGAATTCATACCCACGGGTGGGGTGCTCGCGACTTTGCGGATGACGGGCGGATACCGGGTTCCCGAGGGCACGCGCGCGTCGATCATCCCCGCCGGATTCTTCGGCGACAAGGCCGTGGCGCTAACTCCTGCGGCGCCCAACAGGATGACGCATGCCGAGGGGGACACGCTCCCGGTGTCGCCGAGTCCGCCGGGCGTCGATCAGCTCGCCGCCAGGGCCGATTCGATCGCCGGGTCGGTTCAGGCGATCACGCGCGAGTTCGAGCGGGAGCTGGTGACGGGCCGGGGTCTCGCCGAGCTGCGCTCCGCGCTGGCGGGAACGAATCGCCTGGTCAATCAGCTGGGCGCCGTAGTGGCCGCTCAGTCGAGGCAGCTGGACGCCACCATGGCCTCGCTTCGAAACGCGGCCGGCGCGGTCGATCCGGCCAAGGTCGATTCCACGCTCAGGAACATGCAAGCCGCCAGCGCCAACGTGGTGGAGCTGTCCGCGGAGCTGTCGCGAACCTCCGCGCAGCTGAGCTCGACGCTGGCGAAGCTGGACAGCGGCGAAGGGACGGCCGGGAAGCTGCTCACGGATCCGGCTCTGTACAACGACGTGCGGCGGCTGGTGACCCGCGTGGACTCGCTAACTCTCGATTTTCAGCGCAATCCGCGCCGCTACATAAACCTGAGCGTCTTTTAGGCTTTCGCGCTTGAAAGCGAGGTACTTGCGCGAAAAATCCCCGGACGACAGCGTCCGGGGATTTTTTCACAGCTCGTTGCCAGCGGCGGTCAGTTGAAAGTGTACCTCACTCCCATCTGCACACGATACACATCCCCGCCTCCACCCGAAGGCTCGTAGGACTTGTACATCAGCCTGTGCCTTCCATCTTCAATCACGCTCCGAAGCCGATACTGGGCGCGTCCCGCCGCATCAGCCGGCCCGCCCTGGGAGCTCGTGGGCACGATCAGGGGAGTGCCGGACACGAGCCGCTGCCCCTGCCCCCAATCCTTATTGAGCAAATTCCCCACGTTCAAAATGTCCACGCGGAACTGGAGGCCGTTCCGCCACCCGCGGTCGCGAACGAACAGCTCCTGAGTGAGACTGAAGTCGGCCCGTGTGACGTACGGAAGGAAGAGCGCTCCCCGCTGAACGTATTCTCCGCGGTGGGATCTCAGATACTCGTCCTGCTGGATGAATGCCTCCCACGCCGCTGCCTGTTCCGCCGCAGTGAACGTGCGGGCAGGAATGACTCCGCTGGCAGACTGGGTGTAGGTCTGGAAGTTCATTTCTGAGGCATCGACCGGAATGTACAGCAGATCGTTGGTCGACCCGCCGTCCCCATTCAGGTCGCCCGAGAACGTGTAACTGGTGTTCCCAAGGCTGCGGTTCTCGAAGAACAGCCCGAGCGTAGTCGCTCCCAGCCTGAAGTACTCTCTCCGCAAGGAAGTGGCGAGGAAAAAGCGGTGCCCGGGCGAGTTCCCCGAATACGCGACGCCTGGATTATTGGGGTCCCCCGAATGCGGATTGTTGTTCCACGAGCCGAATGCAATCGATCCGGGATCGACGGTGTTCTTCGATACGCCATGGCTGTAGGCCGCCTTGGCAAACAATCCTCCGAGGAACGATTTCTCCAGCGATGCCGCCGCGTTCCACGAATACCCGACGTTCTGGTTCTTCAGCACTATGGCATTGGAGACCTGATTGCCAGCGGCGTTGTTGATTCTGTTGGAGCAGGGACCCACCGTCGCGCTGCTGCACGACGCCCCTACATACCGTGGACGATTATCCGCGCCCACGAACGCCGACTGCGCCGCTGGAAGATTTGCATTGATGTAATAGACGCCGTTGACATCGCGACCGTACAGGAATTCCACGGTTCCCGTCATCCCCCAGGGAAGGCGCTGGTCGAGGCCAAGGTCGGTGCGCCACAGCTGCGGGAACTTGAAGCCCGGATCGGTAAGCGCGAGTTCGTATCTCTCGGCAGGCGCTCCGGTGGGTGCCGCGGTCGGCTTGTACCGGTCCGGATCGGGATGAAATGGCCGGTTAGTAAAAGTACCGCTCAATGATTCGAAACCCGTAAGCACGCCCGTGGTACCGACCTGATTGGAAATCCAGACGTAAGCCGGCTTACCGGTGAAGATGCCGGTGCCCCCCCGGACCTGGGTGGTACGATCGCCGCGTGCGTTCCAGTTGAAGCCGATGCGCGGGGAGAAGAGAAGGTTCGGATCCGGGAGCTTCGCAGTCGAGTACTTGACGGCCTCTCCGTTCTCGTCGCGGAACGTGAGCGCGTCCGCATTCGCGTTGGCGTATCCAGTCTCTCCAAAGTAGGGCACGTCCACCCGGGAGCCGATCGTGAACTTGAGTCTATCGCTGGCGCGCCATTCGTCCTGCACATAGACGCCGCCGTAAAAAACCTCCAACGGCTGTGCGGGCTTGTCTACGCCAGGGACGTTCATGAACCGCACCTGGAACAGAGCAAGCTGGACCGGCGACGTCGTGCGGTTGGGATTGGCGAGGTACCCGTTCGCGTCGGTGTAAAAATCGGCGAGCGAGTTGTAGACATATACGCTTTGCGCGCCCGAGAAGAACACGTTTTCCGACTCGTACCATTCGCCGCTCGCGCCCAGGGTCAGGGTGTGCTTCGCCCCGTGACGCGTGAGGTTATCCTGGATCTGAAAGGTGTTGTAATGCAGCTCGTTGTTCGGGGTGAACGGCTCGGTGCCGAAAGACGTGTACACACGGCCGGACGACATGATGTCCACGAACGGAAACAGCGAGCCGGCGGCCGCGCGGCTCTCGTTCTGCGTCGTGTAGCCGACGATCAGGTTGTTCGACAGATTCGACCTGAACGTGGAGTTGAGCTCTCCCACGATGGACCGGATATCCTCGAGCTGAGCGTAGTTGGAGGCTTGGAAGTTCAACGCGTCCGTGCCGCTCCGCCGTCCGTTCGCGCTGCTCGTGCTGCCGCCAAGGCTGTTCGAGTTCGAGACCAGGATATCGCTGGACGAATCGAGACGGTTGTATCTGATGGTGAACTTGTTGGCGGTGTTGATGTTGAAGTCGAGCTTCGCCAGCAGCCGTTGCCCGGGAATCAGGAAGGGATAGTCCTGCCAGCCACCGGTCTCATAGTCGAAATTCGTTTTCAGATACGAGCTGAGAGTCTGCAGATCGGACTCGAGCACCCGGGTTACGCTCCCCGCGGCGGTCTCGCCCCCCCGATTCGCCCTGAACGTAGTACCGGGGCGGGCCGTTTCCTCATCCTCGTAGCTGAAGAAGAAGAACAGCCGGTTGGGAATGATGCGGCCGGAAACCCAGCCGCCGAAGTTCGAGAAATCGAACTTGCCCGGGTTGAAGGGAAGGTTGCCCGCCCTTTTTCCCGTGAGAGCATCGCTCCGCCACTGGCGGTACAGCGAGCCGCGAAACTCGTTCGTTCCGCTTCTGGTTACGGTGTTGACGCCGGCTCCCACGAAGTTTCCCATACGAACGTCGTAGGGTGCGATCGAGATCTGTACCTGCTCAATGGCGTCGATCGAAATCGGAGCCACGTTGGTACGGTCACCGGGCTGTCCCTGCAAACCGAACGAATTGTTGAAGTACGAGCCGTCCACCGTGACGTTGTTCATACGGTTGTCCTGGCCCGCGAAGGTCATGTTCCCGCCGTACTGCGGCGTCAGTCGCGCAAAGTCCTCGATCCGGCGCGACAGCGACGGAAGGGTGCTGATGACTTCCCTCGTGACGGACGTCGCGGCACCAGTTCTTCCGGAGCTGAAAACCGTCTCGCCTTCGGCGGTAACGGTCACCTGCCCGAGCTGCACAGCCGCTTCGCGCAGCGCGAAATCCAGATCCGTAGTGCCGCCGAGATTGACGTACACATCGTCGTTGGTCTGCGCTTCGAAGCCGATCGCGGTCGCCGTTACTCTGTACGGCCCGCCGACGCGCATGCCCGGAAGCGTGAATCGCCCGTCCTGGCGGGACCTTGTCTCATACGTTGTCCCGGACGAAACGTGCACGGCGACGATTCGAGCGTCGCCCCGCGTTCCACCCGCCGCGACCCTCACCGTTCCGCTGATTGCGCCGGTCGTGACCCCCTGCGCCGCGGCGCCGGAAGCGACGAACAGAGAACACACCGCGACCACGGCTCCGGAAAGGAAGCGGACGACTGATCTACTCATGAATTATCCTCGGGGCTGCGTGGGTGACGGAAAAGCCTGCAAGGGCGGCCTAAAGTAAGGTGCTGCTTGGAAAAAAGCACGCTCTTTCAAAAGCGCCCCAACCGTTGCCGGGCGGTATCGGCGAGCTTCCGGGGCGCGCATAAGCTACGGCTGCGCCGGGGGCGGTGGCAATAAGGAATTGTATCGTTCGGGTCACACTGGTTTCGAGCGCGACCCGCCGGTCAGGTAGTAAACGGGTATGCCGAGAAGAATGGCGCCGAATACAGCCATCGTCGCGTTCCGGCTCCCCGGGTCGAGCAAGGCGTTACCCAGCAAGTAGATAGTCGCCACGATGAACAGCGCCGGAACAACCGGATACCCCGGAACTCTGAATGGCGGCTCATACCCGGACCGGCGCCGCAACAAGTAGATCCCTGCGACCGCCCATGCATAAAAGGGCACGATCGCCGTCACGAACGCATCCGCCAGGTTCTCGAAGGTTCCGACCAGGACGAACAGCGCTCCCAGAATCGTCGCGGTCCCGATGGCGACGTGGGGAGTCTGAAACCGCGGGTGGACCCGCCCCAGCCGCGCGAACACGGAGCCGTGCTCGGACATCCCGAACAGCACTCGCGGCCCGGTCAGCAGCGAGCCATTCAGAGTCCCGAAGGTGGAGATCATCACCGCCCCGACAACGAATGCGAGACCGGCGGGCCCCATGGCCTTCGACGCCACGTCGGCAGCGACCAGCCGCGATCCCCGCATCCCTTCCACCGACAACACGGACAGGTACGCAAGATTGGCTAGCAGATACACCACAATAACGGCGACCGTGCCGATGATTATGGCGCGCGGCAGCACTCGCTGCGGATCCTTCACCTCACCCGACACCTTGCTCAGGTCGGCCCATCCGTCGTACGCCCACAGCACGGAGACCAGTGCGAGACCGAAGGCTGCGATCGGGACGGCTGTGACCGTGGCGCTCGAGCCCTCGGGCACAGCCGGCGGCATCGCGGCCGTCGCTTCTCCGCCCAGCCCCACTGCGAACGCGAGCCCTATGATGACCAGCAGCGCGCCGTACTTCGCGATCGTCGTCGCGTTCTGGAGCAGCGTGCCCCATCGCACGCCGCAGTAGTTGAGCGTTCCCACGAGCAGGATCGCGCCCGCGGCCACGTAGTGGACCTGATCGGAGTACGGCGCGACGCTCGGATCATTTCCCAGAGCACGCATGAAGTACTCGGCGAACGTCGTCGCGATCGCGCCCAATGCGGCGGCGCGAATGATCGTGAGCTCCGCCCAGCCGTACAGAAAGGCGGGCAGCCTGCCCCACGCCTCTTTCAGATAGACGTAAGGCCCCCCGCTTCGCGGGAAGGCGGCGGACAGCTCCGCTACGGTCAGCGCACCGCACAGCGCGAACGCGCCGCCGGCCACCCAGACCAGCATCATGCCCGTGGCGCTGGGCACACGGTCCGCGATCGCGGCGGGTGATCGGAAGATGCCGGACCCGATGACCGAGCCGACGAGTATCGCTACGGCCGACCAGAGTCCGATCGTGCGCGGAAGGTCTGCGGTTTCCTTGTCGTTGGAATTCATGACGACATACGGTAGTGCAAAGCCCCAGGGGTGGCGAGTACCTTCCCTGCCATGAGCCCCGGCCTTGCGCGCATCGTCTTCTGGATAGCCGCAGTCTCATGCGTCATCGCCCATGGCGCGCTGATCAGGTCGGTGCTCATGGGCGCGGCCGGCGGCAGCTACCCCGATGATCGCAGGAAACAGTCGCGCCGCGGCGGGATGCGTTGGGGACCGGACAGGCGTGTCGCCTCCGCGGACAACGGCCCGTCTTCCTCGCGCGAGCTCGAGATCGGATGGGCCATCCTGCCCGCGGTCGCGCTCGCTGCCCTACTGATCGCCACTTGGCTAGCGCTCCCTCACTGACGCTCCTTTCGTACGCGGCTCTGACGTTCGCGTACCTGCAGGCAGTCCTCGGCGCCTTCGTCCGCATCACCGGATCGGGAATGGGCTGCGGCGACCATTGGCCCAAGTGCCACGGGTTCTGGTTCCCGCCCCTCCAGCGGGTGGATCTGATAATCGAGGTTACTCACCGGTATGTCGCGGCGGCGCTCACTCTCCTCGTTTTGACGCTGCTGTTCGCCGCATGGCGATCGCGCGCGACTCCCGGAGTCGGCGGACCGGGCGGAGTTCTCCGGCCCGCCGCCGCCGGCGCCGCGCTGGTCGTGGCGGCGGCGCTCCTCGGAGCGCTGACCGTCAAACTCGAGCTGCACGCCGCCGCCGTCGTCGTCCACCTCGCGATCGCCATGATGCTGATCGGCGCGCTCGCGCTGGCCGCCGTCCGGAGTCGCTCGCTGATTCACCGGCCGCCGAAAGCTTCGGCCCGCGCGATCCGGGGAGCCAGTGCCGCGGCTGCCACCGCCTTTCTCGCCGTGCTCCTTGGCGGAATCACTGCCAATCTCGCCGGTGCCGCGGTGTCGTGCGTGGGCTTCCCGCACTGCCGAGCGGTAACAGTCACCGGGGCGCCGCTGGCAGCCCAGATTCTCCACCGGATTCTCGCCGTCGCACTCCTGCTGCATCTGCTCGGCCTGGTGATCGCGTTCCGCAAGCGCGGCGAGCCGGGGACGACGCGACGCTGGGCACAGATCGCTTTCGCGGTGGTGGTCGCACAAATCCTGGTCGCGGCCGGAATGGTCGAGACCGGGCTGCCGCTTCATCTCCGCATCCTGCACCAGGCATTGGGAACGCTCGTGTGGCTGACGACCTTCGTTTTCGCGGCGGTCGCCAGGCAGGCTCGCGTAAGCGGCTCAGCTGCCTCATGAAGGCGCGTCTTGGCTCCCGCTGTTGGGAGCGTAGCGCCGAATTGAGATACCTGACCCGCGCATGCGAGCCTGCCGGCCGGAAACCGGCACGATGACCCCCGCGATCGGATCGCTGGGACGCGACCTGCTCGCACTCACCAAGCCGCGGATCATCTTGCTGCTGCTCGTGACGACAGTGGCGCCGATGTACGTCGCCGGCCGTCCCTCAGCGCTGCTCCTGCTGGTCGTGCTGGCCGGCGGCTATCTGATGGCCGGCGGGGCGAACGCGGTCAACATGTATTTCGATCGCGACATCGACGACACTATGGCGCGGACGAAGCTGCGCCCGATTCCCAGCGGCCGGATGTCTCCGGCGGCGGTGCTCGCCTTCGGGGTCGCGCTCTCCACTGCCGCGACGTTCCTGCTCGCGCGCTTCGCGAACCTGCTGACCGCCGCGCTCGCGCTCGGCGGGTTCTACTTCTACGTTCTCATCTACACCCGCTGGCTCAAGCGATCGAGCCCACAGAACATCGTGATCGGTGGCGCGGCGGGCGCGTTTCCTCCGTTGGTAGGCTGGGCCGCGGTCACGAACGGGATAGATCTCACCGCGCTCTACCTGTTCGCCATCGTGTTCTACTGGACCCCGCCGCACTTCTGGGCGCTGGCTCTGCTCAAGCAGAAGGATTACGGCAACGCCGGTGTACCGATGGCCCCCCTCGTCTGGGGCGAGCGCGAAACGATGGACCAGATGCTCTGGTACATGTTCATCCTCATCCCGCTCACCGTCCTGCCGGTGGCGTTCGGCGCGCTCGGCTGGATCTATCTCGGAAGCGCCCTGTTGCTGGACGGAATATTTCTCGGCGCGATCATCAAGCTGCGCAGAACCGCCGAGTGGAAGGGTCTCGCCTGGTGGCTGTACCGCTTTTCACTGCTCTACCTGGCGCTGCTATTCCTGGCGATGGCGATAGACCGCGTCATTGCGCGCCAGTAGCGGAACTCACCGGCGGAGCCGGGTCGCCGAACTTGAGCGTGACCAATGCGCCTCCAGGTCCGATTGCAACGGGATGGCTGGTGACGCCGAGAGCGGGATGCCACGCCTTCAGCGTGTACGCTCCCTGCGGGACACCGTCGATCATGAAGCCGCCGCCCTTCCCCGTGACGGAGAAATAGGGATGATCGAAAGCCGCGACCCAGGCCCGCATCCATGGATGCGACGTCGACTTCACCTCGAGCAGCACGGGCGCCGCGAGCTGTCGGTCGACCGGGATCACCTGGCCGGCGTCGGTGAAAGGCAGCTCAGTAATGGTCTCGCCGGTGCGCGAGTCAACAACGTGACTTCTGTAAATGACGGCGTCGTCGTTCCTGACGTTGAGCGTGCCCCCTGCTACGATGGCCTGCACAGGCGGTGTGAAGCTGCACTTCTCCGCGACCAGCTCGAAGCGCCTGGAAACGGGAAGCGGACGTCCCGTTCTAATGTCGGCGAGCCAGACGACGACGTCGGCCAGAGTACTGTCCTGCAGCGACAGCGTCGGAAGATGGATGGAAGCGCCGCAGACGTTCTGATCCCGAGCCGGGGTCACGGTCGAATCCTGCGGGCGGGCACCGGTGAACAACACCGTACCGGCGAGCCGTACGCCGCTGGTGACCAGGACGGACCGATACGGTTCCGCCGGAACTTCGATGACCGTGATTCGCGGCCCGCTGCCGTTGGGAGACTTCGCGTAGGCGGGCTCCTCCCCACGGGCACATGCCTGCGAAGCCAGCACCAGAACCGATACAAAGAACGCCGCTACCCGCGGCCGAGAGAGCTCGATTGCCATTGAGTAACGGTAACGCACAAACAGTACCCGAATCACCAGATAATTCCTCGCGTGGTCGCAGGCTCGTCCGGCCGCTATCCGCCGGTGCGGGGCTGCTCCTGCTGCTGCTCTGCGGCTGCGCGCTGCTGCGATCCGCACCGCGTCCCGCGGAGGAGTGGATGGTCGTGGTGTTCCCCGGCTCTGACGAGCCAGCGCTCACGCGCGCAAATGTCCTGGCGGCCGGAAGTCCCGTAGCCGCCGCGTGCGCGACCCCGGACAGCATCAGCTTCACCGTCGAATCGCGCTGCCGCGGACTCGATCAGCGTTCGCTCGCGACCGGCCGGCAGCTTCTGATAGTCAGCAACTGGAGCGAAGCGGGATACCGGCCGGACATATTGCGGGCGCTCATGCCGCTGCCCGAGGCGCGGCGGCGATTCGCATCGCAGGTGGCCGCGCTGGCCGACAGCGCCGGACGCGGCGGAATAGTGCTCGACTTCCGGGCGCTGGGCCCTCGCGACGTGGACGCGCTCGTCGCGCTCGTCACTGCCGTCGCCGATTCGGCGCGGGGGCGCAACGTCGCGCCCGTGATCATGGTCGTCCCCGCCGCCGACACGGCCGCGTACCCCGGGCGCCATCTCGGGGCCGTGACGGATCTTCTCGCCGTACGGCTCGAGCTGGAGCCGGCTTCGCCGGGGCCGTCCGCTCCACGGAACAGGATGTCGAGACTGGTTGGCGCGCGCGCGGCGGAGATCGGGGCGCATCGCGTGATGCTGCTCATTCCCGCCGACGGGTTCATGTGGCGCGGGGGGGAGCCGCGATCCCGCGTGTCTTTCGAGCAAGCCGTGGCGACGGCCCGCGACTGGGGCGTCGATTTTGTCCGCGACGAGTCAAGCGCGACGCTGCGTGCCCGCGCACCGGGACGCGGCGAGATCTGGGTGAACGACGCGGTGCTCATCGCCGGAATCGTGCGCGACGCGCGGCGGCTCGGGATACGGAAGTTCGCGCTGTACGGGCTTGGAGGCGAAGACACTGCCATCTGGTCCGCCATCGCGGCGGAGCCGGCGGTCACACGATGATCAGGTCCCGCTGTATCTCTCGCGGCGTCACGACGAGCTCGGCCGCCATGAACGCGTTGACCTCGGTCCGCATTCCCACGTCACCCCGAAGGTAGATCCCCGGCTCGATCGAAAAGCCGACGCCGGCCAGCAGCGTGCGCTCTTCCCGCGTCTCGAGGTTGTCGATGTGCGGACCGGAGCCGTGCAGGTCGCGTGGATCGATCGAGTGGCCTGTGCGGTGGATGAAATGGGGCCCGAAGCCGCGCTGCTCGATCACGGCGCGGGCCGCGTCGTCCACTTCTCCGCCACGGACAAGCGTCGCGCTCTTCAGCCGGTCGCGTAACAGCTGAACCGCGGCGTCGCGCGCGTCGCGGATCGCCTCCCAGATCTTCACGTTGCGCGCGCTGGGCTCGCCGAGCGAGCCCATCCAGGTTTGGTCCGCGTAAACTCCACCCGGCTCGCGCGCCCATAGATCGATCAGCAGGATCGCGCCGCGCTCGATGAGCGCCGACTCGCCGGCAGTGGGCTCGTAGTGCGGATTGGCGGCGTTTGGCCCGATGGCAACGATGGGCCCGTGATCGGTTTCCAGCTTTTCCTTCGCGAACTGCTCGAGGATCCAGCGGTGCAGCTCGTACTCCTTCATCGGTGAGCCGGTTTTCGAGCGCTCGCCCGCGAGCGCCATCGCTTCGTGCGCGATTCGCGCGATCGTTTCCGCCGCGCGCTGGTGCGAAGCGAGCTGCTCCGGATTCCAGACCGCGTAGAAGCGCGTGACCAGATCAGCCGACGATTCGACCGTGGCACCCGCCGCGCGAACCATCTCGATCACCCCGGCCGGAACGCGGTCGAGATAGGGCACCGCATCGCCCGCCGAATATTCCATCGCGACGCGCCGCCCGCCGACGATCTCCGCCAAGGTCGATTCGAGCACGCGCCAGCCGCTGTACTCGACCTTCTTCCATTCGGGCGGCCAGTGCTTCCACGGACCCTGCTCGATGGCATGCGAGATGGCGACCGGCTGTCCGTCCCGCGGGATGAACGCGAAGAGCCGGCGGGTAGTCATCCCTTCCAGGCGGAGCATTCCTGCCGCGACGGGATTGAGGCCGTGAAAATCAAATATCAGCCAGCCGTCGAGGCCGGATTCCTTGATGGCTTGCTGGATGGCGGAGAGGGAGCTGGGGGTCAGCATCGTTTGGTGTCGGGAGGGAGATGACCTGAAGGCGGATGGAAGGACAGGGCGCGGTATGCGTTTCCCGTTTGACCGTTTTCTGTTAGGACGTTTGAGGCGTTATGCGCAGTGACGGGCGATGATTCGCGTTGCAGCGCCGCGGTTTGATGATCGAGAAAGCATCTCGAAAGGCATTTCTTTCCGGATGCAGGATTACCGAAAACTACGCGTATGGGAGCAAGCGCATGCGCTCGCGATAAGCGCCAGGAGGGCAACCGACCGTTTCCCACGGACGGGCTACGCGTCACTCCGATCCCAAATCACGGCTTCCGCCGAGTCAATCGCCTTCAATATCGTGGAAGGTTGCGGTACTTCGAGCCAACCCGAGCTTGCGAGATTTCTCGAAATCAGCCGCAAGTCCAGCATGGAACTCGAGTATCAGCTTCAGCTCGCTCGGGACTACGGCATCCTCCCTCAGGCCGCGTGGGAGACTCTCAGCAAGGAAGTAATCGACACTCGTCGAATGCTCTGCGGTCTGCGCGCCAAGGTGCTCGCCTCGTGCAGTAAATAGGCACGCAAAAACGCCTAACGGGAAAAACGGATAACGCACACCGCGCTCGTCAGCTTAACCAGGAATGCAGACATATCATCTCCATTCTGCCCGCCATTCACACGATCCTTCGTTCCTACCAACGCAGCGTACATGCTCGATCGCGCCTCCTCCATCCACGAGCAATCTCAACAGCTCGCCCAGGCTCGATTCATAGAACGTACACCCGATTCCCCTCGGCGCCGTATTGGCCGTGGCCGAATCTCCGACCGAGAGCATGACGTATCCCCCAACGCGGCCAAGCGATCCGTTCAAGTACCTCTTCGCCACGCGGCGACCACCGGCCAGCGCCAATGGTCGCGCAATGAAGGCCGGCAGCAAGCGCAGAAACGCGCGGCGCGAGGAGGAGATGGACCCGTACATCTGACCCGCGAGTCGCTTCCCCGCCGCACGGAATACGGTTTCAGCATCCGGCCGCCGCCCGATCAGTGTCGCAATCGCGACCGCTTTATCGTTCCCGACCCTGCGATTCTTCTTGGCATCGTCGGTGTACCGTTGGATCTCGGCGTACACCGTGTCGCTGAGTCCGAGTCGCTTGTTGCGGAGCTCGTGGACATATTCGTCTTCCGCGTCCTCGGGCGTGTCAGCGCCGCGTACGGATTCGAGCAGGCTGAGCGGGAGGAGTGCGTCGACTGTGGCTGGCATTGTCGCGGAAATGGGCACGTCTGAAGGGAGCGCCCAAGCTAACCTGCGCCGGAACTCTCATCAACGCTGACGACGCAGTGATCCTTCGTTGGCTGGCCGGCGCCGCACTTGCGGCGATCGTCAGCGCCGTTGCGGCGCGCCTTCGCTTGCTCACGGCGTCCGGCGCGGCTGCCGCCACGGTTGTGGGGGCGGCAGCCGTCGCTGCCGGCTGGAGCTGGGGTGTGCTGCTGGTCGTCTTCTTCACGCTGACGTCGGCGCTGTCAGCGTTCGGCTCCGAACGGAAGCGCGCGCTCACCCGGGACGTCATTGCCAAGGGCGCCCAACGCGACGCGGTCCAGGTGCTCTCCAACGGCGGGGTGTTCGCCGCGGCAGCTCTTGCCTGGGCGGCGACCGGCTCTGTCGTGTGGCTCGCCGCCGGCGCGGGCGCGATCGCCGCCGCGGCCGCCGACAGCTGGGCCACGGAGATCGGCCTCGCGTTCGGCGCAGAGCCGCGGTCGATCATCTCCGGGAAGATCCTCACACGCGGGACTTCGGGCGGCGTGACGCTGGCCGGATCGCTGGGCGCGGCTGCCGGGGCCGCCGTTGTCGCCGGCACAGTGCTAACTATTGATTGGCCTCATTTCGTGGCGCTCGCCGCTTTTTTTGCTGGAGTAGTTGGCATGCTCATAGACTCATTCCTTGGCGCAACTCTACAGGCCCGCCGGCTCTGTCCCGGCTGCGGCACTGAGACCGAGCAGCAAGTTCACCACTGTGGCCGGGAAACGCGGCTGGTCCGCGGTGCCCGCTGGATGGACAACGACGCGGTCAACACGCTCGCGACGGTGGCGGGCGCGACGATCGCGGGGACCATGTTTCTTGTCGGCGGCTAGCGTAGTCCGCCCTCCGGGCCGCACGCGCCGCGCCGGCTCGCGCGCGCGCGTCCTGCTCGTCAGCACGAACACGGAGCGGCAGCCGTACCCCGTCGTCCCCAACGGTCTGGCCGCCGTCGCCTCATCGCTCGAGCACGCGGGTCACGACGTGCGTCTGCTCGATCTCTGCTTCGAGGGCGCACCAGTCGCCGCGGCCGGCGACGCCGCGCGCCGATTCAAGCCCGATTTGATCGGTGTCTCGGTGCGCAACATCGACAACAGCGACGCGGTGGCTCTGCAGCATTACACGCCGGAGGCGGCTGCGGTGGTGCGCGAACTGCGCGCGGCTGCGCCGCACGGCTCCAGCCT
This sequence comes from Gemmatimonadaceae bacterium, assembly GCA_050998915.1. Classification (GTDB taxonomy): domain Bacteria; phylum Gemmatimonadota; class Gemmatimonadetes; order Gemmatimonadales; family Gemmatimonadaceae; genus JACDCY01. The sequence continues at coordinate 34,218 of JBPCPS010000075.1, forward strand.
CGTCGCGGGCGGCGCGGCTTTCGGCGTCGCGCCCGAAGCGCTGTTCACCGAGCTGGACGTGGACTACGCCGTTGCGGGCGACGGCGAGCGCGCGAGCGTGGCGCTCGTCTCCGCGCTCGCCGAAGGCAGGGAGCCGGGAATGATTCCCGGGCTCGTCCGGCGCGACAACGGAAGGATCACCTTCACGCCGCCCGGCGAGGACGCCGATCTCGATTCACTCCCCCCGCCCTCACTCGCGCGATGGATCGATCTCAAGCGCTATCAGCGGCACGGCGCCACTGTGCCGGTGCAGACGAAGCGCGGCTGCGTGTATCGCTGCGTGTACTGCACGTACCGGAACGTCGAAGGCTTCGGCTACCGCACGCGCAGCCCGGCGCTCGTCGCGGATGAGATCGCGGAGCTCCGCCGGGACGCGGGCGTGCGCCACGTTGACTTCGTCGACTCGACGTTCAATTCGCCGCCCGGCCACGCCATCGAGGTGTGCGAGGAGATCGAGCGCCGCCGGCTCGGCGTGCAGCTGGACACGACCAATTTCACGCCTGCCACCGCTCCGCGCGAGCTACTGTCCGCAATGCGCGCGGCCGGGTTTCGAACGCTCGGCATCACGGCCGAAAGTGCCAGTGACGCCGTGCTCGACCGCCTGGAGAAAGGCTTTACCGCCGCGAAGGCGAGGGAAGTCGCGGGGCGGGTGGAGCGCGCCGGCATACGCATGCTCTGGATATTTCTGGTCGGCGGCCCGGGAGAGACCGCGGCCACGCTCGAGGAAACTCTGTCATTTGCCGCGTGGCGGCTCGGCAGAGGCGACGCCGTGTATCTCACCGTGGGCCTGCGCATTTATCCCGGCACGACTCTGCATCGCATCGCGCTGGACGAAGGGGTGGTGGCCGCGGGCGACACGCTGCTCGCGCCGAGCTTCTACTTCTCGCCAGCGCTCCAGTTCGAGGCGGCGGTCACCCGTCTGCGAAGATTCGCCGCCGACCATCCGCGCTTCATGTTCTCCGCCGACTCGCGCTCGGTCATTCTCCCGTATCTCACGCGTATCGCCTCCGTACTGCATCTCCCGCGTCCGCACTGGCAATACATGGGTCTGTTCCAGCGGATGACCCGGGCGGTGTCGTGAGCGCGGCGCATTCGCGGGACGCCGATGTGATCGTCGCCGGAGCCGGTCCAGCGGGATCATCGACCGCGTGGTTCCTCGCCTCGCACGGGGTGAACGTACTCGTGCTCGACCGCGCGCGCTTCCCGCGCGACAAGGTGTGCTCCGAGTATCTGAGCCCGCAGGCGTCGCGCATCCTGCAGGCCATGGGCGCATTGCAGAGCGTGGAAGCCGCCGGAGCCGCGCAGCTCGACGGCATGATGGTCCGCGCGCCGAGCGGCGAGAGCTTCCGCGGACATTTCGCCGGAGAGCACGGCTTTCAGGGATATCGTGACACCGGGCTCGCGCTACGACGGACGCTGCTCGATTCGATCCTGCTCGACCGCGCGCGGTCCGCCGGCGCGTGCGTGCAGGAGGGAACGCGCGTTGTCGATCTCGCGCGCGATGGCGACGGGCGGGTGACGGGCGCCGTGGTCTCGGACGGCGAGGGCCGGCGCGTGACGCTCGGATCGAGGCTCGTCATCGGCGCCGACGGCCTGCGGTCCATCGTCTCGCGCCGGCTCGGCCTTGCCCGCCGCTCGCGCTGGCCCAGTCGCATCGCCCTCGTCGCGCACTACTCCGGCGTCGCCGGCATGGACGGAGTCGGTGAGATGCACGTGGATCGCTGGGGATATCTCGGGCTTGCGCCGGTCGGGGGCGGACTGATCAACGTCGCGATCGTGGTCCCCGTGTCCCGCGCGAAAGAGCTGGCCGGCGCGCGCGCCGAGTTCTTCGAGGAATGGATCGACGACCGCCCGCATCTCCGGGAGCGCTTCGCCGGCGCGCGGCAGATCACTCCCGTGCGCGCCACCGGTCCTTTCGCGTCCGCGGTACGGAGAGCGTGGGCCCCGGGAGCCGCCGTCGTGGGAGACGCGGCGGATTTCTTCGATCCGTTCACCGGCGAAGGCATCTATGCCGCGCTGCGCGGCGGAGAGATGCTGAGCGGATTCGTGATCGATTCCCTGGGATCGCGGAGTGGCGGCGACGCTCCTCTCGCCGCGTACGACCGCGCGCGCCGCGCTGAATTCGGAGCGAAATGGAGGCTGGAGCGGCTCGTCGGCACCGCCGTTGCATTCCCCCGCATGATGAATCGCGTGGTGCGCGTGCTTGGGCGCCGTAGAGACCTGGCCGATCTGCTCGTCGGGGCGGCTGGAGATTTTGTGCCACCCGCCGAGGTGTTGCGCCTGTCCAACCTTCGCTTCCTGATCGCCCCCGGCCGATGACACAGATCGACGAATACCGCTTCCGCAGCGTGCTGAGCAGGTTCGCGAGCGGGGTGACAGTGGTCACCGCCGTGGACGATACAGGCGTGGACCACGGCATTACGGTGAGCGCGTTCTGCTCGCTGAGCCTCAAGCCGCCGCTCGTACTCATATGCATCGACCACGGAACGGTGATGCATCGGATCCTGGAGACCTCGACGGCTTTCGCGGTGAGCGTGCTCGCCGCCGGCCAGGAGGAGCTCGCCCGCCGGTTCAGCGATCCCGACAACGATCGGTTCGACGGAACCTCGTACACGCGCGGCTCGAACGGCGCGGCCGTCCTTACAGGCGCCGCCGCTCATCTCGAGTGTGGATTGACGCATCGCTTCGAGGGCGGTGATCACACCATCTTCGTCGGCAACGTAGAGGCGGCGGATGCGAGCGACCTGCATCCGCTGCTGTATTACCGCGGCGGGTACGCCGAGCTCGAGCGATAGCGGCGATGGTGACGATGCTCACTCCTGCGCGGCGGGACGGCACCGAGATTCTGGACGGCAGCGGCCTCGACCCGCGCGTGGTTCAGCGCTCGATGGGCGATGTCGCGCGTGCGAACGCGCTCTTCGGAGGCGCGTCGGCGCTGCTGGCGGAGCTCGAGCCCGCGTTGCGCGGACTACCGCCAGTCGCGATGCTGCTCGACATTGGCACCGGGCTGGGCGACATCCCCGCGCGGGCCAGGAGTTACGCGCGGAGCCACGGAATCGCGCTCGGTACGCTCGGTGTCGACGTCGCGCTGGAGCTTGCAGCGGCGAGCGCGCGGCAGGTCGACGCTGCCGTCTGCGCGGACGCGCTGCGCCTTCCCTTCGCGGACAAGAGCGTCGACGTAGTCACCTGCTCGCAGGTGCTGCATCACTTTCCCGGCCCGAGGGGCATCGACCTGCTGCGTGAGATGGATCGCGTAGCGCGCACGCGCGTCGTGGTCAGCGACCTGCGGCGCAGCTGGACAGCGGCCGGAGGACTATGGGTCGCATCGTTCCCATTGCGCTTTCATCCGGTCAGTCGCCACGACGGAGTCGTCTCCGTGTTACGGGGTTTTACGTCCAGGGAGCTCGCCGGGCTGGTCGAGGAGGCCGTCGGCGCGCAGGCGCGCGTCAGCAAGCGATTCGCGTTTCGGGTGACTACGAGCTGGGCGCCGCGATGATCGGTGGCGCGCCCCCCGCTGGCTCGCTCGGGGCGATGCCGCTCGGCCGCGCGATGGAGACCACCGATGAGCGCTTGGTCGCCGCTCCGCCAGCGTCGATGTTCGACGTCGCGCGCGATGTCGAGAGCTGGCCGGCGCATCTGGCGCACTATCGCTTCGTGCGGATACGCGAGCGGTCGCGAGCGGGCTTCGCGGTCGTCGAGATGTCCGCTTACCGCCAATTCGGTCCTATCGGCTGGCCAACCTGGTGGTTATCACTCATGGAGATCGTCCCCGGACGGCCCGCGATCCGGTTTCGGCACATCGAAGGCATTACGAAGGAGATGGACGTGGAGTGGAGCTTCGAGCAGGCGGCGGGAGGGACGCGCGTGAGAATCGTGCACGCGTGGGATGGGCCCCGCTGGCCGGTGATCGGCGTGCCTGCCGCCCGGCTGGTAATCGGCCCCGTGTTCATCCACGGCATCGCGAGCCGCACTCTCGCGGGACTGGCGCGAGTCGCCGAGCGCGACGCGGCAGGCCGCGTGGAGCACGGATGAGGCGCCGCGTCGCCATTACAGGTATCGGTGCGATCACGCCCATCGGCGTGACGCGCGACGGACTGTGGAGCGGACTTCGCGCCGGCCGCTCCGCCGTGCGCAGCGTGACGCGTTTCGATCCGGCCCCGTTTCGCAGCCGCAACGCCGCGGAGGTGACCGGCTACGTTGCCACCGACCACCTCGACTCCAAGCGCGCGAGACGGCTGGACCGGTTCGCGCAGTTTGCGGTGGTAACCGCGCGCATGGCCCTGGACGACGCCGGGATCCGGATGGAGAGCGAGGACCGCGAGCGGGTTGGCGCGATGATGGGCACCGCCCTCGGCGGCGTAGCGTACGGCGAGCAGCAGGCGGAAGTGTTCATGCGCGAGGGGCTGCGGGGTGTGGACGCCACGCTCGCGCTCGCGGTGTTCGGCGGGTCGGCCAGCTGCAACGTCGCGATAGAACTCGGCGTCCAGGGACCCAACTCCACGAACTCGATGAGCTGCGCGTCGGGCGCGATCGCAGTCGGCGACGCGTTCCGGCAGATCCGGGATGGCTACGCCGACGTCATGATTGCCGGCGGGGCGGAGGCGCCCCTCTCGCCCCTGTGCTTCGGCGCGTTCGCGCTCATACGCGCCATGTCCACGAACAACGACGACCCGGAGCATGCGTCGCGTCCGTTCGACAGACACCGGGACGGCTTCGTGATGGGCGAGGGCGCGGCAACGCTGATCCTGGAGGAATACGATCGGGCTGTCTCTCGCGGCGCGCGGATCTACGGCGAGGTCGCGGGCTTCGGTGTCACCAACGACGCGCACCACATGACCGCCCCGCTGCCCAACGGTTCGCAGGCCGCGCGCGCGATGAAGATCGCGCTGGCCGACGCGGACCTCTCACCCGGCGAGATCGAGTATGTCAACGCGCACGGGAGCTCCACCCCGCTGAACGACGCCACGGAGACGCTCGCGATCAAGACCGTTTTCGGGGAGCACGCGCGCCGCATCAAGATCAGCGGCACGAAGGGCTATTACGGCCACGCACTCGGCGCGTCAGGGGCGATCGAGGCCGGCATATGCGCGCTCGCGCTGTATGAGGGCTGGCTCCCGCCGACGATCAACCTTTCGGTCGCCGACGACGCGTGCGATCTTGACTACCTTCCCGGCGCCGGTTGCGACCGGAAAGTCGAGCACATGCTGACGAACTCGTTCGGCTTCGGCGGAATCAACGCCGCACTGGTGATCCGTCGGGCCAGTTGAGAAAACACGCCGGCTTCTGCCGGCACTACAGCGGAGGAAGGGGATGAGGGACTCGCTGAGACATTTTGCGGCAGAGCTCGTCGGCACGTTCGCGCTGGTATTCATGGGCGGGGCGGCGATAATGGGGACAGCGATCTCGGGATCGCAGGCAGGGCTGCTGGAGATCGCCCTCGCGCACGGTCTGGTGATCGCGATAATGGTGACCGCGCTGATGCGGATCTCGGGACATTTCAATCCCGCGGTCACCATCGGATTTCTGGCGGTGAGGCGGATCGAGCCGATGATGGCGGGCGTCTATCTGGTCGCACAGCTGCTGGGAGCGATGATCGGCGCGTACTTGCTGAAAGTAGTCTTCCCGGATCCCGTCTTCGAGGCGGCGCGGGGAGGCGGTCAATTCATCTCTCTGGACGTCACCGGGACGCAGGCATTCATCGCGGAGCTGGTCGCGACGTTCGTGTTCGTGCTCGTGGTGTTCGGCACGGCGGTCGATCCGAAGGCGCCTCGCGTAGGCGGCCTGGCGATCGGGTTCGCGATCACTGCGGGAATTCTCGCGATAGGTCCCATCACCGGCGGATCGATGAACCCGGCGCGGTCGTTCGGCCCGGCGGTGGCCAGCGGCGTGTACGAAGGCCAGCTCATCTACTGGACGGCGCCCATCCTCGGCGCGATCCTGGCGGCCGTGCTGTACGAGTATCTCTTTCTGCGCGGCGGCCCCGAGCCAGTCGACCACGGCACGGTGAGACCGGTTTAGTCGGTCGAGACGGAAAAAACGTAACGCCGGACAGACTGGTAACGCCTGACGCGAGCCTGACGGGACTAATCTCTCGTCAGGCTCGCTTTCGCTACGGCCCGTGCTGCAGATACTTCTCCTCGTATCGCCGCATTGAATCGAGGATGACCTCCGCCGCGAGCTCGCTCTTCTCCCACCGCTGGATCTCCGCGCGCCTCCCTTCGAGATCTTTGTATATCGAGAAGAAGTGCTCCCCTTCCTTGAGAAAGTGGCCGGGCAGGTCCGCGATGTCGAAGTATTCGCCGTAATACGGATCGTTTATGGGAACGGCCAGGACCTTGTCGTCCGGCTCGCCCCGATCCAGCATGCGAAGGACGCCCAGCGGACGACAGTCGATGTGACAGCCGGGAAACGTCGGCTCGTTGATCATCACGAGGGTGTCGAGCGGATCGCCGTCCTCGTGCAGCGTCCTCGGGATGAACCCGTAATCGCCGGGGTAGTGGACCGCCGAATAAAGCACGCGGTCGAGCCGGATCAGGCCGGAGATTTTATCGAGCTCGTACTTGTTCCGGCTGCCGCGTGGGATCTCGACGACCGCCGTCACGTGGTCGGGAGGCTGCGGCCCGGCCGGAAGGTCGTGCCAGGCGTTGATCAAGCGACCACCCGTTCCATTGTTCCCTTGTAATTCATCGGCTCTTCCTCGACTCCAAAATTCCGCGACGCGAGCTCGGCGACCCGCCGCAAGTCGTCCGCGACCAGATCCGCCTTGTCGCTCGCCGCGGCGAACTCATCCAACTGCTCCTCGTCGTAGATGTTCGGCAGCGTGGTGATCACCATCGGCTCGGCGAGCAGCCACTTGAGCGCCGCCTGCCCCAGCGTCATCCGCGCCGCCAGAAAATCGAGAGTGCGAACCTTCCGGATCCCGTTGACGAGCCAGGACCGGGGGCGATGCCTTCGATGGTCGTTGGCTGGAAACACGGTGTCCTCGCTGTACTTGCCTTCCAGCATTCCGGAAGCATGCGTCACCCGCACGTTGAACCGGCAGTCAGGCGCGTGCGCGCGCGCGGCTTCGATCATCGCGGTTCCCGGATGCTGCTCGAGCACGTTCCAGATCATCTGCACCGTGCCGATGTCCGGCTCCCGCTCGAACAGCTCGACCGTCTCGTACAGCCAGCCGATCGCGGGGCCGAACGCCGCGCCCCACACCCCAATCTTTCCCTCGCGCTTCAGCTCGCGCAGCGTCTCCCAAGTCTGACCGTCACGCACGTGCTCCATCTTGACGTTGTGCAGCTGGAGCACGTCGATGTAGTCGGTCTCGAGTCGCTCGAGGCAGCGGTCCACGGCAAAGCGGATGTACTCCGCGTCGAACTTCTGCGGCAGCTCGCTCTGCCCGCGGCGGGCGGCCTGCGCTGACGGGTCGTAGATGTCGTAGCCGATCTTCGTCCCATACACGACCTGGTCGCGCATCCCGCGGAACGCGCTGGCCAGCTGGCGCTCGCTGCGCCCGTTCCCGTAGCTGTCCGCGGCATCGAAGAACGTGATGCCGCGCTCGTGCGCGCGGCGCAACATGGCCACGGCCTCGTCATCGGTCTTCTCGCCCCACCAGCCAGTGGCGAGTGTCCAGGTGCCCAACCCGATCTCGCTGACCGGTGAATCGATGCCCGGGAACTTCCGGTATTGCATTGCGCGTTCTCCTTGTGGCGAAGGAGAAAGCTAGCGGAGGGAGGCTAGCTCATTCAGCGCTTCTCGAGATCGCGCTCCCCCGGCGTCATGCGCGCCGCCCGCCCTTCGCCAGGGTGCGCCTGGGCTTCGTGGAACCTCTCGCCTTTCAACCGCACGGATTCCACGAACCCTTCGTACTCGCGGTCGCTCAGCTCTTCGGCGATGCCCGGGATCAGCCCCTTCACCAGCGTGACGCGCTCGGCCAGCGTGAGCGCGTTGATCTCGTGTACGAGCTTGCGGAGAACGGGATGGTTCATCCAGTCCGTTTCCTTGCTCGTTGTCATTCCGGCCCTTTACCCATCTTTCGCTCGCCGCGGAGGATCTTGTACAGCAGGTTGTTCTGCCGCTGCATCAGGATTCTCGTCGCGCGCGTCTCGTGGTGCGACCGGGTGAGCATCAGCGCGAGATCCGCCCCACCCCAGAGAAACGCGGCGAACGCCAGCAGGCGGACCGCCTCGCCCATGATCGTACCCGGCGTGACCGGCATCCCCGATGGATCCGTGAGCGTGAAGTAGATCTGCGCGAGCATCACGAGAAGCAGCACGACCGCGACGCTCTTGAGGAGAATCGCGACCACGCGGATCCCGGCCATGTGATCCCAGTCTTCGTCGCGCATCGGAAGCCTGGAGGCCGCCTCCTTGCTGCGCCGCCTCCGCTCCGCCTCGGTGAGAGTGCCGGTATCGTCGTCTTTCGCCATATTCGCTCCACGTAACGTTTGTGTCCTGGCGTGAATCCAAAAGACCGGGATAAGTTATGCAAGCAGTCGGCCGCCATTACAGTGTTCCCGCCGCTTTCGTGCTCGGCGCATCGCTCTGCGGGCTCGTCGCGTGCCGGAGCGCTTCATCCGTAACCAGCGCTCCCGTCGTCGGCGGGTCAGTCGAGGCGGTTTCCATGCTGGGCGAGCCGCTGTCCCGCCCAGAGATTCCCGAGCCCACGCGCGCGGCCCATGAACAACGCCTGGCCGATGCCGTCCGCGCCTACGCGCGGGCTCCCTCCAACGCCGACTCGATCATCTGGCTCGGCCGCCGCACCGCGTATCTGGGACGGTACCGCGATGCCATCGCGATCTTCACGGAGGGCATCGCGAAACATCCAGACGACGCTCGCATGTACCGTCACCGTGGCCACCGGTACAGCTCGGTCCGCGAGCTCGACGAAGCCGTCGCGGACCTGACGCGGGCCGCGGAGCTGATCGCCGGGCAGCCGGACGTGATCGAGCCGGACGGGATCCCGAATGCGCGCAACATCCCCACCAGCACTCTGCAATCCAATATCTGGTACCACCTCGGCCTTGCCCATTACCTGAAGGGGGATTTCAACCGGGCGCTGGCCGCGTACCGCGAAGCGATGCGGGTCTCCGGGAATCCCGACATGCTCGTGGCGACCTCGCACTGGCTGTACATGACGCTACGGAGACTGGGACGCGCCGCCGAGGCTGAAGCCGTACTCACTCCGGTCTCGCGTGACATGGAGATCATCGAGAACGATGCGTATCACCGGCTTCTGCTGCTCTACAGAGGCGAGCTCTCGCCGGACTCTCTCGCGCCCTCCGGCACCGATCCGCTCAACGACGCGTCCGTCGGGTATGGCTTGGGCAACTGGCACCTGTACAATGGCCGCCACGCTGAAGCGATGAGCGTGTTCAGGCGGGTCCTGCGCGGTGGAAACTGGCCGGCGTTCGGCTACATCGCTGCCGAAGCCGAGGTCGCGCGGAACTAGACCTTACAGCTCACCATCCCGCGCTTCTCGAGGTAGCGCTGGTGATAATCTTCGGCCTCGTAGAACGGACCGGCCTTCTCGATCGCCGTCACGATCGGGCCGCGGTACAGCTTTGACGCGTCCTGCGCCGCTTTCGACGCTTCGGCCGCGCGCTTCTGCACTTCGTCGTGATAGAAGATCACGGAGCGGTACTGCGAGCCCACGTCCGGCCCCTGGCGATCGCGCGTCGTCGGGTCGTGCATCTTCCAGAAAGCTTCGAGGAGCTGCTCGTAGGAGATTCGTGCGGGGTCGTAGGTGACCTCCACTACCTCGGCATGCCCCGTCGTACCGCTGCACACGTCCTTGTACGAAGGGCTGACCTTCGTCCCGCCCGCGTAGCCCGATATTGCGTCCGACACTCCGGGAAGCTGCCGGAAAGAAGCTTCGACACCCCAGAAGCAGCCCGCGCCAAAAGTCGCCTTTGCCATTCTTGCTCCAGTTCGATTAAACACCCGCTCATTCGCGCAGGCGCGCCGCGGCCTCTACCGCAAAATAAGTGACGATCACGTCGGCGCCCGCGCGCCTGATCGCCACGAGCGACTCCATCATCGCGGCGCCCTCGTCAATCGAGCCGAGCGCCGCGGCAGCCTTGATCATGGCATACTCGCCGCTGACCTGATACGCCGCCACCGGATGCTCCGTTCCCTGGCGCACGCGCCAGATGAGATCGAGGCACGGGCCGGCCGGCTTCACCATGATCGCGTCAGCGCCCTCGTCGAGATCCGCGTGCACTTCACGCAGCGCTTCACGGGCATTGGCCGGATCCATCTGATATCCGCGCCTGTCGCCGAACGCGGGCGCGGATTCCGCCGCGTCCCTGAACGGACCATAGAACGCGGACGCGTGTTTGGCAGCGTAGCTCAGGATCGCGGTGCTTTGAAAGCCGTCGGAATCGAGCTTGCCGCGGATTGCCTGCACGCGTCCGTCCATCATGTCGCTGGGCGCGACGATGTCCGCGCCCGCAGCGGCATGGGAGGCGGCGGCGCGCGCGAGCAGCTCGAGCGTTGCGTCGTTGTCCACTTCGCCGTCCTTCACGATTCCGCAGTGTCCGTGCTCCATGTATTCGCACATGCACACGTCCGTGATGACCGCGATCCCGGGGAACTCATGCTTGATAGCGCTCGCGGCCCGTTGCACTGCGCCCTGCTCGCTCCATGCGCCGGATCCATCCGCGTCCTTGGCCTCGGGAATGCCGAAGAGAATCACGCCGCCCAGGCGATGCTCCGCTGCGCGCTCGACATCCCGCAGCATCTCGTCCACGGACGTCTGCGAGACACCCGGCATCGACCGCACGGGATTGCGAACCTTGGCGCCGTCCCGAACGAACAGGGGCAGCACCAGGCGCGCGGGCGTGAGGTCCGTCTCGCTGAATAGCCGCCGCAGGGCGGGCGTCCGGCGCAGCCGGCGCGGTCTCGATTCGGGAAAGCGCGGCAAGCTCACTCCGGCTGAGGGGGCGTGATTGGCCCGGCCTCGCGCAGCTCCGCCAGAATGCTCGATCCCCCGCGCGCTCGAATGTCGGCGGCGAGCTCCCGTCCCGAACGCTCCGGGTCGTTAAGATCGACCGCGCGCGAGCCGCGCACGATGTTCTGCCCGGCGATGTCGGAGATCAGCCCGTGCAGCATGTACGCTCCGTCACTATCCGCCGAGGCCATTGCCAGCGCGCCGATCGGGACCTGGCATCCGCCCTCGAGCGCCGCGAGAAATGCGCGCTCGGCGCTGACTACCATCCGCGTAGGTGCATGATCCAGCGGTGCCAGCAGAGCACGCATGCTGTCGTCGGACGAGCGCATCTGCACCGCGATGGCGCCCTGCCCCGCGGCGGGCAGCCACTGCGGCGCTTCGAGAAATGCTCCGATCCTTTGCCGCGCGCCGAGCCGTATCAGGCCGGCGGCCGCGAGGACGGCGGCGTGGAACTTCCCTTCGTCCATCTTCCTGAGCCGGGTCGGCACGTTGCCGCGCATGTCCACGACATCGAGGTCAGGACGGGCTGCGAGCAGCTGCGCCCGGCGGCGGAGACTCGACGTCCCTACGCGCGACCCCGCCGGAAGGTCCGCGAGACTGCTCGCGTCGGTGACGGGGTTGATGACCAGCACGTCCCGCGGATCTTCGCGCTCGAGAATCGCGACGAGCTCGAGCTCGTCCGGCTGTTCTGTCGGGAGGTCCTTCAGCGAATGAACGCAGCAGTCCACCTTCTTTCGGAGGAGCGCGGACTCGAGCTCCTTGGTGAACAACCCCTTCGCGCCTATCGAGCTGAGCGGCTCCTGCGTTTTCTTGTCGCCCGTGGTGCGAATGCGAACGATCTCAACGGTCAGGCCCCGCGCCACGAGCGCGGACTCCACCAGCGCCGCCTGTCGCAGCGCGAGCTCCGATGCCCGCGTGCCTATCCTGATGACATCGCTCGCGCCTGCCTTTTCAGCCACCAGCGTACCTCGCGACGATCGCATCGATCAATCCGTCGATGGTGGATTCCTTCGCTTCGATCGTGACGTCCAGCCCCGCGGCTCGCGCGGCTTCGGACGTAATGGGGCCGATGGAAGCCGCCGACGCGCCATGGGCGGCCGCCTCGCCCACCGCATCCAACAGCCCGCTCACGGCGGAGGCGGATGTCAGCGTAATCAGATCGACCTCGCCGTGCTCGAGCGCCGCGCGCAGGTTCTCGGCGCCTTCCGGCTGCGGCACCGAGCGGTACACGGGCAGCAGCGTGACCGAAGCTCCGAGCTCTTCCAGTCCCGCGCGAAGCACGTCGCGCGCGCCCTCGGCGCCGACATGCAGCACATGTGCCCCGCTCACGTCGGCGCGGTCGCGCAGCGCATCGATCAGTCCCTCGGCCACGAACCTCTCGGGAATGACGTCCACGGCGATTCCATGCTCGAGCAGCGCTCCCGCCGTCGCCGCTCCGACCGCGGCAATCCTGAGACCGGCAAGCGCGCGCGCGTCACGCCCGCTCGACAGCAGCTGCTCCCAGAAGAGCGACACGCCGTTGCGGCTCGTAAACACGATCCAGTTGTACACGCTCAACTCCTCGATCGCCGACCGCAGCAGGCCCAGGTCCAGGCGGGCGATTCGTACGGCGGGCATTTCGAGCACTTCCGCGCCGAGCTCGCGCAGCCTTCCGCTCAGAGCCGGCGCCTGATCGGCCGCACGAGTCACTACGATCCGCTTTCCGAACAACGGCCGCTTCTCGAACCACGCAATCTCGTCCCGCAGGAGCACGGACCAGCCGATGACGGTGACGACAGGCGCCTTGATTCGCTCGCTCTCGATCGCGTCGCAGATGGTAGCCAGCGTAGCAATGACTGTGCGCTGCTTTGAATGCGTTCCCCACTGAATCGCCGCCGCCGGAGTTTCAGGGGGGAGGCCGCCCTCCATGAGCGCGGTCGTCGTCTGCGGCAGCGTCTTCACGCCCATGTACAGGACCAGCGTGGTTCCGCTTTTCGCCAGCGCTCCCCAGTTGGTCGTGTTCGCGAGCTTGGATGGATCCTCGCTGCCTGTCACCAGCGTCACGGACGACGCCATGCCGCGATGGGTGACGGGAATGCCCGCGTACGCCGGAGCGCCGATGCCAGCCGTGATTCCGGGAACGACTTCGCACGGGACGCTCGCTTCGCTGCACGCGATCGCCTCCTCGCTGCCGCGCCCGAACACGAACGGGTCCCCCCCTTTCAACCGCACGACCCGCTTGCCCTCGCGCGCGAGGCGGATGATCAGCTGGTTGATATCCTCCTGCGTGACCGATCGCTTGTCGCCCCCGCGCTTGCCCACGTAAAAAAGCTCGGGGAAGCCGGCCGAAGCTGCGTCTGGCGGAAGGAGAGCCGGATTCGCGAGCGCGTCGTACACGATTGCGTCCGCGCTGTCGATGAGCTCGCGTCCGCGAACCGTGATGAGCCCCGGGTCCCCGGGGCCGGCCCCGACGAGAAAAACCTTTCCTTCAGCCATCAGGTTGCCTCGGAGCGCATCGCCGCCGGGTCGATCCCCGTGCGCACGCACCACCGCTCGTACTCTACCGGCGACACCTCGGATGGCTTGATCTCGCTGCGCCCTCCCCAGAAAACGTTGGTGTAAAGCACCGGGATGCCGAGCGATGCGACATGAGCATCGATTGCAGCCTTGTGCTCGTATACGACGTCCTTCTCGAGGCCGTGCGCGACCGCCATGACGTTGACGTTGCCGAACTCGGCCCCGCCTTCCCGCCAGTATGCGTGCGTGAGGATGTGGTGCCGCCCGATCTCCCGACCCGCCTCTATCTCCCGTCCCTCGGGCACGCGCCAGTGTAACAGCGCGTTGTCGCGCGTCACGCGCTCGCCCTTCGCCGACGGCCGCACGTGCTCGAGGAACGTGGAGAAGCGCCCGATGACACCCCGCTTGTCGAGCGACTTCGCGACGGCGACAAACTCGTCGTACGGCAATCCCGCTTCTTCCGCCCGAGCGACCCAGGGATCCGGGCAGATCTCGTCAACGGCGAACTCGCGTTTTAGCGGGCCGAGCACCTGCCAATCGCGGTAGGAGAGATCAGCGACAACAGGCTCGATTACCTGACCCGGCTCCCCGGTCTTGCTGCCGACGGGCATGCCGCGACGGCGCATGTGTCCCACGCCGAGCACGAACAGACGCTTCGCCGGCATTATTCGGAACGACTCCGCTCCAACGCGCTCCGCCAGAAGGTCGCAATGCTTCTGCATCGAGAACGGACGCGGCACTTTGACCGTGGTCCAGAGGCGGTAGGCGGAGCCTGGCGTTTCCGCGTCGGTCGAACGAATTACCACGTGCCCGGAGAACGGATCCTCGCGCGACATGTATTCGAACGCCGGGTCGAGCCGCGCTTGCGGCACGCGCCACGCGACGAGCGCGCCGGGGGCGAGATTCGTGGCCATCAGCGTCTGGCGGATACGGCGGACCGTACCGGCGCGCAGCATCGCGGCCAGCCGCTCGAGAACTATCGCTTCCGGAACCTCGGCCAGAGCAGCGATCTCGCGGAACGGTTGCTTCACGAATCCGGCGAGGCGGTCCTCCGAGACCGAGAGGATGAGCGCATTAACCGGGTCCGAGATTTCTGTGGAAATTGCTGTCGCGGGCATCGCAGCTAACGATAGTCGCCCACAAGCGACTACGGGCGGCCAGCGAGTGCTCTGTTTCTCCAGAACGGCGA
>JBPCPS010000131.1:0-2733 GCA_050998915.1 Gemmatimonadaceae bacterium
TCGACACGACCGGGAGGGTTATCGGAGATTTCCCGTTGCGGGAAGACGACGAGATCACGGTGTTTTCAGTGTCGGAGTTCCGCCAGCCGCGGTACGTTGCGATTAGCGGCGCGGTGAAGAACGGCGGACAGTTCGAGTACCGCGAAGGCATGACGGTCCGCGACCTGGTGTTGATGGGCGGAGGGCTGGAGGAGAGCGCCCTTCTGAACGAAGCGGAAGTCGCTCGGCTTCCGCAGGACCGCACTGGCGGACGCACAGCTACGACCTTTCGCATTCCGCTCGATTCGAGCTACATCTTCGCTCGTGGGCCCGATGGCAGATATCTAGGCCCGCCGGGCCTGCCCGCGGCGGCCGGGCCCGCCCCGGACCAGCTGTTGCTGCCGTACGACAACGTATTGATTCTGCGCCAGCCCGACTGGGAGCTGCAACGTAACGTTGCCGTGGCAGGTGAGGTTCGGTACCCGGGCAAGTATGCATTGCAGGTGAAGAGCGAGCGGATCAGCGATATCCTGAAGCGCGCGGGCGGCCTAACCACCGAAGGCTACTCGGACGGAATCGTCTTCGTGCGGAATCGAAATGGCGTAGGCCGGATAGGAATTGAACTGCCAAGAGTGCTCCGTAATGCCAGGGATAGAGACAACCTGATCCTGCAGGACGGCGACTCGATTTTCATTCCCCGATATAGCGGAGTCGTCCACGTGAGAGGCGCGGTCAATTCACCGCTAGCGGTGGCGTACGTTCCGGGGCGCGATCTCGCGTGGTACGTGCGATCGGCTGGAGGACCGGGCGTCCGAGCGGATCTCGGCCGCGCTTACGTGACACAGCCGAACGGCAAGGTCGAGGCCGCGGTCAAGCGCCGGTTCGCCCCCGACGAGCAGCCCAAACCTCGCCCCGGCGGCGTGATTTTCGTGCCCGAGCGTGACCCGAGCGAGCGTGATTCATTCACGGTGTTCACGTCGGCGTTCGGCGCCGTCGCGACCGCGCTGGGCAGCCTGGTTGCGATCATAGCCGTGTTGACCCGTTAGCGGCAGTCGGGCATGATGCGCGCGGGAACGACCGTGTGACCGCTCCCCTCACCGTGGGCGATCCTCCACTCACCTTCTCGCGGTGGGTTGCGGGCGTAGTTGCACGGTGGAAAACCGTGCTGCTCGCCCTGCTGGTGACCGCGGCGCTGGCGACAGTGGCGGTTTTATTCATCCCAGCCGTCTATCAGGCGCGGGCGTCGTTCGTCACCAATTCGTCGTCGAGCTTGAAGCTTCCCGCCGGACTGAGCGGGGGCGGCGCACTGGGCGGGATCGCCTCTCAGCTCGGACTGGGCGCCACGGCGGACCCGACTGAGTCGCCAGATTTTTATTCCGAGCTGATCAAGAGCCGGGAGCTCAAGACTCGGCTGCTCAATTCCCGGTTCGATGATCCACGCACGGTTGCACGGGGAGACAGCGTCCGACTGCTCGACTTGCTCCGCATCCGCAATACGGACCCGCAACGGCGCGTCGAGATCGGCCTGAAGCGCGTCGACGGGGCGACAGACGTGTCGTTTTTGGACAAGACGAACATCGTCAAGCTCAAGGTCAACACCCAGTGGCCGCAGCTGAGCGCCCAGGTTGCCAACAAGACCCTCGACCTCGTCAGCCAGTTCAATCGCGAGCAACGCACCTCCCGTGCCCGGTCGAACAGAACCTTCCTCGAGTCGCGAGTGAACCGCGCGCGCGCCGAGCTCGACGCTGCGGAAGCGCGTCACCGCTATTTCTACGACCAGAACCGGTCGTGGAAGTCCTCACCCGCGCTCGTATTCCAGGAGCAGCAGCTCCAGCGCGACGTGGACCGGACGGCAGAGCTCTACCTGCTGCTCCAGCGCCAGCTCGAGACTTCCCTGCTCGAGGAAGTCAATGACGCCGCGCTAATCACGGTCGTGGATTCCGCCGTCGCCCCACGGAAAGCTCAGTGGCCGCGGTATGGGCTCCTGCTCATGAGTACGCTCATTGGCGGCACGATCCTCGGCGTGATGTTCGCGGGCGGCGCGACGGTCCTTGCCGACTGGCGCGCACGCAACCCCGGCTCCGCGCTCTACCTCGGCGGCGCGGTGCGGAACGTGACGCGGGAGATCGGCGGCGCGTTCAGGCGCACACCCGGATCGAAAGCTTCAGGACAGCGCCGGGTCAGCTAGGACAGCCGAACGATGACAGCCGCCGTCCTGCCTTTGCCCACTGCGCGCGAGGCGCGGTTGCCGGGAGCAGCCAGCACCGGACTGTTCCTCTTTCTCTGGCTGTTTCCCTTTCATTCGCTCGTCATCGCGGCGCTCTTCGGCCTCTTCGGAGTCGCTGAAGGAACGGTCCGCGCGATCGCCGCGTGGAAGGAAATCGCCATCGTAGCCCTGCTCGCGTGGGTCGCCGGCCGGGCGCTGTTGGGCCGCGGGCAGCGCGTAGCCATTGCGGGTCCGGACGTCGCGCTCGCGGCGCTGCTCGGCATCGCGCTCATTGCCGCTGTCATGGCGAACCCTCTGCTGCGCGTGGACATGCCCGGCGGGGCGCTGCTGTACGGATTCCGCGATTCGGTCTTTTTCATGGCGCTGTACTTCGTGGGCCGCGCGACGCCCGAGATCGCCGAGTCCGACAGGATCCTGCGGCACGCGTTTCTGATCGCGCTGGTGGTCAGCGTGATCGGGATCATCGAGCGGATCTTCGTCTCGCCGGAGATGCTCGTCCTGTTCGGCGTAGCGGCGTACATGAACGA
>JBPCPS010000145.1:0-3415 GCA_050998915.1 Gemmatimonadaceae bacterium
GCGCCGTGTACGATCTGCACGATGCCTTCTTCCTGCCGGTGTCGCGCTTCACGACGATCCTGCGACCCGGCCCGAACATCCGGATCTACAGACGACGCGATCTGCCGCACGTTCTGCCCGAAGCCCGAATCCCGTAGCCCGAAGCCGCAGCGACCTTCAGCGCGACTTGATCAATCCATCCAGCAACACGATGTCGGCATCCCCCTCACCGACCGCCGCCAGGATCGAGTCCCCGTCCGAGGACCAGGACACCCGCCTCGCAATAAAGGTCGGGCGATCGCCGAAGTCGGTCACCTGCTGCCACGCGCCGCTCGCAGTGGAGAGAGTCCAGATGTTCGTGGCGAAGCCGTCGCTGAGGGGCAGCGCGAGCCGTTCTCCATCGGGTGAGAGGGCGGGATTCACGATCTGCCAGTTCGGCACGCGCGATGCGGGTATACGTGCGAGCAGACGCGAAGGACCGTCCTCGGGAGTGGCGGCACGGATTTCAAACTCCGGCCGCCCATCGACGAGCGGTTGCTCCACCATGAAGTACAGCGTCGCGCCATGGAGCCCGATGACGTTCCGCGTGGGCTCCGATCTCACGGTGACCGCCTCGCCGCCAGACGCTGCGATCTTTTTGAGAGCGCCGGCCGACGTGTCAGCGTAGTAGATCCACCTGCTGTCGGGCGACCAGGCGAAACCGAGACCCTGCTTCACAAGGTTCCGTGGATTCCCTCCGTCGGGATCGACCAGCCAGACGCCGAAAATGAAGCCGCTGTGGCCCTTCGAGGAGACAAACGCTATCGACCGCCCGTCCGGTGACCACACCGGCACCCCGACCGTCACACCGGGATCTGTCTCGTACGTGATTTGCCGAAGCTCTCCCTGATTCGAGGTCACCCACAAGTTGCCGTGGCCGCCGCTGTCCGAGAGAAACGCGACCGCTGTGCCATCCGGAGCGGCAGTCGGCGTCAGCACCAGGCCGGTCTGCCGTGTGACTTGCACGCCACGACGAACGTTCTCGACCGGGGCCCCGCCGGATGGGAATTTCCAGATGTCGAATCTCATCCGCATCACGGAGGCCGACAGGAGGCCGCTCTCGTGTATGTCCGGTTGTTCGTACGACGCTTCGACCGGCGAAATCTGCCGCGGCGTCTCCGCGTCGAGCCGCACTTCCCAGAGTCCGAACCTCGGCAAATACGGGACTGTGCTTCCGCGGCTCGAGCCGTAGACAAGTCCTGTGCTATCCGGAAGCCACGCAAGACCGCTCATCAAATTTCTGTCGCGGGTGAGTTGGCGCGGCTCGCCGCCGGCCACCGGGACGACGAAAATGTCGTATCTCACCCCATCGCCCCGCTGGAAGGCGATCCATCGCCGATCAGGAGACCAGCGAGGGTACCGATGATAACCGCCGGTGGATCTGGCAACCACCACCCGCACGTCGGATCCATCGGGCGCGGTTGTCACGAGCTGGACATTGCCATTGGCGAGGGTAAAGCACGCGAGCCGGCCGTCCTTGTTCACGTCGGCGCCGCCGATGCTCGCCATGATCCGCCGTGGAGAACCGCCCGTGAAGGGAATGCTCCAGATCGCTCCCTGAGCTTCGCCTGGCGCGGCGGGCGAGAAGTACACGAGCGAGCTCCCATCCGGCGACCATCGGGGAAACTGGTGATCGACTGGATCCTTTGTGGTTGCCAGTGGCGGGCCGCCGGCACGCTGACGCACGAAGATCTGGCGTCGTCCATTCGCACTCGCCGTGAATGCCACAAACCGCCGGTCCGGCGAGATCGACGGAAATTCCTCGAGCCCCGGAATTTCCGTCAGGCGTTGGACGGTATAGGCCGTCATGGATTGTCCGGGCGGCAACGCCCGCTTTCCGGCGAGGTAACCGAGCGCCGCCGCGACGAAAATGCCGAGAATCCCGACCGCCACTCGCGCGCTCGTCTTCGACAGCGCGCGACCCCGCAGCACAGGCACTCGCATTGTGCGAGTCGTGTGCGGCAGAGCCTCGAGAGCGAAGATCAGGTCCCGGGCGCTCTGGAATCGCCTTCCGGGCTCCTTCTCGACACAGTGCCGAACGATACGTTCCAGAGCATCGTCGACTGGAACCAAGGACGACAGCTCGCGCGGCTCGTCGTTCAGAATCGCGCTGACGGTGTCGGCTATGGTGCCGCGCCGGAACGGCGGACATCCGGCGATCATCTCGTACAGGACCACTCCGGCGCTGAAGATATCCGACCGGTGGTCGGTGCGGAGTCCGCGCGCCTGTTCCGGCGACATATATACCGCCGTCCCCATCACCGGCGCGAGCTGAACGCCGTCGATCGTCACCGTCGCGGTCAGCTCGCCTAACACGTCAGGACCTGTCAGTTTCGCCAGTCCGAAATCGAGAATCTTGATCAGGCCGTCCTTCGTCACGAACAGGTTGTCGGGCTTGATATCCCGGTGAACGATGCCGCGATCGTGTCCGGCCGCGAGACCGCCTGCAATCCCGATCGCGTAGGCGGCGGCGGTGCGCGGGGCCAGCGGCCGGCCGTCCATCCGCTGACGCAGCGTTTGCCCTTCGAGCAGCTCGGTGACGATGAAGAGGGAGCCTTCGTGCACCCCCACATCGTGGACCGCGACGATATTCGGGTGGTTCAGGCTGCCGGCCGCGCGCGCCTCCTGTTCGAACCGGCGCTGGCGGTCCGGATCGCTCGAGAACGCAGCCGGGAGCACCTTGATCGCGACCTCGCGCTGCAGTTGCGGATCGCGGGCGCGATACACGTCCCCCATGCCGCCGGCGCCGAGAGGCCCCAGGATTTCGAATCGGCCGAGGCGATCGCCCACCGAGAGGTCCATGGCGGCTCTGCGAGTATAGCAGCGGCTTTTCGATGAGATTTCCACGGGTTCCCAATCAGTTCTACAGGATCTTCAACCCCTCGTTCAGTACCCTGTGAATAGTGGATCAGTTCGGGCGTGCGCGCGCGGAACATCGTGACGTATCTCGCCCCGGCAGGTGCTGCTCTGCGCATTGACCAGCCCGCGCCGGGGAACTGCCGATTCTGACGTTCTGAGCGGGCGGCGCACACGACGCCGCCCGCCGTTGACCTGCACGACATGGAGGGATCATGAAAAACTGGTGGCTTGTCTGTCTGGCACTGGCGGCGGCGTGCGGCGGCGACGGATCGTCAACGCCTACGGTCCCCACGGTCCCGAACGTCACCAGTATCACGGTAACGGGAAGTGATCTGCTGTTTGTCGGCACCAGCGAAACGTTTACTGCGGCCGGCAACACAGGCGCGCTCAACGCGCCACGATGGGGCAGCGATGCACCCACTGTGGCGACCGTGGACATCCTCACCGGCCAGGTGACGGCCGTGGGGACCGGGGCCGCGACGATCTTCGTGGACGCGACGCCCGGCATCCGCGGGACGAAGTTGATTCGCACGCTCCC
>JBPCPS010000155.1:0-20028 GCA_050998915.1 Gemmatimonadaceae bacterium
CGAAAACACCATGGGATACTGGGGGTCGCGCCGAAGAATCCTGGAAAGCTCATGAGTACCGTACTCGGTCTCACTCAATAGCTGCCGCACCATGCCCACTTTGCCGCTGTCCGGGATCCCTCCTTCCAGTGCGCGCAGCAACGCCGCGGTGAGTATGCCGTTACCGAGCTCGGCAACTTCGTGCGCGAACTGCTCGGAGTCGGTGGCGCTGATGACGAACAATCCGCTGCTTCGCGCCAGCTGTGCGATAGCGCGCTCCTCCGCGGCTCCGCGACGAGCGAAGCCCGCCACGATGCCGCCCGACTGGCAGGCATCCACCACCATCAGCTTCTTCCGTGCCGGTATCGCCTCGAAAAGCGACATGAGCTCCTCCGCCGACAGGCCTTTGCGCCTGAGGTCGTCGACGTTGGTGATTTGCTCGACGTCGGATGGCACGAGGAAGAATCGGGTGCTCTTGCCATCTCTCTCGCTGGTGCCGTGACCAGCGTAGAAAAAGACGAACACGTCGCGCGGCCTTGCGACTCTGGCGATGTCACCCAGCGCGGCCTCGATGGAATCGCGCGTAGCGCTCGCGTCGTGCAGCGTGCGAATGATAACGTCGGAAAAGATCGAGCCCGCTCCCGCCCGAATTGCGTTCGTGAATGCCACGGCATCGGCGCGACCGTAATTGAGATTGTACCGCGGGACCTGATAGCTGCTGATCCCGACGGCGAGGACGTACAGCTTGGTGGGATCGGGCCGGCCGGGGGTTACAGGAACCGTTATCGTCACTTGCGACCGCTCGGCTTCGGTCGAGTCGCGCGCGAAGGCCGTGGCTTCCAGCGTATTCATGCCCGCGAGGAGTTCGACCGTAGTCTCAAAGCATGTTCTCGCCTGCGGACAGCCGGACGTGGACCTGACGAGCCGCGCCTTCTCCCCGCGTGACGTCTCGCTGGCGACGAGCGATCCGTCGTGGTACAGGCGCACGTCCTTCACCCCACCGCCGTTGTCCTCGGCCTCGATGATCACTCTCATCGCGGTCGTGCCACTATCCGCGATCTGGGATATCGGCGCCGCAATGCGCACATACGGCGGCAAGCTGAACCCGCGACGCAGATCCGGGCCGTTGTATGGCGCGCCGGCAAGCAGCAATCCTGCCAGGCCCGGTGTGTAGAACTGTCTGAAGAACGCCTCGAGGCGAATCGTCCGCAGCCCCCGCGCGTAGTGCAACCGCCGCAGCCCCTGCTCGTTTCCGTCAAATCGGCCGTCCGCCGCCACGATGACCCATCCAGTCGAATCCACCATATAGCGCCGGAAGATCTCCGAGCCGGTCGCGGGATTCCATACGCGCGTCGTGCCGTCGCTGGACGCCGTTACCACGAACCGGCCATCGGGCGAGAACACGGCCGAGTGCACCCAACCGGCGTGCCCTTCGAGAGCACGAATCTCGCGGCCAGTGCCAACGTCCCAGACGCGCGCCGTCCGATCGTACGATGCGGTCACAACGCGGCGGCCGTCCGGTGAGAACCCCGCCGCCGCCACAAAACCCCGGTGGCCGCTGAAGCCATGGCCCGGACGTCCTGACGCCGCGTCCCATAATCGCGCCGTCGAGTCGTCCGACGCGGTCACCAGTAGCCTGCCGTCCGGCGAGAACGTGGCGCTGTTCACGCGACCGCGATGCACCATCGGCCGGCCGCTTGTTTGCCGCGAGCTTACGGCCCAAAACTGCGCCCGGCTGTCTCCCGACGCGGTAACCACGCTTCGTCCGTCGGGTGAGAACGCCGCTGAGTTCACCCCCGCGCCGCCGACTTTCAGTTCGCCGATTGCGCGCCCGCTGTCCGCATCCCACAGTCGCGCGGTGCTGTCCGCTGACGCCGATACGACAAAGCGCGCGTCGGCGGAGAAAGCAGCCGACCACACCAAAAAAGAGTGCACGAAGGGCTGATGCTTCTCGCCGCCGGTCGTCGGATTCCATAGGCGGACGGTTGAGTCCAGCGAGGCGGTCGCCACCAGCCGCCCATCCGGCGAGAACGCGGCCGCGCGAACGGGGCCGGTGTGACCCCGTAACTGCCGAACCTCCCGGCCGGTGCCGATCTCCCAGATCCGTCCCGAACCATCGTCCACTGCCGTTACCACGAGCCGCCCGTCAGGCGAGAAAGAGGCAGCGTTTGGCCGCTGAGCGTGGCCCTGAAACCGGCGGATCAGCTTGCCCGTCACGCTGCTCCACATCCAGCCCGTATGGTCGTGTGACGCCGCTACGACGTATCGTCCCGTCGGATCGGGCGAAAAGGATACGGCCCGGAGCGGGTCCGTGCCGCCCTCCAGCGGGAGCACGGTTCCCGATGTTAAGTCGGTTATCGATCCGGTCCCGTCGGATGACACGGTAACCACGCGGCGATCATCCGGCGAGAACGCTGCCGACCGGATCTTAGCGCTGTGCCGCTGGATCTGTCGGATGATATCTCCCGTCGCCGCGTTCCATATGTGCGCTGTCCCGACGTGCGCTGTCCCGTCGCTGGTCAGGCGCGCCGTTTCCTCTTCGGTCGTGGTCACCACCAAACGGCCGTCGTGCGAGAACGCCGCGGACGTGACCCATCCCCGATGGCCAGGCAACAGCCGGACGCTGGCGCCGGTGGCCCCGTCCCATATATGAGCGGTGGAATCGCTGGACGCGGTCACGACGTAGCGGCCGTCCGGAGAGAAAGCGGCAGTATTGACCAAATCCCGATGGGTCATCGGCGACCCCGCTGGGCGTCCTGTTCGCGCGTCCCACAGGCGCGCGGTACTGTCCTCCGATGCGGTTACGATCAACCTTCCGTCGGGAGAAAATGCGGCTGACCTTATGGGTCCTGAGTGACCAGGTGGAAGCCGGCGAATTTCGCGTCCGGTAGCAGGGGACCAGAGGCGTACCGAGCCGTCATAGGATCCGGTGACCACGGTCCCGCCGTCGGGCGAGAAGGCAGCGGCGCGAATCCAGACAGCGCCGTCCCGCCCGACTCGGGGCACCTCCAGCCGGCGAACTTCCCGACCTGTGGGCGCCTCCCAGATTCGCGCGGTACCGTCATCGGACGCGGTTACCACGAATTGGGTGTCCCTCGAGAAGCTCGCGTCGAACACCGGAGCGGTGTGACCTTCCGGCGTGACGAGTCTCAATTGATCGCCTTCCTCCCGCACTGGCGATCGGGCGCATGCAAGCGCCATCAGGACCATCGCGCACCTACCGATGCGAAGCAGAGCTCGAGTCATCACACGGGGATGAGGTGATCGACATCATGAATACCCTGCCCGGCGGGCTAGCCGGGCGTGGGGGTGGGGCGCGGCTCCGCCGCATCCCCCACCGATATAGATGACGGCGGACCCGCTCGCCATCATACGCGACCCGCGACCACCGCTGCAAGTGACGATTGCGGGTGCGGCCGTCATCAGCTGGGTGGGCCTTCTTGCCGTAGGCCGGGCGAGGGCGTATCGTCAGCCCTCCTCTGCGATACCGGGCCGCGTCCGTTCGACCTGCATGTTCGTTCACGCTTCCACGAGAGGATCCATGTCTACGTCGGTTTCTCGCTGGTCAGTCGCCGCGTCTGCGCTCCTGTTGCTCGCGGCGTGCAGCACTCGCGATAAGGCGGCCGTCTCGAAGGCTGCGTTTGTCCCCCAGCTCGCGGCGGGTTCAAAGGCCTCTCCGGAACTTTTGAGTCTCGGTCAGACGGTCAGCGGCGCTCTCGAGGCAACCGATCCGCTCCTCCAGGACAACTCTCACTTCGATACGTGGATCTACGAGGGCCGCCGCGGCGACTCCGTCCAAATCAGCCTCGAATCCAGCGATTTCGATGCGTTCCTGCTGCTCTTTCGGCAGGCCGACCAGGGGCCGGAACAAGTAGCGGAAAACGATGACGGCGGTGGGGGCAGCAACGCGCGCATTACCGTCGTGCTGCCGGAGGATGGGACTTACGCCGTGCTAGCCAACAGTTACGGAGCCGGGCAAACCGGCGCATACAGATTACGCATCGAAGGACGGGCCTCGGATCAGTCGTCCACGCAGAATCAGACGCCACCCAGCAACTGGGCCGCGCGCTATCGTGGAGGCGGCGATCCAAGCGAGCGGTACGCGCTGCTGGTCGGGATCGACGATTACGAAGGAACCGGGGCCAGCACCCTGGATGGGCCGGTGGCGGATGCGAACCTGATTGGCCGCGTGCTGGTCGAACGCTTCGGTTTCCGTCGCGAGAACGTGGTGACCATCGCCGACCGTGAGGCGACCAGGGAGCACATCGTGGAGGCGTTTCTGCGGCACCTGGGCCAGGCTGGTCCCGACGGTGTAGCGGTGTTCTACTACTCCGGTCATGGCATGCAGATGCCGAACAATGTCGCCCTCACGGGTAGCCTGGATCCGGAAACAGACAATAGAGACGAAGCTCTCGCCATCCGGGGCGACGATAACAACGGGAGCATTCTGCTCGACGACGAGCTCGGGTTTCTATCTGATCGCCTGCGCACGAATCGAGTTCTTTTCATCGTGGACGCGTGTTTTTCGGGCACGGGCACGCGAGCGATCGGCCGCGCGCAGCCCAAGGAAACCAAGTTCGAGGAAATGAAGGCGAAGCTGACGCTGCCGGCGAGATATCTGACTGATGGGGCATCGGCAGGCTCGTCAGCGAGCGGCGGGATCGCCGACGCCTTGGGCGAGCCGCAGCGCCACGTTCTGCTCGCCGCGTCGGCAGAAAACCAGCTGTCCTATACCGCCGAGGGATGGCCGAAGTACACGGGCAAGAACAGCGTATTCACCTATTATCTGGCCGAAGCGCTGGAGGGGGCGTCTCCGACCGCGACGTTTGCGGAAGTGATGCGGCATGTGACGTCGGAGACCGACAGCTACGTCCAGCGACAGGAACGGAAGCGGCAGACGCCGCAAGCAGAGGGGCAGCAGGCGGTGGCCCGTATTCGGGATTTCCTGGCAAAACGATAGCCGTCATACACGCATTTTCTTCGCATGAGCGCGCATGGACGGGCGATGATGATTAATCCGTGGTCGAGGGTTGCGATAAGCGCCATGATTGCCGCTGTGTCGGGGCCGATCCTGCACGCCCAAACGCCGGACACAGTCGCGGCACGCGTTCCCAGCCGCGTGTACGCGCACGAGACACCTTACCGGATCACATACGATCACATCCGGGACACGCTCAAGCTGGTGGACAACCGTGGAAATGTGATCGATCGATGGCATCGCTACCGGCGCAACCCGCATGTAACGCTCGTCGGCGTTCCGCCCGACCGTCCGATCGAGGTCATCGTGGAGAACGCGAACCCGCTGCTGTACCGCTATTCGGTTCGCGTGGACATGGTACAGGCGCGCAACGCGCAGACTTGCCGCGTCATCGGGCGTTCCTTCGCGCAGCGGGCTTTCCTCGCCGCGACCGGAGCTGCTGCCGGTACTGCTGCCCCGGCCCTGGACATCAGCAGCGCCCTTTCGACCGAACTTCTCACGACGGTCGTTTCGTCCAAGGGGGGTGGGGGTGATTCGTTCATGGGCGCGAAGTCCTTACGGATGACCGAGGCGGAAGCTCGCGCCGAATCGCAGCGACTAGCCGCCGCGGCGGAAAGAATTCTCATCGGGTCCGGCCGCCGTCTCAGGACCTATACCGACCTGCTCGATACGGTCGCGCACTACGGCACGAATTCGGACTCTACGCTGCGAGAGATGGCGCGGCATGCGGAGAACCAGCCGGCTGCTTCACTCATGGAAATTTTGCAGATGCGGTTCGATCGGTTCCATCCGGGCCTGAGCGATCCGTCGCGGTTTGTCGAGATCCTTCGAACACGAGGCGCCGTTGCGGCTCTCGATCTGGACTCGGTCGATACCGGCCTGGCCAACCTGAGCGAGGCCGCGCGGCTGTTGCGCGAATACGACGATGGGGCGGCGGCTGCGTTGGCGTCGGGAACCACGGCGCGGGAGCTCGCGGCGCTCAAGGCCGGGGTTCCGCTGGCCGCGAAACGAGCCTTCTCTCCAGGATCGAGCGCGGTGTCAGCCGCGGCGGGAGCACAAGCGCTGCTCGTTACTCTGCGCGATCTTCTGATCGAGACGCGGGATGCGCAATTCACCGCTCCGCCCAGCGGTGATTTGCAGAGGATAACGCTGCGACTCGAACCAGGCAGCATGTGGAAGGAGGAGCCGCGGATCCGGGAGGGGGAGACCCCGATCTACGTGGAGCCGCGCATCGGTCGCTCTTGCGAGATCTCCGCCGGCTTCGCCTGGCTCGGGGCGCCTGAGCTGGGGGTCCGCGACGCCAAAGTGGTTCCCGGCGACGACGATTTGCGGACGCCGCCGGCCGTGTTCCTGACGATTGCTCCCGGCCCCCGCTCGATCGCCGGCGGCACGGTCGGCGTGGGACTCGGGCAATACCGTCGCCCCGATTTTTTCGCCGGCGTAACGTGGCGCTGGCTGTCACCCGTCCTCATTACCGGCGGCGCCGCGCTGCAACGACATCCACTCCCGGCAACGGAAGAGGACCCGGCGCGCGTTCGATACCGGATGATGTTTTCGTGGTTCGGCGCGCTCACCATGTCTTTGAACAGCTCGCGCTAGCCAGACTGTCGCCAAACGGAGACGTCACGCCGGCGCTGCATGACGCCGCAATCCCTGCGGGCGTACCCCCGCTCGGGGAGTTGCTCATTGCGATGCAATCGGAGTCCGTCGAGGTAAGTGACGCAGCGTGGGCAGCCTGCTACCGGCACTACAGGCAGATCGTGTGGACCCGGGTCTTCCACGTAGTCCGGGGCATTCCGTGGTTGCGTGAACCACGCGAGGTGGCGGAGGACGTAACAAGTGATGTGTTCCTGGGCCTGGTCGACGCCGTCAAGCAGTACCGCGAAAAAGGCACAGCCGAGCAGTGGCTCAAGCAAGTGGCGATTCGCTCGGCGTTGCGGACCAGAGAGCGGCTGACCGGAGAATGGAATAAACAGAAACGCGGTAGTCCCCCGGGAGATGACAGCGGACGCGGCTTCGCGCGCAGTCGGAGTTTCGTGTCCTTCGACGACCAGGCGGCCATGACGCTCGCGCAGCTGGACGCCATTGAGGAAGAAGAGCTCATCGAGCTGGAACGTCGGGTGAACGCACTGCGCATGAGCGCCGATCCGCAGTCGAGGCGCTGGGCGGAGTTCATCGAATTGTACCGGCAGGGCTACGGCTACGCCGAGATTGGAGAGCGGATGGGACTGACGGAAGGAACCGCGCGAAACTGGCTGGTCGCCATCCGCAAACACCTCGCAGCGGCGGGATCGTTCGGGAGTTCCCATGCTTGAACCGCGCTCTCTCCCGCATCCGGCCGATGACGCCTTGCAGCGTCTGGCGGATGGCGACGTCGATCGTGACGGCGATGCTTCGCTCGTCGCGCACGTTGACCATTGTCCCCAATGTCGTGACGAGATCGAACGCGTCCGACGGGTGACGGCAGCACTCAGCCTGTCGAGCGTAGCGCCCGACGCGGTTCTCGGGAAGATCCGGCAGCGCCGGGCGCAAGGAAGCATGCAGCCCCCGGTACGCGGCAGCAGTGTGCGCAGCAGCCGTCGGATGCGCTTCGTGTTGCCGGCCGGCCTCGCAGCGGCGGCCATTTTCGCGCTCTTCGGCAAGAGCGCCTGGCGGCCGGACTCTACCCCCGCTGTGCACTCAAAGGCGGCCGGCCACCCAACGGCGACGCTCAGCCTCACAATCGACGACTGGCGACAACCGGCACTGGACTCGGTGCTCGCGGCGCTGCGGGACCGGGACGCCACGGTACGTATCTTCTTCAGCCCGCTCAAATCGAAAGCATCGCTGTCGGGGAGTGACCTCGCCGATAGCGTGGCCGGCTATTTTCGGGACAGAGGGATAAGCGCGGAGCGTGTGACCCTGATTCGGCGCGCGAC
The DNA here is from genome assembly GCA_050998915.1 of Gemmatimonadaceae bacterium. GTDB lineage: Bacteria > Gemmatimonadota > Gemmatimonadetes > Gemmatimonadales > Gemmatimonadaceae > JACDCY01. Next base: position 7,876 of record JBPCPS010000155.1, read on the forward strand.
CGGTCCCGATCCGCGGCCAGGGTTGGTAACCATCACTATCGTTCGAGGCCCATCGCCATGACTGGACCCGCCTCATCCGACAAGCGCGACGTGCGAGCCGCGGAGATCCTGAAGCTCCTGCTCGGGTTTTTCCCTCGCGTCGAGGCAAAGCTCTCGCTGCTGCTCACCTTGAACGTCGGCATGCTGGGCGTACTGGCTTCGAGCCTGCGACCGGTTCCGCGTTGGGATTTTGGTCTCATCGCGCCCGCGCTCGCCGTCGCGCTGCTCGGCGCGAGTTTCTGGAACCTGTATCGCGCCGCCCTGCCGCAGCTGATGGAGAGTGACACGAAGTCGCTCTTTTATTTTCGTGCTATCGCCGAGCAGGATGAGTCGAGCTACATCGACGCGGTGCTCGCCACCGATGCGAAAGAGCTGGAGCGGGATCTCGCCAGGCAGACGTGGCGGAACGCCGTCATCCTGACCGGCAAATTCGCGCGCGTGGATCGGGCGTTTCGATACACCGCCATTGCAGCTATTCCGTGGGCCGTCTGGCTGGCGATCAGGTCTGCGTGAATGCGCCGCGTCGCCGCTGGCCGGCCATTGCGGCCGCCAAGCCGTCGCCGTACAATGGCAACCGCTACGTGAGCAGTGCGCCGCGCGCATTCGCGAAGCGAGGCGATAGCTATGCATGCGATGCGAAGGGATGCGACCCATGACACAACCTGAAGCTTTTTTCTGGACGCCGCTGCTCACGGCGCTGAAGGCCGGCACGGTGATCCCGGTCATCGGGCGTGACGTACTGCTGGTGCAGGACGAGGGCGCGCAGTGCACGCTGGACGAGTACCTCGCCCGCAGGGTCGAGGAAAAGCTCGGGTTGTCGGCCGAGGGACGGGCAAAGCCGCCCACCCTGCACGACGTTGCCTGCCGCTTCCTCGAGAAAAATGGGCCGGACGATGTGCAGAACGTCCAGTTCGTCGTGCAGGAGGTTCTGGCCCAGGAGACCATCCCCCTCCCCGACACGCTTAGCAAGCTCGCGCGGATAGAGGCGTTCCAGATCTACGTCACGACGACGTTCGACGATCTTCTGCAGCGTGCGATCGTGCAGGAGCGGCCGAACGCCGCTGCAGTCAGGAAACTCGCTTACTCTCCGAACCGGACGACCGACTTGCCGGCGGATTTCGAGACGACCAGGGCTCCCATGGTGTATCACCTGCTCGGGGATCTCGCGGGCGCGCCGCATTTCGCGGTTACCGAAGAGGATACGCTGGAGTTCGTGCACTCCCTGCAGTCCGACAACAAGCGGCCGAAAAGACTTACCGATGAATTCCGTTCCAACTGGCTGCTGCTGATCGGTGTGGGTTACTCGGATTGGCTCATGCGGTTCTTCCTGCGAATCACGAAGAACAAGCGCCTTCTCGAGGGGCAGGACAAAACCGACATAGTGGTAGACAGCAGGATCCACGACGACGCGCAACTCGGTCATTTTCTGGCTCATTTCAGCAGGAAGACCAAGGTTTTTCCGGGCGGCGTGGTGGAGTTCATCGACGAGCTCGAATCCAGGTGGCAGGCGCAGCGCGGCGAGGTGGCGACCAAACCGCAACGCGACTCAACCGAACCCGCCGAAGACGCTGTATTCATCAGCTACGCGAGCGAGGATCGGGACAGAGCGCTGGTTCTGTTCGAGGCGCTCCGGAAGCGAGGGGTCCCGGTATGGCTCGACCAGGAAGGCGGCCTGGCCGGAGGAGACGAGTACAAGAAAAAGATTGCCGCGCGGATTCAAAGCGCCGCCTTTTTCATACCGATCCTGTCGCGGGCCGTGCTCACGCCCAAGTGGCGCTTCTTCAAATACGAGTGGAGCGTGGCGGAGGACGCGAGGGCCTTCGTCGGTGAGCGAACGTACATCGTCCCGGTCCGCGTCGACGACGTCGACCCGCAGTCGTCCGGCATACCGACCGTATTTCGCGCGCTCCACGCGATCGACACGGCCAATGGGGCCCGGCTCGATGAAGTTGCCGCCCATGTTCAGAAATTGTATCGCGACTACCAGCGCGCACTCACCCCGGCGTGAGTAGCGCCGTGGCCCCGCTGCTGGACAGCGAAGGTGGCGCCGGCCTGCGCGTGGACACGCTCACGCGCGATAACCCGTGGCCCGGGCTCAATCGCTTTTACGAGCGGGACACGGACTTCTTCTACGCCCGTGAAGCGCAGACCGAGGAGCTCCGCCGCCGGGTGCATCGCGAACGGCTGACCGTGCTGTACGGGGTTTCAGGCCTCGGCAAGAGCTCACTGCTGCTCGCCGGACTTTTCCCGCGCATTCGGGCGGACAATCTTCTGCCGGTGCATGTGGCGCTGGCGCACGACGGCGAAGCCATCCCGCTTCGTGAGCAGGTGCTCCGGCGAATCGCGAGCGAGGCCAAGGGCCACGGCATCGAGGCCCCGGTAACGGATCCGAGCGCTTCGCTGTGGGAGCACTTCCACCTCAGAGGCAACGACTATTGGACGGTCGATAACCGGCCGGTTACGCCCCTGCTCGTGTTCGACCAGTTCGAGGAAGCATTCACCATCGGCCGCTCCGGAGGCGAGTTCACGCCGCGCACTGCTGCCTTTCTCGCCGAGCTCGGCGACCTCGTCGAAGGGCGCTACCCGGCGGAGCTGGAATCCAGGTTTGCGACCCGGGAGCTGGATCCGGCGAGCTTCGATTTCAACCGCCATCCGTACAAGGTCCTGCTCGCGGTCCGCGAAGATTTCCTCGCGGACCTGAACGTGTTTGCGGAATCTCACGGGCGGCTCTCGATGCCGTCCATCATGCTCAATCAGATGCGCCTGACTCCTTTGTCGGGCGCGGCGGCATTGCAGGTCACGCAGGCCGGAGGTCCGGAGCTGGTGCCCCCGGCCGTCGCCGAGCAGATCGTTCGTTTCGTCGCCGGCGAGCGGGACCGCGACCGCAAGAAGGACCTGGCCTCCCTCACAGTCGATCCGGCGCTCCTGAGCCTGTTCTGCAGCGAGCTCAACATATTGCGGAAGGCACGTTCCGGCGGCAGAAAAAGTATCACTCCCGATCTTCTCGCCGGCTCCCAGGAAGAGATCCTCGCGGCGTTCTACCAGCGGTGCTTCGAAGGATGGAACCCGGCACTGATGCGGTTCGTCGAAAGGGAGCTGATCACCGACACCGACCCGCCGTTCCGCGACTTTGTCCCTTTGCAGGTCGCGCTCACGCAGGCCGGCGTCACGCAACAGGGGATCGACGCACTGATCCGCCAGCGACTGATCCGGCTGGAGGAGCGAGGTGGGACCCCTCGTATCGAGCTCACGCACGACGTCCTGACGAAAGTCGTCAAGGAGAGCCGGGATCGACGCGTTCTCGAGGAAGAGCGACAGGCAGAAGAACGCCGCCTGGCTGAGGAGAAGCGCCGAGTCAAGGAAGAGACGCGACGCGTGGCAGTGGACCGTGCAACGGCTCGCCGGCGGACCCTGTTAGCCGCCGGACTCCTGGCCGTAGCGATTGCGGCGATGGTGGTCGCCGGGTGGGGACTGTCCTCCGCCCGAAAAGCCGAAGCACTGGCGGCTGTTGATCGGCGGTCGGCCGATTCCTTGTTGCTTGTCGCAAGCACGGCGACCGACACCGCAGAAGCGCAGCGGGCGGCAACCGCCCGCGAAGCGATGCGCGCGTCCGCTATGAGCGACACCGCTCAATTGCGGGATGAGGCCGCCCGCGCCGCTCAGCTTGAGGCGCAGGCACAGCGAGCCCGCGCGAGCCTGGAGGAGGCGCGAGCGAGAGTGACGGTTGAAGCCGCACGTGAAGCCAGAGCTGCCGGGTTCCGCGGGGAAGCCCTTGCGCGCGTTGCCACCGATCTTTACGAAGCGCGGTTCGCGAAGCTACTCGCAACAGCGGATACCGCGGCTCGCCTCCGGGAGTCCGCCGCCCGCGCGAATGCGAAGCTCGACTCCCTCCTGGCCGGCCTGAGGGACAGGTTTTGCGGCGTTAGCACGGCGGATGGAAAGCGGGTCAACGCCGTCTTGGACAGCCTTGTCCGGCGCCTCTCAACGAGCGATAGACCGATTTCACTTTGCCGGTCGGGCGCGCGATGAGGAAGGGATGGCGTGGCCTTTCCCTCGGATTATCCGGGGGCCTCGGGGCCGTGGTCTTTGTTTCGGTGGTCGCGGCACCGGTCAGCTCTTCTGCGCAGACGCTTTCCGACCCGAGGCAATGCAGTAAAGCTCCCGGCGCGCCGCAGTGTGAGGAAGTCACGCTGCGCCGCGCGCTGGCTGTTCTGAACGTGGATGGCTCCACGGAAGACTCGACATCTGCCAGGCCGTTTTCAGCGGTGGAGCGCGCCCATCGGCTTTTCCGCGCCGCGTGCGACGGGGGATTCGGCGACGCGTGCTACTTCGCCGCGGAATTCACCCACGATTATTCCCTGGCGGCGGACCTCCACGAGCGCGGATGCTACACGCAGCGGCCCAGCGGGGCGGCGTGCGCGGGCGCCGGCGACGTTCATAGTCTGGGCATGGGCCGTCCCCGAAACGCAGACTCGGCGTTCGTGCTGTACCGCCGTGGGTGTGCCATGGACCGCGCGGGCGGCCGGGTGGACCATACGGCGTGCTATGTGGCCGGGCGCGCGAACACCATGACGTCGCTCCCGTCGGTTGTGCGCGAGTCGCTGGCTGATTCATTGCTGTCCATCGCGTGCCGCGAAGGACGCGGCAGCCCCAGAGGATGCATCGATCTCGCGTCCAGTCTTCAGCGATACTGGGAACAGAATCAGGAGGGTCGGTTCCATTCGACGCGCTACCAGAGAGACGCGAAGAGAATCTGGGCGATCCTGCAGGGGGGTTGCTCGCGGGCGTTCATGGAATCGTGCGCGCGTGTGGGTCGGCTTTTTGAGACCGGCTCCTTCACACGCGAATCAAACGCGGATTCGGCCCGCCACTATTATGAACTCGCGTGTTACGGCGGCGGCGATCGCCCGGCACGAGGAAAGGCTCCCGCCGCTTCAAGCGCGGTCGGGTGCCAGATGCTCGGCGACCTGCTGCTCGCACGCGGCACGGCGACCGACTCCGCCGCCGCTCTCGAGCATTATCGGCTCGGGTGTGATCAACTGTCCGCGGCTTCCTGCGTTCTCCACGCGGTTCACACCTATGGCGAGAGGCCTGTTTTTTCGATATTCCGCGTCGCCACCGAATGTGTAAGCGGGTCGGCGGACGCGTGTTTCGAGGCGGCCCGGCTTGCAGACCGGAGCGCCTTGACGGACGTGGCGCGGGCAAGCGAATATCGAGGGCTCGCGCAGAGCTACTTCGAGCGCGGCTGCGAGCTCGATCATGGCGGCGCGTGCAATGGCCTCGGAGTTCTGTACGCGCAGCAGCTCCACTGGATCGACCCCGGCGGCGCAGCGACGCCGAGCGTGGCGTGGAGCGACAGCACAACGCTGCTGGGGGTCAAATACTACAGACGGGCGTGTGGCCTCAAGAATCCGGACGGCTGCAGGAATCTGGCGAACGCGCTGCGAAGATCATTTACCGGGCGCGGGGAGCCAATCGAGTACTTGCGGCTGGCGTGTGCGCTTGGTCAACCCGACGGTTGCTGGGAGGCATTGCTCGAGTACCGGCAACTGGGCGACGCGTTGAATGAAGGTCGAATGCGCGCGTTGGCCTGCCGGCGCAGCCAATCGTCCTGCAAGAAAAAGGCGGGTTCGTGAGGGCGGATTTCGGACGAACGCGCCTGTATCGGATCACCGGTATCTGGCTGCTCGCCGGCATCGGTCAGGCGTGCGCCGCAGCCACGTCTCGTACATCGGGCCCGGAGCTCCTTCGCGAAATCCGTGTGGGAGAGATCGTCACGGACACCCTGTCCGACAGCGGCCCGCGCCTGAGCGACCGCGGGCCGTTCCGCGCCTACCGGTTAGTCGCGCGTCCGGGCGAAGCATATGACATCTCGCTCAGGTCCACTGACTTCGATGCGTACCTCTCGGTAGTCACCTACCTAGGCGGCGTACCGGACATTCTCCGGGACGACGATGGCGGAGGTGGCTCGAACTCCCTGCTCCGATTCAAGCCCCGGGAAGCAGGCACTTATCTCGTAATCGCGCAAGCGCTCGACCGCAAAACGGGAACTTTTACCATCTCAATCAATGCGCCCCCCGATGATGAGCGGGCCGCGGCGGATTCCGTCGCGCAACCGGACGAGGCGTCCGATACGGCCGCGGGGTCGATCGCATCGCCTCATCCTCTTGCCATCGGTATCCCGATCGAAGGCGTGCTGCGGGGAAGATCCGCGCTGTACACCTTTCAGGGCACCACCACAGACACATACCTCGTGGAACTGAGCTCGGATGCTTTTGACTCGTTTCTCGAAGTGGGAACTATTGCCGCCGACAGCTTTCGCCTCGCCCGCTCCGACGACGACGGCGGCGCGGGAGTGGATTCCCGACTGATCTTCACCCCGGCTGCGGCCGGCCCGTACGCTATCCGTGTCTCCGCGGTGGGCGCTGCCCGGGGACGTTACACGGTGAAGGTGGGACGTGCCGCACACGCAGTCGTTGGATCCGTCCGGCTCGGGACCGTAGTCCGTGGCGAAATTACTTCCACCGACTCACCAGTCGGTGAGGCAAACCGCCCGACTGAAGAGTGGTTGTTCGCCGCCGTCGCTGGCAGCCGCTACGCGGCTACGATGTCCGCCATGTCCGAAGGCGCAAAACTCGACACGTATTTGTCCGTCGGGCGAGTCGTGAACGGAAGATTCTCGCAAGTCGGAGCCAATGACGACAGTCCCGGACTTCCCAACCGCACAGATTCCCGGGTCGTCTTCACCGCCACGGAAAGCGGCGAATACGTGATCCGTGCAATGCCATACGACGCGGATAGCACCGGTACCTACGAGCTGCGTGTGGACGAGCTTCCCCGACTACGGGCTGCACCGGAACGCCGGCGGATTGCGTTCGGACAGGAGCTGGAAGGGACCCTGGATAACAGCGATTTCGAGCTGCCCGATGGCTCGTACGTAGACGAATGGGTCATTTCGGCGACGCCGGCCGACACATTGGTGGCCTCGCTCAGCTCGAGCGATTTTGATGCGTTCCTGACCGTCGGCGCGATGGTGCTTGGACAATTCGTCGACTACAGCAGTAACGACGATGCTGCGGCCGGCTCCAACAACGCACGCGTAGTTATGGTCCCGCCTTCCGCTGGTGAGTACGTGATCCGCGCCAATAGCATCATGCCGGCCGCGCTCGGACGGTACACGGTCAAGGTCGAGAGAAAACGGGCTCAATAGGACACCGATCGGCTGAGGAGGGCCTTACGACAGCTCTCCGTGCGAGCGACCGCGCATCAGTGCTGTGGCAGCAAGCGAAAACCAGCCGTAATGACGCCTGTCAAGCCACCATCGCCCTCGCGGTAATTAGAGGGCCGCGCGCGGCAGCGAACGACGCCGCACTCAGCGGCGGAGGCATCTCCACCGCGACAAGGCCTCCGTCGCCTTCGAACTCCGACATCAGATGGTTCATGACCCGCTCCGCCTCCGCCTGCCTCTCCGGAAGCATGTCCCAGTCGTCCATCGACAGCCCCAGAACCAGCCGGTCGTCTCGTGTGAACGCGAGGTACGCTGAGTTGAAGGGCGCAACCCGTGGCTTGAGGTGGCATACGAAGGCCCGGCTCGGCCGCGCGAGACCATGCGCTATCACTTCGGCAAGAGATGCGACTGGCACCCACTCCGCCGGGTCGAGTTGGTCCTCAGCGCCTGCGGGTGCGTCGAGGGCGAGCATGCACAGCTCCCCGCCACGGCGGTCCTCGTTCGCCGCTCGATCAACGTATGCGTCCAGAAACCGGTCAATCGTCTCACTGTCACGCCGGCGAGTCAGAACGTAGATGTCGAGATTCGGCGGCATTGGCGGTTAAGAGTTGGCTCAGATCACGGCGGCCACGCCTATCAGGCTACCAGGACTGCCCTGTACCTGACCTGATTCTTCGCCACCCGCTCCATCGCCGTGTTCACGTCAGATAACGCGTGTCGCTCGATCATCGGGCGAACACCCTTCTTCGCGGCCGTCTCGAGCATCGCCCTGATCCCCTTTCGGCTGCCTGTATTGCTGCCCACAATCCGCTTGTGCCCTCCAATGACCGGGAACGCCTGAAACTTCACCTCGCTGGAAGGAACTCCGATCAGGCAGAGAGTACCGCGGGGCCGTAACAAACCCAGCATCGTATCCCACGGCAGATCCGTCGGCGTCGTCGTCAGGAGAAAATCCTGGGTGGTCATGTGGCCGTTGATCGCGTCTTCATCCGTGAGCAGAACGAAATCCTCGGCGCCCATCTCCCGGCACTCGGCTTCCTTCTCCCGGCTCGTCGAGAACGCCGTGACTTTACACCCGCGAGCTCGCGCGAACTGGATTCCAAGGTGGCCGAGTCCTCCCACGCTCACCACTCCCACCCGGGCGCCATCCTTGATGCCATGATCTTCGAGGGGCGTATACATCGTGGCGCCTCCGCACATGAGCGGCCCGGCCTCATCGGAGGCCATACCCTTCGGTAAGCCGAATGCCCACCGGTGGTCAACGCGAATCCGGTCGGCGAATCCACCGGGGCGACCGACGCACGTCGGCTGCCAGCTGGCACAGGTATTCTCGTGCCCCTCTTTGCACGACTCGCACTGATTGCACGTCGCCGAGAGCCATCCCACTCCGACGCGGTCGCCAGGCTTCAGTGAGTTCACGGCCGACCCTGTCGTAGCCACCTCGCCGACGACTTCGTGACCTGGGACCAGCGGGTACGCGCTAATCCCCCAGTCGTTGTTCGCAAGATGAATGTCGCTGTGACATATCCCGCAGTGGGTTACCGCGATCTCCACGTCGTTCGGACCAAGTGCCGCGGGCTCGAAGTCAAATGGCTCGAGCTTCTTTCCCGCTCCGTGAGCAGCATAACCGTGAAACATTCCGCCTCCTGATCGCTGAGCTTGCAGGGCGGCCCGGATGTCCGCCACGATCCTCTAAACGACTGATTCGGCTCCCCTTCCGCAAGCGTACCCATGGCCGCACCCGTCAGTGGCGTACTTGATGCTCGTTGGTTGTTCCCAAGTGCAGTAAAGTTGAAGTCCAATATCCCGGAGTTTCCGCCACTATGCCCTGGGTCAGGACGACAGGCCAAACAGGGAAAACGACCGGGCCAGCAGGAAGACGGCGACCGCCACGAAGCCGTACGCCCAGAACTTCACCGGGATGAACATGAAATGGTCGTCGTACGGCGCGGGCTCAGCCGCGGAGCGAAGCTTCCTCTCCCGGCGCAAAGCCAGGGCGAAAACCGTTACGGCGGACAGCGCGAACGCGAGGGCAAAGGTTCGGTCCGTATTCGCTGCCGCGTTCGGATCGCCTTCGGGACCATGCGTCGCGATGATCACGCCGATCAGGAGAAACAGCCAGCCGAACAGGATCAGCAGTACGGCCCAGCCCTGACCTCGCCAAAACAGGAGCATTTCGTTCTCCGATCGAGGGAACTCCGGCACCTTCCCGCGTAACGCTACGATCGCCGCGTGCCGGTCCACGTTGCTCGGCCTCAGCGTTTCCGGCCTTTCGCCGCCCTGGTTGGCGTCACGTCACCCTCGCGGTGATCCGCCGCCATCATCGGCTCGACGTCGGCCTTGCCCCACACACGTTCCAAGTCGGCTGGCGAGACGTGCACCGGCGCTCCGGCAAGAATGCCGGTGACGTTCCGGAACGCACGTCCCATCCGCATGCCAACTTCGTCGATGGTGAACTCGCGGATCGCCTTGTCGTGTGCCGAGCCGCGCATCTTCAGCACCGTGAGGCCGCGCTTCATCTGGCCGAACATCTCGACGTATCGCAGCAGGATGATCGAGTCGGTGAGCGTGGAGATGTGGGTCTCCGTGATCGAGTCGCCGCCCATCAAACTCTCGGTGGTCGACGTAAACAGCGCGGTGATTTCCTGGTGCTTGACGAACGACGTGAGGCCGATGACGAATTCGCGGAACGCCTTCGGGGAGCCGACATGCTCCAGCGCCGAAAGGCTATCCAGCGCAACCCGATGCGGCTTGAAATCGAGGATCGCGGACTGGATCGTGACCAGCCAGTCCTCGAGCCCTGACACATCGGGATAGTCGCAGACGACCCGCAGCAGCCCTTCCTTCTCCAGCTTGCCGAAGTCGACGCCCCAGCCGGTGGCATTGCGCGCCAGCTGATCGCGGCTTTCCTCGAACGCGAGGAGAAGGCACCGCTCGCCGCTGGAGGCGCCGCCCTGGAGGAACTGCGTTACGGTGAGCGTCTTGCCCGTGCCCGTCGCGCCGGAGACGAGCGTCACCGAATCGCGGAACAACCCGCCTCCGCACATCTCGTCGAGCTGGACGTTCCCCGACGAAATCCGGACGCTTGACGACTTCATGCTGAGGTGCATCGCTGACAGCGGAATGACGATCACGCCGCCATCGGGTACGATCGTGAAAGGATACTCTCCCTTCTGGTGATCGCAGCCGCGGAACTTGAGAATCTCGATCGTCCGGCGGCGGCTCTCTTCCTCGAGCACGTTGCGCAGAATCATCACGTTGTCGGCGATGAATTCCTCGACGCCGAATCGCGCGATCGGACCATAGTCATCGGTGCGCTCGGCCGTCAGCACCGCGGTGACGTGCATCGCCTTCAGCGCCGACGCGATGCGGAACAGCTCACTCCGAACGATTGATTGGTCGGAGAACTGCGAGAACACCGCGCCCAGCGAATCCACCGCCACGCGCTCCGCCTTCACCTTCTTCACCGCGTGCTCGACGCGCGCCAGCAGCGCGCCAAGGTCGAAGCTGCCTGATTCGACGGAGTCGATGTGGGGATCGGGAGACGCGTCGACGAACGCCAGGAGGTTATCGTTCTCCCACTTCTGAAGGTCCCAGCCGAAGCTGAGCATGTTCTTGCGGATGTCGGTCGCCGATTCCTCGAAGGTGACGAACACCGCGGGCGCGCCAGCTTCGATCCCGGCGGCGAGGAACTGCACGGCGAAGATTGTCTTGCCGCTGCCCGCCGTACCGGAGATCAGCGTCGTGCGATTGCGCGGGAGCCCGCCCTTCGCGATGATGTCAAAGCTCGAGATGCCGGTGGCAATCTTCTCGACCGGGGTATGCTTCGTGGACTGCTTCTCGATCCCCGCGTGCTTCGTGGCCTTACTCATGACGCGACCTCATCAGTGTTGCCGGTGCGAACCGGGCGGACTTCCAGTCCCAGCAGCACCTTCTCCTTGTCAGAAAGATCTCCAATGACGCGCCGCAGCGGCAATGGGAGCGACTTGATGAGCGTCGGCGTCGCGAGGATCTTCTCATCCTCGGCCACATCCGGAAACTGAAGCACGTCGATGATCTCGAGGTCGTATTGACCACGGAGCTCCTGCTCACAGATGCGACGCAGATTGGCGATGGCCGTGCCGGTGCGTGAGCTCGTGCCGGTCACGAATAGCCTCAACAGGTACGTGGACAGTGGTCTTCCTCCCGAAGGGGCCAGTTTCAGCGTTGCCCGTATGCTCGCAGGCGGGCTGCGGTTGCGCCAGCGTGACGGACCCCGATGCGGCCCACCAGTTGCATTAGTTGAGCCGTGTGTCTCCGGCGGAATCGTCCTTCCCGGGTCGATCCGCCGCGGGACGGTATTCTCTCCTCGAGCCCGGTTTCGATGTCCGATAGCTCGCTGACCGCAGGCATCCCTTCAGGGACGGCATCGCCGGAGCAGACGCCGTGGGACCGGCTGCGTGCGATCATCGAGAGTCTCGCGGACGGTATCGTCATCGTCGACCGGTCGGGCGTCATCCGTTTCGCGAACCCTGCGGCGGCGCGGCTTTTCACGCGCACGCCCGAAGCACTCGTCGGCACGCCGCTCGGCACTCCGCTGATCGCCGGTGAAACGACGGAGATGGAAATCGTCCGGCGCGGCGGCGGCGACGTCGTCTACGCCGAGCTGCGCGTCGTCGATACGGAATGGGAAGGGGAGACCGTCGAGCTGGTGTCCCTCCGCGACGTCACCGACCGGAAGTACGCCGAGGAGCGTTCCCGCCAGCTGACGCACGAGCGGGAAGCTCGTCTCGAGGCGGAAGCGGCCAGCCGCGCCAAATCGGATTTCCTCGCGATCATGTCGCACGAGCTGCGCACGCCGCTCAACGCCATTCTGGGCTACTCGGAGCTCATCGAGCTCGGCATCT
>JBPCPS010000019.1:0-2885 GCA_050998915.1 Gemmatimonadaceae bacterium
CCTCTTCGCGCGCTACGCGAGCAAACTGCGCTCGCTAAGACGCGCGCTGCGAGGACACCTCGGCCTCCAACCCGCCACCCTGACGAACGTCGGCGAAACCACCGCGGCGGTGCGACGCATCAGAGCGCCGAGCGGAAGGGTTGGGAGGATTCCCGCCCTGCGTGCCACAATGCCGACGAATCACTCGTTTTTACCGGTAACCGGAACCCAGCCGATTTGCGCGGCGGCGGTCGAGTCTTCGCCGCGCCTGACCCACTTGAAGAACACGACCGACATGATCGCGTAAAAGAACAAGCCGCCGGGGATCCACATGATCAGCCCGCCGATGTGCTGGTCAAGCATGGGAGAGATTCCCCAGATGCGCGGGGCGGCGGCGTACGCGGGATACAGCACCGAGTCCGCGAGCGCGATGTAGATCGCGACCACCGACATCGGGATCACCATCAGGAAGCAGTACAGCATCTGCCCGGGATACGACAGGCGCGGCAGCTCCGGCAGCGGGCTCATCAATGGCCACCACATGAGCGTCGCGGTGACCATCATCGACAGGTGCTGCGCGATGTGGACGTTGTGATCGGCCATCGCGGTGTTGTAGAACGCGGGCATGTGCCAGAGCGCGAGCACCACGTTGAACAGCACGTAGCAGGTGATGGGGCGGGTGAACCAGCGCGCCACAGGGCCGACGCCGCGCACGGCCAGCAGCGGGCGCAGCATCCCGCCGCGCACTCCCGCGATCAGCAACGGCGGCACGGCCAGCGTCAGCAGCAGGTGCTGTACCATGTGCGCGCTGAACAGGTAGAAATCGCTCAGGTCGTGGATGAGGCCGTTGAGCGAGAGAAAGATGATCGTGAGCCCGGAGAAGAACGAAATCTTCTCTGCGAGATTCGGCCGCTCGTAGCGCCACGCGTACACATACAGCGCAGCGAGCGCGACGAGGCCGGCTACCGTGCTCCAGTGGATGCTCCAATCCTGCCACGTGAGCGCGGACAGGGGATGGAGGAACAGCGTGGGCATCAGTGCACGCCCACGAGCGCGAAGGCGATGCGCATCGCCCAGCGCGGCCCCAGGTGCGCGTCCGGCGTGTTGATCCACAGCTCGGAGAGGGAATGCGTTCCGCGGCCGATGCCACCGTAGCCGATGGTAATCGCGGGGATTCCGCGTGAGATCGGGTAGTTCGCGTCCGTGCTGCTCGCCTCGGGGCGAACCGTGAGGCCGAGCTCCCTTGCAGTGGTGAGCGCGGCGCGCGCCAGCGGCGAGGACTCCGGCTGGATACCGGCGGGGCGGATTCCGATCGTGTCGATCTTCACGTCGAGCGCTGTTCGGGAACGGGGCCATCGTGCATGCTCCGCGGCCAACGCGGCCGCGACGGCGTTGCGAAACGTGCTGTCCAGCACGGCGAGCGCGGCTGGCGACTCCGACCTCAGATCCACGTCCATGGACGCGGTCGCCGCGATCGCGTTGACCGTCGTCCCGCCGGCTACGATGCCGACCGAGAAAGTCGTCTTCGGCCGCTCCGGCACCTTCACGTCCGACAGCAGTGCGATCGCGCGGCCGAGCGCGTGGGCGGGGTTCGGCATCCCGAAGTCGGCATAGCTATGGCCGCCGGGACCGAGGTACGTCACGCGGTAACGATTGCTTCCGACGGCGGCGGTGACGAGTGTGAATCCGGCGTCGTCGATCGAGACGAAGTAGTCGATGCGGTCCTTGAGCGAGACATCGACGAGGTGCCGCACCCCGCGAAGGTTTCCCGCGCCCTCCTCGCCGACGGTGCCAACGAAGATGATCGTGCCGCGCGTGCGCACGTCCGCCTCGTCGAGGGAGCGCGCGATGGCGAGCAGCACGGCCAGTCCGCGGCAGTCGTCACCTATCCCGGGACCGCGCAGGGTGTCGCCGCTTTGCTTGACGGTAACGTCCGTGCCTTCGGGGAAGACGGTGTCGAGGTGCGCGGAGAGGACGAGCACGGGCTCACCGGGATCGCCAGGGCGCTCGGCGATGACGTTGCCTTCGGCGTCGAGCCGCACGTTGGTGTAGCCGAGCGCGCGGAAGCGGGCCGCGAAGTCGGCGGCGCGGCGCTGCTCCTTGAACGGCGGAGCTTCGATCTCGCAGATGGAGATCTGCTGCTCGACCAGCCAGTCGTCGTGGGCTCGAATGCGCGCGGTAGCGGCCCGGAGCACGGCGCCGGCTGCGCCTTGGTCGCCAGCGTTACCGCGGGTGCCGCTGTCCGGAGTCGCGAGTGGATCCGGCGCGGGCGGAGGGTCGCTCCTCGTCGGTGCGGTCGCGCAGGCGGCGACGACGGCGACGACGGCGACGACGGCGGAAAAGAGGAGCGGGAGAGAACGGCGGAAGAGCAGCAGTTGTGAGTTACGAGTCATCAGTAACTAAGCGCGGGGGAGAAGCCGCATTAAGGGGCGGGCACCCGGAATTTGGCTGGGGAATCCAAGTACGGAGTGTGGCAGTTTGGAGTTGGGAGTAAGTAGACCGCTCCAGAGTTTACTGAAAAACTGCGTACTTCGCACTCCGTACTCCGTACTGCCACACTCCGCACTTGGATTCCCGATCAGCGTTCTGGTGGCCTGCGCGACGGCGCCCCGGCCAACGGGAGTCGCCTACCTGAGCCTGACCGCCACCTGGCCGAACAGGAACAGCAACGCGATGATCAACGTGATCGCGATGATCAGCGGCCCCGTGAAGAGCACGCGAAACAGCTTGTGGTCGTACCGCAGGTGCATGTAGAACATCACCACGATCGCGAACTTGACCGCGGACATGACGAGCAGCGACGGGACGAACAGGCGCGACGCGACGAAGGCCGGGATGTAGTAGATCCAGACTTCGACGATCGTTATGACCGTGAGGATCAGCGCGACCCACTTGTACTGCTTCCA
>JBPCPS010000087.1:0-12245 GCA_050998915.1 Gemmatimonadaceae bacterium
GTCAGCCAGACGTTCACCGTTCGCAAGATCTCGAGCGGTATCGGCGTCGAGCGCATCTTCCCCGTGCACTCCCCGATGATCGGGAGCCTGCAGGTGGTTCGCCGCGGTCGCGTGCGGAGAGCCAAGCTGTACTACCTCCGCCAGCTAACCGGCAAGGCGACGCGCATCAAGGAGCGGAAGGCGAAGGTCGCGGTCCCGGGTACCGGCGAGTAAGTGCCGCACCCCGAGCCCGGTAACGGGTCGCGGGGTTGGGTGTGGCCGGTGCGCGCCGGCCGCACCCGAGAAAACGCTGGAGCACCATCGAGCGCGACCTGCGCGCGTCGATGGGACCGATGCTCGCCGGGGTGGACGAAGTCGGACGCGGGCCGCTCGCGGGCCCCGTCGTGGCGTGCGCCGTGATCATGCCTCCCAACGAGCGCGCGATCCCCGGCATCGACGATTCCAAGAAGCTGCCGCCCGCCCTGCGACTCAAGCTCGCGCTCAAGATCCGTGAGCGCGCGGTCTGCATCGCGTTGGGCGCCGCGTCCGTGCGCGAGATCGACCGCATTAACATCTACCAGGCGAGCGTGCTCGCGATGCGCCGGGCGCTCGACCGGTTGCCGTTCACGCCGGACCACGTGGTGATCGACGGCAACCGCATCCGGACCTTGCCGATACCGCATACCGCGGTGGTGCATGGCGATTCGCGGTGCTTCACTATCGCCTGCGCGTCCATACTCGCCAAGGTCACGCGGGACCGCCTCATGACTTCGCTCGGCCGGAGGCATCCCGGATATTGCTGGGATACGAACGCCGGATACACGACGCGCGATCACGTCGCGGGGCTCGCTTCCCATGGGATAACGGCCCACCACAGGCGCAGCTTCTGGCGCATCGGCCAGCTCACGTTCGACTTCGACTCCATCGTCTTCGGGGGCGAGGCAGATGCCGAACATCTGGCGCAGCTCCTCGCGGTACAGACGGAGAATGATCCGCAGCAGCTTCTGGCATAGCTGTCGCTATTGACGTATTGCAAGCGGCGCCGTTTTGAACGCACCAATCACTAATCACTAATCACTAATCACTAATCACTCGTCACCAGCCACCGATCCTCGTGCCATCCCCCCTCGTCGGCATCATCATGGGCTCCCGCTCCGACTGGGAGACGATGTCGCACGCGGCCGACACACTGGCGCAGCTCGGAGTGCCGCACGAGACGAGGGTCGTATCCGCGCACAGAACCCCCGATCTCCTGTTCGAGTATGCAGCCGCGGCTGAGCAGAGAGGAATCGAAGTTCTCATCGCGGGCGCCGGCGGCGCCGCGCATCTGCCCGGGATGACCGCGTCGAAGACGATGCTGCCGGTGCTCGGCGTGCCGGTCGAGTCCAAGACCCTCAAGGGGCTCGACTCGCTGCTGTCGATCGCGCAGATGCCGGCCGGAGTTCCGGTCGGCACGCTCGCCATCGGCAAGGCGGGCGCGATCAACGCCGCCCTCCTCGCCGCGCAGATCGTCGCGCGCAAGCACGAGCAGTACCGGTCCGCGCTGCGATCGCACCGGGCGGCCATGCGTGACGCGGTGCTGGCTCAACCGGATCCCGCCGCGCCCGCGCGCGACGCGCGCCCGGCCAAGCGGAAGCGCGCGGCCAAATGAACATCGGAGTTCTGGGAGCGGGCCAGCTCGGGCGGATGCTCGCGCTCGCGGGCAAACCGCTCGGCGCGCGATTCCGATTTTTTGATCCGAACCCGGACTCACCGGCGCGCGACGTCGGCGAGCTCGTTGCCGCCGACTACACGGATTCCGTTGCGCTAGAGCGGTTCGCCCGCGGGCTCGACGTGGCCACGTACGAGTTCGAGAGCATTCCCGTGGCTGCGATCGAGACTATCGCGAAGAGCGTTCCGGTCTTTCCTTCGGTGCAGGCGCTCAAAGTCTCGCAGGACCGCGTGCTCGAGAAGCGATGCTTTCAGCACACTGGCATTCGCACCGCGCCCAGCCGGGACGTGGCCAGCCGCGGGGATCTCGACAGGGCCGCGCACGAGCTGGGTCTTCCCGCGATGCTCAAGACGCGCCGCCTCGGATACGATGGAAAAGGCCAGGTGGTGATCCGCGACGAGAATGAGCTGGGGGACGCGTGGGACAGGCTCGGCGGCGTGCCGTTGATTCTCGAGCAGTTCATCGAGTTCGACCGAGAGCTCTCCATCATCGCGGCGAGATCGCGAGACGGCGAGATGCTGTTCTACCCGCCGGTTGAAAACGAGCACGACGACGGAATCCTGAGCTGCTCGGTTGCACCCGCCGACGTGAGCGAGACCAAGACGCGTGCGGCGCGGGACTACGTCCGCCGTTTGATGTCGAGCTTCGACTATGTGGGCGTGTTGGCGCTCGAGCTGTTCGAGTCGGGAGACAAGCTGATTGCCAACGAGATTGCCCCCAGGGTGCACAACACCGGACACTGGACGATCGAAGGCGCGGAGACGAGTCAGTTCGAGAATCACGTGCGCGCGATCACGGGCAGGGAGCTGGGCGGTACGGCAGCCATCGGTCATTCGGTGATGCTCAACATTCTGGGAACGGCTCCGGACGTGCAGCGCATCGAGGCCATTCCGGGGGCGCACGTGCACATGTACGGAAAAGCGCCGGCGCCGCGTCGAAAGATCGGCCACGTCACGGTCGTCGGGGACAATGCCGGCGAGGTTCGCGAGCGGGCGCGGTCCGTGCGGCGGATACTTGCCCGCGAGGCGGTGCTCGCGTGAGAGACGACGGACACGGCGCCAGGAAGGCCGAGATCGGGCACGAGCTGAACAACCTGCTCGCGGCGATTCAGGGGAACGCCGATCTGATGCGCGGAGATTTCGGCGGAGTCGAAGCGATCAGGGAAGGGCTCGACGAGATCGACAAGGCCGTAACGAGAGCGCGCGATCTCGCGCGGCGGCTGTTGGCGGAGCAAGCGCAGGAAATCGAGCTCGAGCCCGAGGCCGCGGCGCAGTCATCACTACAGGCGCGGGCGACGCCGCACGCGCCCCGCGGACAGACCATACTGATCGCGGATGATGAAGAGCCGGTGCGGCGCGTCGCATCGCGCCTGCTCGCGCGAAACGGCTATGAGGTTCGCGAGGCCGCGAACGGCGCCGAGGCTCTGCGGATGCTTTCGGCGGCGAACGGCGAAATCGACTTGCTGGTGAGTGACATCATCATGCCGGAGATGGGCGGGCTGGAGTTGGCCCGCCGGGTGGCGACCGATTTTCCCTCGCTGCCCATCCTCCTGATCTCGGGGTACAGCGACAGCCAGGAGCTGGGCCAGTCGATACCGCCGGCGCTGGACCTCCTGCAGAAGCCGTTCAGCGGCACGGAGCTGACGGCCGCCGTAGCCCGCTGCCTCGCCAGGCAGGCCCCCGGCAGGACGAGTTAGAATTTTCAATCCCGAGGGAACTTGACGGGATTAAAACCGCAGGCCTAAGTTCCGAGCGTAGTGGTTGAGAAGCGTTCTCAACTAGCGTTTGCCGAAGCTAGCCCACGGAAAATCCCGATGAAAATTCTGCTGCCCGCCTCAGCCCGCGGCGCCTCTGCCTCCAGCCCTTTCATTCGCGCATTCGCGCTTCCCGTCGCGTTCCTTTTTGCGCTGGCAGCTGTCGGTGCGGTTGCGGAAGCTCAGAGCGGCACCGTGCGCGGCCGGGTCATTCTCGCCGGCACCGGCACGCCGGTCGGCGGCGGACTGGTTTCCGTCATCGGGACCGCGCGCGGGGTAGGGACCGACGATGACGGTTCCTTCCAGATCATCGGCCTCACTCCCGGGAATTACGAGATAGAAGGCAGACGCATCGGCACGACGGTCGCCCGCGTAGCGGTCACCGTGCGACAGGATGAGACCGCAGACATTACCCTGCGCGTCAACGAGGCACCGGTAGAGATCGTCGGAGTGGAGGTAGTCGGCTCGCGCGCCGATGCACTGTCACGGCTTCCCGGCTCCGCGGCGGTGATCTCCGCGCAGGAGCTCCACGCGATGCAGCCGCTGTCGGCGAACGAGGCGCTGCGCACGCTGCCGGGAGTGCACGTGCAGGAGGAGGAAGGGGTCGGTCTTCGCGCCAACGTCGGCATTCGGGGCCTCGATCCGGATCGCAGCCGCACGCTTCTCGTGCTGGAGGACGGGGTTCCGGTGGCGCTGGCTCCCTACGGTGAGCCCGAGATGTACTACTCGCCGCCCATCGACCGCATGCACCGCGTCGAGTTGGTGAAGGGCAGTGGCTCGATTTTGTTCGGACCCCAGACGATCGGCGGTGTGCTCAACTACGTGACGGCCGACGCGCCGTCGACCGCGACCGGAAGTGTCACGCTCCGCGGCGGAGAGGGCCGCTCGCGGTTGATCCAGGCGAATTACGGCGGAAGCTGGAGCGGAGTCCGCGGCAACATCGGCGCGTTCGACAAGCGTGCACGGGATCTCGCCGGCCTCTGGTTCGCGGTGAGCGACGTCACCGGCAAGCTCGGCGCGCGCACCGCAGTGGGAGAGTTCGGCTTGAAGGCCACGTACTACGACGAGAGGTCGAGCTCGACGTATGTCGGACTGACGCAATCGATGTACGACGGCTCGCCCTACACGCATCCGGCTCCGAACGACCTGCTGCACATTCGCCGGTACGCGGTGACGGCGTCGCACGAGACCGGCTTTCTCGGGAACAGCAGCGTTCGCACGAGCGCGTACGCGTATCAGACGACGCGCGACTGGCGGCGGCAGGATTACGGCTACACCGCCGACGGTTCGCAGCATGTTTTCCGCAACAGCACGGGCAACCGCAACCGGAGCTTTGACGTCGCCGGGATAGAGCCCCGCTTCCGCACGGTGTGGTCGCGCGGCGGGAAGCCGATCGAGCTCGACTTCGGGATGCGGCTGCATTACGAGCGCGCCCGCGACCAGCACGTCAACGGCGCCACCGCCACGGCCTCGTCGGGCGAAGTGCGCGACGACGAGATCCGGGTCGGCAAAGCGGTCTCGGCGTTCGTGCAGAATCGGTTCTTCGTCACGCCCACCTGGCACGTCACCCCCGGCTTGCGGATCGAGCGATTCACCTACGACAGGAACATTCTGCGTGCGCGCGTCCGCCGGGCGACGTCCACGGGTACGACCCGCAAGGTCGAAGACGTGGACATAGTGGGTGGTGATGCCGTCTCGGAGGTGATCCCGGGCATCGGGACCGCCTGGACGCCGTCGCCACTGCTCACGCTGTTTGCGGGAGTGCACCGCGGCTTCGCGCCGCCGCGCGTGAAGGACGGCCTCGTGTATCCCGATCCCACTCTGGCCGCGGGGGAGCAGATTCCGGAGCTGCAGACGCTCAGCCTCGATGCCGAGCGGAGCCTCAATTACGAGCTCGGTACGCGGCTCGCGCCGCTCGCGTACCTGTCGCTCGAAGCGACAGCGTTCTATCTCGATTTCACCAATCAAATCATCGAGCCATCGCTGTCCGCGGGGAGCGCCGCCGAAGTCGCGCTGGCGAATCAGGGCGCGACGCACCACCGCGGAGTGGAAGCCGCGCTGTCGCTCGACATCGCCAAGGCGATGGGCCGGCCGTTCGGTCTCGTCGCACGATTCGCCGCGACGCGGACCGCAGCCGAGTTCTCGAAGGATCGTTTTCTCAGATCGCTCGCGGGGGACACTGTGAACGTGCGAGGAAACCGCCTGCCGTACGCGCCCGCGGTGACTGCGAGCGCCTCCCTCACGCTCGATCATCCGTCGGGCGTGCTGTTTCGCCTCGACGGGCTGCACGTCGGCGAGCAGTTCGCCGACAACTTCGAGACGCGCGCTGGCTCGGCCAACGGCCGCGTGGGATTGATCCCGGCGTACCGCGTGTTCGATCTCTCGGCGCGCTACCGGCTACCGGGTTTGACCGGTCTGTCGCTATCCGCGGCGATCAAGAACATCGCGGCGAACAAGTACGTCGCGTCGCGGCGTCCGGAAGGCATCAAGCCCGGACTTCCCCGCACGATGTCCGCCGGACTGGAGTGGCGGTTGTAACTCGGGGAGATGGCCTCCCCGCCACCGTGTCCGCTAGGTAGCAGCCCGGCCGAGCGCGATCTCGTTGTAGTCGCGTACCAGATCGTCGAATACGGCGGTCCACGATCGCTCGCTCGCCGCTCGAAGGGCGGCCGCGCCCATGCGTGATCGCTCCGCCGGATTTTGCGCGAGCCGGCGGATCTCCGCGGCAAAGCCGGCGTCGTCGGCGGCCGGGACCAGAACGCCGCCGGCGCCGCCCAGCACCTCGCGCGTGGGACCCGCGTCGGCCGCGACCACCGGCAGTCCCGATGCCATCGCTTCGAGCAGGACCTGACCGAACGTGTCGGTCGTGGACGGAAACACGAACAGGTCTGCCGAAGCGTACGCCTCGCCGAGCGCGTCACCTGAGAGCCGTCCGGTAAAGACTGTGGCCGCAGGCGACAGCGCGCGCAGCCTGGTCTCATACGGTCCTTCTCCGACGACGACGAAACGGATCGACCTCTCGCTCTCGAGCCGGCGCATCGCGGCCGCCGCGACGGCAAGGCCCTTCTCGGCGGCGATCCTTCCGACGTAGGCCACGACTACGGTATCGGGGCCGGCGCCGAACCGCGCCCGCATTCCGGCGCTGCGGCACACGGGGCTGAAGCGCGCCATGTCGACGCCGCGGCTCCAGATTCGGGTATTGTGAAAGCCCTTTTCGTCCAGCTCGTTTCGGATCGCGTTTGACGGGCAGTACGTTCGCAGCCCGCTGTTGTGGAACCAGCGAAGGAACGACCAGCCGGGCGCGCTCAGCTTCCCCAGCCTGTAGTAGGCGGCATACTGGCTGAAGCTCGTGTGATACGACGTCACCAGCGGCACTCCCAGGGACATCGCGGCGCGCCGCGCCGCCAAGCCGACACCGAATGGCGTAGCGACGTGCGCCAGGGTCGGCCGCCACGCGGCAAGCTCGCGCGCCACGTAGGCCGGCGGAGGCGCGGATACGCGCAGCTGCGGATACGCCCAGAACGGGATGCTCGGCCAGCGCCGCACGCCCCATTCGGCGTCCGGCGCCCGCGGGTCGCTGGTCGTGACGACTCGCACTTCGCCGCCTCGCTCCCGCACGGCATGCGTGAGCCTGCCGAGCGCGGCTGCCACGCCGTTCATGTGCGGCGGGTACGTGTCGGTGAAGATCGCGAGCCGCATTCCTTCGGCCGACACGGCCGGCGGCGCGGTCACTTCGCGATCTCCTCGTAGACCTTGAACAGCCGGTCGAAGGTGCCCGACCAGCTGTGCTCGCGCTCAGCGTGCTCCCGGCCCTTGGCACCGAGTGTGGCGAGGTCCTGCCGCAGCATTGCCGACACTTCTTCCGCGAGACCGGGCGCGCTGCCGGTGACGAACAGCCGGCCGGCGCCCGATCGCTGCACGTGCTCGGCGACCGCGCCGCGGTCGCACGACAACACCGGAATGCCGGAGGCGAGCGCTTCGACGGCGGCCAGGCCGAATGTCTCGACGGGCCCCGGCGCGATGTAGAAATCGAGCGCGGCCACGAGGTCAGCGAGGCGGTCGCGATTCCTCTCGAATGGCAGCCAGCGGATGCGCTTCGCCTGCGCCCGCGCCTGCAGCTCGGGACGGAGCGGCCCGTCACCGATCATCAGCAGCGTCGCGTCGGTCTCGCGCTCGGTGATGCTCCACGCGTCGATCAGCACGTGCAGATCTTTCTCGCGCGCGAACCTGCCGACGTACGCAGCGACGGGGCCATCCGGCAGTGAATGCTCGCGACGCGTTTCAGCCGCGCGCTCCTTTCTGCGCGGATGAAAGCGGTCGAGGTCCACTCCCATCGGTACGCGCACGGTATTCTCCACTCCCACCCGCCTCAGCTCGGAGGCGGAAAAGTCGGACGCGACGAGCGTCGTGACGAACAGCGTGTCCAGCGCGCGCAAGTAGCCGTACGCCATCCCGCGCGCGGCGGCCCAGCCCATTCCCGTCTTGTGGTGCGGCGCGATGATGTTGGGGAAGTCGCTGTGGAAGAAGCATACGACCGGGATGTCGGTACCGCGGGAAGCGCGATTGACTATCCACGGAACGATGCCGGTGCTGCCGACCTCGATGACGCTCGGCCGCTCGTGCGCGAATATCCGGGTGTTGGCGCGCAGTCCGAACATGAATCTGTACGGGTGCTGTGTCGGCACGGGCTGGCCGCGGAGCCGGTAGCAGCGCACGCCGCTGCCCTGGGTGACGGAATCTTCGCGCCCGGGCACCACGAGCACGTGCCGCAGCGACGGCGAGGCCTCGACGTATTTCGCCTTCTCGAGGAGGTACGTCCTGATTCCGCCGGTGGTCTCGCCGAAGAACTCGGTGATGTCGAGCACGCCGAGCTTCGCGCCCGGGCGGAGAGGGGAGGGGAGCGCGGCGGTGCGGAGATCGATCGCCGGCGGCTGGACCGCCGGAAACAGAGTTTGCTCGAGCGTCGCGCCGGAGCGGGGATCGTGCATAGCCGGCGGCACCGTGCCGGCCATCAGATCGCGATTATTAACGCTCCGGTGAGAATCGCGATCGCCTGACCGATAACGACATCACCCGGGTAGTGCACGCCGAGGAAGACGCGCGACGCGCCGACCGCCAGCGCGAGAGCGAGCAGCGGCGCGGCCCAAGCCGGGAACGTCATCGCGTACACGACGGCGACGGACATGGCGGCAGCAGCGTGCCCCGAGGGGCAGGAGAAGCGATCCGGCTCTTCGATGAACGTCGAGCATCCGAGTCCCGTGGACGGACGCGGGCGGCTGAGCTTGCGCTTCATGATCTGCACGGCGAAGTGCGAGATCCCGAGCGTAACCAGCGCGTTCCACGCCGCGAGCTGCAGCAGATCGTGACCGAACGCGAGCGGCACGAGTGCGGCCGTCACCGTGACCTGCACCCCGCCGAGGTGCGTGATGATGCGCCAGAAGCGCTGCACCGCATGGGTTGCCGCGGGGCCGATGGCCCAGCGCGTGAAAAGGGCTCGATCGCGGCGGTCGAGCCTGTTCAGGAGGGAGGTCGAGGTTTCCACTTGACCAAAAGTACGGTCGCCGGCGCCATTTGGCGAGGCGCGTCATCAGACTGATACACGGCACGGCTTTCGCTTCATATCGTGCGGCAACCATCCCGGACCACCCCTGGTGACGCGCAACAAGAAGCGGCCGCTCGAGCCCCCCGAGTTACCGGCATTGCGACGGCGGTTGAAGTTCGGCCCCTGGCAGCTCGCAGGACTCGGGATTCTTGTGCTCATCCCGATCCTCGCGCTGTTCCGGGTTTTTGGTGAGCGCGAGGCGTCCGTTACCGGACAGGCGGGTGCGCTCGCGCTCGCGGTCGAGTATTCGCCCCAGCTGCGCCATGGCAGCAGTGACATAGTGGTAGCGATGGTCACCAACGCAGGCGGGAGCGTAATGGATACGGTTACCGTCGCGTTCGATTCAAACTACGTCTCGCGCGTGGCGGAGCCCCGGTTCGTCCCGCCGGCGACCCGGGCCCTCGAGCTTGACCTCATAAACGTCGTTCCCGGTGAAGCGCGACGGATCGAGCTCTGGTTCTATGCGGAGGACTACGGCAGCCATCGAGGCCACATCACGGCGGCACATGCCGGTGACACTGCGCGGGTGAACGTCGGTACCCTCGTATTCCCGTGAGGCGCTAGGGATGGGGACCGTACTTCGCATCGCCTTCATCTACGTGTTCTTGATGCTGGCACTGAGGGTTATGGGAAAGCGCGAGCTGAGCAAAATGTCTGCGTTCGAGCTCGTGCTGCTGCTGTTGATCCCGGAGCTGTTCTCGCAGGCCGCCGTCGGAGACGATTTCTCGATGACCAACGCCGTGATCGCGACGTGCACACTGCTCAGCCTCGTGATCCTGACGTCGATTGCGAGCCATCTCTCGTCGCGCGCGCACAATCTCATCAGCGGGACTCCGACCGTTCTGGTCAGGTCCGGCCGGTACATAGAGGAGAACATGAACCGCGAACGCATCGCCCCGGACGAGCTGCTGGCGGAGATGCACAAGGGCGGCTACGAGCGGCTGGAGCAGATTCGCTGGGCGATACTGGAGGATGACGGAAAAATCTCGCTGATCCCGGTAGAGGGAGAGGACATGCCCCAGACGCACGACGATGATGCAGACCCGGCCTGAGAGTCTGCGCTGGACTACTCCCCCCGCGGCGACATTCTTCCTGGATACGTTCATCGTTGAGGGAGCACGCGTGGCGCTGCCGTAGGGCCGCCTGCTCGAAAAAGCGGGTCCGCCGGAGTTACTTTTAGCGATCCTGCCTTTAGACCCGGTAGCTCAGTTGGTAGAGCAGCGGCCTTTTAAGCCGTAGGTCCTGGGTTCGAGTCCCAGCCGGGTCATTTGATCCAACTCATGCGGACGGGCACATCCTCATTTCGACGACGAGGCCTTGAGCTCCGCGAACCAGTTCTCGACTACTACGACGTTCCCAGTCTGCCGGGTACCGATGAGCCGGGTCATCAGGAAGCGTAGACCATCAGGCGATACATCGTACGCCCGGTGCCCGCTGTTGAAGTTGAACTGGCCGGCGGGAAAAAGCGTCGTCGCAGCGCCAAGCTCGAACGATGGGGATGTTTTCACGGCGACCGATATCATGTTGATGTCATCGCGGTAGAAAAGCTCCCTGCCGTTGCGCGACCAGAGCGGCTCGTATCCTCCGTTGACCGATACGGGCCACTTGGCATCCCTGGTATTGGGGAAGGGCACCACATAGATCTCGAGTTGACCGCTCTCCGACGACTCGTAGGCCATCCAGCGGCCGTCAGGCGAGATCGTCGGTGCGACGTCGAGCCTCGGCGAGTTTACCAAAGGCACTTGCGCACTGTCCACGCCTGGCCTGACGCCGATAATGTCGGATCCGAACGCCCCCCCGGCCGCCCCCCCGGCCCGCACCACCAGCCACTCTCCATTTGGTGACCAAAGCGACTCGTACAGGTCCTCCCTGTCGCGCAGTTGCAATTCGGCTCTCGCGCTGCCGTCTGCGCGTTGTGTCCAGAGCTCACGCGTCTTCTGGCCCCTGTCGGAGAAAAACGTCACCGCCCGTCCGTCCGGGCGCCAGGAGGGATAGGCATTGGTTACCCCATCAACTGTAAGCTTGAGGGCAGGTCCGCGGTCAAGCTGCTTTATCCATATGTCAGACCGAACGCCCGTGCGCCTTGATACGGCTAACCGCTTGCCGTCCGGAGAAATGGCAGGATCGGCGAAGTCTCCCACCCATGCTGAATCGACCCGATCAGCTTTTCCTTCCCGGGACACCCAGACTAACTCGCGGTCGCTCTGCTGTCCGCCAGTCGCGTAAATCAACGTCCCGTTGTCGGAGATGGCGACGTCGCTGCCGTTGCCCACTCGCAGCCCGTCAACCACCGCCGTGGGTTCGCCCGTGACCTTGAGGCTTTTCTGATCGAACGCCACCGCCATCAGGGTTCCGTCTTCCGTGACATAAACGATGTGCCCCGACCGGGAATATCGCGCTAGCGTTCCGCCCTCCAGCAGCGTCTGGTGTTTCCCCGTTTCAGTCTCCGCGACGCCAATCGCTGATCCGCTACCTGCCTTCGCCCCATAGTGCACCGTGAAAAGCACGCCCCGCCCACCCGGGAGAACGTCGGGCCAGTTGTGGTTTACCTCTCCCGCGGCGGTGTCCAGTGCGGTGAATGGTCTGGGGCGACCGCCAGGCGCGGCGGACACGCGAACCAGTGCGCTGCCGCCGGTGGCATCGGCGTAGAGAATACCGTCATGACCCCAGGATTGTCCCCCATTGCCAACGAGAGAATCTGTAACCGTCAGCGGCGGGCCGCCCTGAACCGAAACAATACGCAATCCGCCTCCGTGTGTGAAGAAGGCGATGTTCCGGCCGTCCGGCGAGAACACGGGATTCATCGAGTTCTCGGTTCCGGGGAGAAGCATGGATAGGAGCTGACTTCGCCGTCTCACGTAAAGCTGCCTGCGGTTGCCGCCCGTATAGACGATTGTCGATCCGTCGGGAGAGATCGCGATCCGGCCGCGAGGCCCGCTGATCGAATCGACAGAGTCAAAGGCGAGCGTATAGCGCAGGGTCGGCGTCGTCGGCCTGGGCCTCGCAAGCGCCCAGATCGCAATCGCTCCGCTTACCGCCGCCAGCACCGCAGTGCCGAGGGCGGCTCTCTTCCACATTCGCGAAGCGTTCGCATCGCGCGGTGACCTCACGCCCGATCGGGAGGGAATCGTAAACGAGGGATTCTGAAGCGCCGTCGCGAATTCCTCGGCGTGCGCAAACCGGTCGGCGGGAAGTTTTGC
>JBPCPS010000093.1:0-7780 GCA_050998915.1 Gemmatimonadaceae bacterium
GCGGCGTCAACGGCTCCATGCTCGCGGGCAGCATCGCGCCGGAGAGCAGAGCCAGTAGCACGAGTCCGAGGAGCAGGCGCGAGCGCCATCCGCGTGCGAGCGCGGCGATCAGCAACAATGGAACAGCCACTACTGGAACCAGCAGCAGCACGAACGGCGGCAAGGCCAACAGCTGCGACGCCACGGGAACGGCGCTCGCGAGCGATGTCGCCGGGGGCGAAGGCAGCGGGGAAGTAACGAGCGGGAGTACGATGCCGGAGATGGCGAACACGGATCCCATCGCCGCGCCCGCGAGCAGCGCGCCGTTCCGGTTGTCGCCGAAGGCGGGCGGTGCGAATACTGGGATTCCCACGCGTCTGCGCAGCGCGTTAAGAGCGAGCCACATGCCCGAGACCAGGAGCAGCAGGAACACGCTCCCACCGACGACGCCGACGACGTTCGAGGTGATGAACGAGGACCATGGTTCGGCGGTGTCATAACCCAGGAGCGATGCGGGAAAGTCGTTCAACGCCGAAACCGCGATCAGCAAGCTGGTGATTGCGAGGACCAGCAGGACGGCGCGCCGGCTCATGCCCGTTTCATCGATGAGGGGCTCGCGCCGGCGAATCACGCGGACGAAGCCGATGACGATGAGCGTGATCAGGACAATCGCGCTCAGACCGGCGACGAGCAATCGGGTCGTGAACCTGTCCCGGTCCGCGCGTATGAATTTCTCGGGGAGCTCCATACCGCGACGCAGGCTCGCCGGCTCCGCGCCGGCGAGCACTACCCGGACGCGCGCCGCCGCGCCGGCAGGCAGCCGCACGGAGGAGTCCGTGTATGTCACGGTCGCGTCGAGCCGCGCGGGCCGTGCGGCTTCCTCGAGCTTCGCCTCGACGAGCCTCGTCGTATCAAGGCCGGCGCGCACGAGCTCGGCACGCGCAATACGGCGCGCTTCCGCCTGATCCGGTGTCGCGCCGGGAGCGCTGTCGGGTACGGTGTGCTGCACGTCCATGGGAACCCCGTCCGGACGGACTCGCACGCGCCACTCTTCCGCGCGCTCCGCCAGCTGTCCTCCCGTCCGCACGTACCGTGCTTCCCACCACACTGGAACCGCATAAGTCGTCGCGAGTGTGGTCGCGAGCGCTTCGTGCTTATGGTGCAGGACAAAGCGCGGCCACGCCTCGAGGGTGTCTTCGTTCGTAGCCAGTAGCCGCTTCCAGGTTGCGGCGTTGGCGCCCCGCGCAGTCACCATCGAATCCGCAACCCTCGTTATGTCCGTGCGCGAGGCTGTGAACATCGCGCCACGCACCGGTTCCTTCGGCGCGAGCACCGCCACGGCGATCGCAAGGGCGATCATCCCGAAGGCGAGCTTGCGCGCGTGGACTCCAACCGCATGCACTATTGTCTCCGCGGGGACGACCACCGGTTCCGGCGTGCGCTCGACGGGCTGCCACACACCGAACATCGCGTCCGGCGACGCCGTCGCAAGTCCGCGCTGCCGGTGCCAGCGCCACGCCAGAACGAGCGCGGGCGTGAGTACGGCGAGCACGATCATCGCTGTCGTGATGCGGTACGACAGCGCGTTTCCTCCAGCCGCAAAAGCGCCGAACAGGGTTGCGTTGTACAGGAAGTGTGCGACCACGGTCGAGAGGAGCCCGAATCGCAGGAAGACCACGCCCCAGAGGCATGCGTCGAGGAAAATCTCCACGCCGCGCGAGTACGGTGGCCAGGACGGATAGTCCGAGTGAGCGAAGCCGAACACGACGGCCGAGGCGATCACGCCGGCTGCCATCCACAGTCCGCGTTGCGGATGAGATTTCACGGCGAGCCATAGAAGCGAGAGAGGGAGCGCGCGGAACAGTGCTTCCTCCCATACCGCTGCGTGCAGCGACATGACGATTCCCGCCAGCCACGGCGCCGGAGTCGCAATCAAATTCGGGTCGTCGATCAGCTCGCTCGGCACCCACCACCCAAACAGAGTGCGCGTCATCAGATAGAAAGCGGCGACGTACGCCAGGCCGACCGCGGCGAGCGCGTACCCACCGGTTACGCGGGTGGCGACCTCCCTCGTGCCGCGGTTGTGCCACAGCTTCCACCAGTCCAGGTGGCCGGGAAACGCAGCGCGCGTCGCCGCTTCGGCTGTGACCAATGTGATCGCCGTAATGAGCCCCAGCACTGCGCCACCGACGAGCGCGCCGAAAACGAGCAGCAACCGGAACGTGACCGGCGACATCGCGGTGTCGTAGTCGTACCACGCCGACGGCATCTCGTTGAGGCCGGCGCCGACGGCCAGGATTCCGATCACGGTACCGACAGCGAGCGCGGGACGCCATCGCAGCCGGCGTTTTCGGTAGAAACTTCGCAGCGCCAACGCGCCGGCGAGCACGATCGCGATCAGCCCGATGTCGCCGATGAGCCCGTACGTCCTGTTCGCCGACTGCATCTCGCCGTAGCGCCTGCGGAATCCTTCGGGAATTCGGACGTAGCGCCTCGCGGCGGACGGAGTGTCGCCGGCGATGACGACCTCGCGGCGGATGGGCGCGCCGCCGACGCGTCGATCCGTGCGCTCGAACGTGAACGTCCGGTCCACGCGCCCGCTCGTCTTGCGAGTCTCGTATGATGTCGCTGCCAGCCGCCACCGGTCCGGCGATTCGCCTAACCAGTTGACAAGCACGTGCTCGGCCATTCTGCGCGCCGAGTCGGGCGGGAGCTGCGGCCGCACATCGGATTCGGCGAACTTCCGCTCGAAGCCGATCACCCTTCCGTTCGGCGCGAAGTAGACCTGCGTCTCGCGCACGTCGCGTGGCGTGAAGTGCCGAACGTGCCAGGTATAGGGCGCGACGTCCATACCAGGCAGCAGCGCGTCGAGCGAATCCTTGCCGCCGGCGGCGAGCTCGACGAACGTGATCAGCGAGTCGGCGCGCTGGAAACGCACCGCGGTCCGCACGCTGGCTGGTAGTCCGCGCGCGTGCACGAACGACGCTGATCGCTGGAGCGCCTCCTCACGGTCGATGCGATCATGCAGCACGACGAAGGGGAATGCGCGCGGGAGCAGCCAGGCGGCGAGCACGGCGGCGGCGAGGGCGACGGCTACCAGGTATTTCACGCGACGAAAGTGGGAGCGCGGCGGGCGGCAGGCAAGCGTGTCGCGGAGAGTCGGGTCACCAAGCCAGTACAGCGGCCGCGCCGACCCGGGAAATCCCTTACGTCGGACGCGGCAGCACGGTAGTCACGCGCGTGATGAAGCCGCAGAATTCCTGCATGTAGTCCCGCAGGAACTTCTCGGTGGATTCGTTCGCCACCGCGCCGTCGTCCGAGATCATGTCCTTCTCGAACTGGATGTAGGCTTCCGGCGAGTTCATCAGCGGCGAATTGCAGAAGGCGAATATGCTGCGCAGGTGCTGCTGGCCGACGGCCGTTCCGATCTTTCCGGGTGAGGTCCCTATGACGCCCGACGGCTTCCTCGCGAACGAATTCTTCCCATAGGGACGGCTCGCCCAATCGATGGCGTTCTTGAGAGCGCCGGGGATCGAGCGATTGTACTCGGGCGTCACGAACAGGACGGCATCCACGCGCGAAAGATCTTCCTTGAACTGCTTGGCGGAGGGCGGGAAGTCGCTGTCGTAGTCGTAGCTGTAAAGAGGAAGCTCGCGTATGGAGATCTCCGTCAAGCTGAGCTCCTTGGGGGCGACCCGGACCAAGGCTTGGGCGAGCTTCCGGTTGATGGAGCCTTTGGCGAGGCTGCCAATCAGATATCCCACGCTGAAGTTTTTCATGGAGCCAGGAGCGGCAGGGATGGTGCCAAGCCCCGATCGGGCGTTGCTGCGCTGCCCCCTGCCATTGACAAATACAGGCTACGCTCTATAATCCAGAGTACTCTGAAACTCACTTAATGAGCTTTAATATGGGCTCCACCGCGTCGGCGCGCCGCGCTGACCGCAACGATCAACTGGGGACATCAGCATGCCGTCTACGACAGCCAGGGAAGATCTCGGGTACGTGCGCGACCTCGTGGAGCGGTCCGAGCGAAACGCCTTCCCCGCGGGGATCGCGTATCTGTGGGCCGCCATCGGGCTGGTCGGATTCTCGCTCATCGATTTGGCCCCGGAGCGCGTCGGGCTGTACTGGTCGATTGCCGCGCCGGTCGGATTTCTCCTCAGCGCGTGGTTGGGCTCTCGCCGGGCGCGCACCGCAGGGCAACTGTCGGCGCGCGATGGACGCTCACAGATGCTGCACTGGGGCGGGCTCATGGTCGCGATCTTTTTGCTGTATCCGTTGATGGCGCAGGGAGCGCTGCAGGGCGAAGCGATAGCGCAGGTGATCCTGCTGTTCGTCGCGCTGGGATACTTCCTTGCCGGGGTCCATCTGATACCGGCGCTCAAGTGGGCCGCGCTCGCGATGACGATCGGGTACGTCGTCACGATCACCATGGACGGATTCGCCTGGACGACGCTCGGCGTGCTGTTCGCCGTGGGCCTGGTCATCAGCGCCCGCGTTGCGGGAGGAGAGGGTGGCAAGCAACCCGCGTGACGAGTCTGCGGAGTTTCCCGGGCGGCTGGCCGCGCTCGACACGCTCCTCGACCATCGCGTGCGGCTGGCGATCTGCGTGCTCCTCTCCCGCTACGACCGTTTGTCGTTCGCGCGTCTCAAGGAGCTGACGGCCGAAACCGACGGGTCGCTCGGCGCGCACCTTCGGCGGCTCGAAGACGCCGAGTACCTGCAGGTGAAAAACGGGTTCGTGGGTCGCAAGCCGACGAGCTGGTACGCGCTGTCTCCAACGGGCCTTGCCGCGTTGGCCGTGCATCTGGGAGCCCTGACGGACCTCCTTTCGTCCGCAAAGGGGTAACGAGAGGTTCCCTTATCGACCTGGGCAGACCTGCGGCCCGATAGTTGTATGCTTCGTACATATGCGTCTGTCAGAGTTCATCCGCGCGAAACGCGAAGAGATCCTGGTCGAATGGGAAGAGTTTGCCCGCACCTGCACGCCCGCCTGCTCCACGCTGGACGTTCCCGGTCTACGGGACCACGCGAGCGAAATGCTCACGGTCATCGCCACCGACCTCGAGACGCCGCAGGGCGGGCACGAGCAAGCCGAGAAATCCAAGGGGAACGCACCGGCGGAGGCCGGCAAGACGGCCGCCGAGCGACATGGAGCCGACCGGGCGGAGAGTGGGTTCACGACGGAGCAGATGGTCTCCGAGTACCGGGCTCTCAGGGCCAGCGTCATTCGCCTCTGGACCAAGTCGGAGGGCGGGATCACGTCGGAGGACCTCGAGGACCTTACCCGATTCCATGAGGCGATAGACCAGGCCCTGGCCGAGTCCATCGTGCGGTATACGCAGGATCTCGACAATTCCAAGGAGATGTTTCTCGCGATTCTCGGCCACGACCTGCGCACGCCCATCGGCGCCGTAATGATGTCGGCGGAGTTCATGCTGGAGACGGGCGAGCTGGCGGAGCCGCACCTGGAGCTTGCGACGCGGATTTCGCGCGCGGCCAAGCGGATGAATCACATGGTGGGCGCCCTCCTCGACTTCACGCGGAGTCGCCTCGGCGGGGGGATTCCGATCGTCCGCGAAAAAATGGATCTGGCGCACACGGTGCGGGAGGTATCGGAGGAGATCGCTGCGGCTTATCCAGACCGCACGCTGCAGATCGGGGCGAGCGGCGAAGTGGACGGTGAGTGGGACTGTCCGCGCATCAGCCAGGTATTGACGAATCTCATGGCGAACGCGATGGAGCACGGCTCGGCCGGCACAGACGTCACCGTCGCGGTTCAAGGTGACGAGAATGAGGTGGACATCTCCATCCACAATCGCGGTCCGGCCATACCCACTGCTCAGATGCAAGGCCTGTTCAATCCGATGAAGAATTCGGATGGGATGGATGGCGCCAGCACTGGGGCATCGGGGAATCTCGGCCTCGGGCTGTACATCGCCGAGCGGATCGTGAACGCGCACAGAGGGAGAATCACGGTCAAGTCGTCGGAGGAGGACGGAACCACGTTCACGGTTCACCTGCCGCGCAGCGCTTAGGCCCTGACGCGGCTTCTATCCGCGGCGGTAGATAGCCCGGCGTAGCGGCGAACTGGTTTTGGGGCGGCCGGAGATTATTGTATGGCCATGCGTTTAGCGGATTTTATCCTCTCGAACCGGGAGCCCATTCTAGCCGAGTGGGAGGAATTCGCCCGGACGTGCATGCCCGCGACCGAGGGGATGAACATCCCGGAGCTGCGTGATCATGCGAGCGAGATGCTGACCGTGTTCGCCGCGGACCTCAAGACTCCGCAAGCCGCGCGTGCCCAGTCCGAAAAGTCGAAAGGAATGGCGCCGGTCGCGTCGGGCGGGAACGCGACGCCACGGCACGGCGCCAATCGCGCCGAGAGCGGATTCACCACGGAGCAGATGGTGTCGGAGTACCGCGCCCTGCGCGCGTCGGTGATCAGGTTGTGGGCCGAATCCAAAGAAAGCGCGGGCCGGGACGATCTCGAGGATCTCACGCGCTTCAATGAAGCAATCGACCAGGCGCTTGCGGAGTCCATCACGCGCTATACCCAGGACCTCGATAATTCCAAGGAGATGTTCCTTGCGATTCTTGGCCACGATCTGCGAACACCGCTAGCGGCGGTGTACGCCTCCGCGCACTTCATTCTCGAATCTGCTGAAGTGAAGGATCCTCACCGCAATCTCGTGTCGGTGATCGCGAGCAGCGCGTCGCGCATGAACCAGATGATTGGAGCGCTGCTCGACTTCACTCGCAGCCGCCTGGGGGGCGGGATTCCCGCGGCTCGCGGGTCGATGAACATCGGAGATATGGTGCAGGACGTCGTTGATGAGATAGCGGCGGCTTATCCCCACCACCGGGTTGAAGTCCAGTGTGCAGGCGAGCTCGATGGAGAGTGGGACCGTGATCGCTTGAGCCAAGCCTTGACGAATCTCGTGTCCAACGCGCTGCAGCACGGGTCGAGAGAGACGGCGGTCAGGGTGGATGTTCGCGGGGAGGCAGCGGCGGTAACCATCGCCATCCATAACAGCGGACCCGGGATCCCGTCCGACCGGCTGTCTGGATTGTTCAACCCGTTGAAGAGGTTGGCCGGGACACCATCCGAAGGTGGCGATGGCCGGTCAGCTAATCTTGGCCTTGGGCTGTACATCGCGGACCGCATCGTCAACGCCCACCAGGGGTGGATCCAGGTGGAGTCATCCGCTGAGGCAGGGACGAAGTTCACGGTTCATCTTCCGCGTGACGGGGTCAGGGCAGAAGTAGGCGCGGCTCCCGCGGATGAGTGAACGCGTGGCCTGCCGGCCATGAAGATCGGCGTGTTGCGCGAGTCGGCCGAGGGCGAGAGCCGCGTCGCGCTCGTGCCGGGCGTTATCGCTTCGCTGACTGCGAAAGGCGCGGCCGTGCTCGTGGAATCGGGCGCCGGCGGGATCGCGGGATTTACCGACGACGCATATTCCGCAAAGGGAGCGACGGTCGCTTCACGCGAAGAGGTGCTCGCGCAGGCAGAGGTTATCGCGCAGGTGCGTCCTGCCGCGCAGCCGCTAGGGCTGCGCCGGGAGCAGACGGTAATCGGCCTGCTCGATCCACTTGGCTCCGCCAAAGCCATGAGCGCCCTCGCGCAGACGGGGGTGACCGCGTTCTCGATGGAGCTGATGCCGCGCATCACGCGCGCGCAAAGCATGGACGCGTTATCCTCGCAGGCGACCGTGGCAGGATACAAGGCGATGCTCGTGGCGGCGGAGAAATCACCGCGGATGTTCCCCATGCTCATGACCGCGGCGGGCACGATCACGCC
>JBPCPS010000104.1:0-5447 GCA_050998915.1 Gemmatimonadaceae bacterium
AAAAGACGGAGTCGTTGTTTGTGTCGTCGGTGTTGCTTTCTCCCCCTCGCTCCCCCCCCCCCCCCCCCCCCCCCCCCCCCCCCCCCCCCCCCCCCCCCCCCCACCACTCCTTTGCATCCTCCAACCACCACCGGGCTACGTCACCAGTACGGCATACTACGTAATTCGGCTTATAGGGCCGCCTGCCGGGCAGCTCTAACGTTCGCCGCACACCATCACGGGGACGGCGGTGAAGGCAGCAACGATTTTTGAAAAGACGCTACTCGGGAGACTCAGGCGGATGAAATCGAAAGCTGCGGCGACACCGGACGAGACCGGGACCGTCAATGACATCCATTCGCAGCTGAACGAGACGCGCGTAGCCGCGATACGGCGGCCGCGCTCGTTCGAGGACGTCCGTCGGATTGTACGAGAAGCACGTGACAGTGGACTGCCGATCGGGATCTGCGGCGGAAGACATGCCATGGGCGGGCAGCAATTTGCCAGCGGGGCGATCCTGATCGACATGCGGGATCTCAACTGGATCGGCGCCCTCGACTGCCGACTCGGCATGCTCGAGGTCGGTGCTGGAATACAGTGGCCGGCTCTGCTCGACACGCTCCATACTATGCAACCAGGGTCCGATCAGGCGTGGACGTTTGCACAGAAGCAGACCGGCGCGGACCGTCTCACGATAGGCGGAGCGCTCGCCGCCAACGTGCACGGCCGTGGACTCACGATGCGACCGATCATCCAGGACGTCGAATCGTTTCTCCTTGTGAACGCGGACGCCGAGCTGCGGCGCTGCAGCCGGACCGAGAACCAGGAACTGTTCCGCCTCGCGATCGGCGGCTATGGCCTCTTCGGCGTCATTGTCAGCGTGACACTCCGGCTGGTGAGACGGCAGAAGCTGGAGCGGGTCGTCCGCGTGCTGGACATGCCGGATCTTATGGCAGCTTTCGAGAGTCGCATCGCCGACGGATTCCTCTACGGTGACTTTCAATTTGCGATCGACACCGATTCACCGGAGTTCCTTCGCCGGGGCATCTTTTCCTGTTACAAGCCCGTCGATCACGGCAGAGAGATTCCGGGGGGTCAGCGCTCGCTCTCGGAAGACTCGTGGCGGGATTTGCTGACGCTCGC
Source organism: Gemmatimonadaceae bacterium (assembly GCA_050998915.1). Lineage (GTDB taxonomy): Bacteria > Gemmatimonadota > Gemmatimonadetes > Gemmatimonadales > Gemmatimonadaceae > JACDCY01. Next base: position 1,123 of record JBPCPS010000104.1, read on the forward strand.
GCACGTGGACAAGGCGGAGTGCTGGGAGCGGTATTCCCGGCACTACCTCGCTACCGAAGGCCAGCTCTACTGGTCGGATAAGCACCAGATGAGCACGTACATGGATGATTACCATCGTGACATGGAGGGTCGGATCGACGCGTGCCGCGGGTCCGAGATGATCACGGAGATCTATGTGCCGCGCGAGCGGCTCGCCGATTTCATGGGCGTCGCCGCGGATCTCCTTCGAGCCGGGGACGCCAATTGCGTCTATGGCACGATCCGGTTGATCGAGCGGGATGACGAGAGTTTTCTCTCCTGGGCTACAGCGGACTGGGCGTGCATAATCTTCAATCTTCACGCCGACCATGACTCCGCCTCCCTCGCGCGCTCCGCCGATCTCTTTCGCGCGCTTATTGATCTCGCCCTCGAGCGCGGCGGCAGCTACTACCTCACGTACCACCGGTACGCGATGCGCGAGCAGTTGCTCGCCGCGTATCCGCAGTTTCCTGAGTTCCTGAAGCTGAAGCTGGCGTACGATCCCGAGGAAAGGTTCCAGAGCGAGTGGTACCGCCACTACAAGGCGTGGTTTGGTGAGGACGCGGTGGCTCCGGGGATGATGGCCGGGGATGCGAGTTGAGAGTGGCGAGTCGGGGGTTTGGAGTCGCGAGTAACAGCACGAGCATCAGCGTTGCCGAGCCCGCGACGGTCGTGACGGACTACCTGATCGCAGGTGCGTGCGGGTACTTCGCCTTCTCGCTGGCGATGAGTGGCGCGTCCACCGATTGGGTGCTCGGGTTCGTGCTCGGCGGTCTATCTGCGCTGGTTGGCGGAACGGTGCATGGATTTCCGGAGCTCGGCGGGAAGCGCGGGCACGAGGTGCTATGGTCCCTCACCCTTCTCCTCTTCGGCGCGTCAGCCGCGGCTTTCGGCGCGGGAGCGCTGAGCGTCGCCTATGTGGGAATGCCTCGATTTGTCGTGCAGCTCGCGGCTGTTGCGGCACTCGGCGCGTACGTGTTTTCCATAGTGCGCAAGCCGCAATTCCGTACCGCGGGCAAAATGACACTCCTCATGCTCGCGGCATTCTGGGCCATGAGCGTATCGCTGGCCCTTCGCGACTACACGACGCTGGCGGGTCTGATGGTAGCGTGTGTGCTACTGAACGCGGCCGGCATCGCCGTCCAGATGATCAAACTGGCTCCACATCCGCGCTTCAACCACAACGACCTGTTCCACGTATTCCAGCTGGCAGCGCTGTGGTGCCTGTACCTGGCAGTCCGCGCGATCTCGTAGGCTCCGCAGTTTTCAGCTCGCGACCCACCAGGCGTCTATGGTCGAACTGGCCGGGTGGCCGGTCCGCAGGCCCGGCTTAGCGAGCGCAGCGAGCGTAGGGCCAGCGGGCCGGCCATCCGGCCAGTTCGACCCGCGCGCCTACTGCCTCAACGCGTCTTTTTTGGCGACCCGGGGACCTACCTTCGGCGGCGTGAGCTTGGACGTGTATTTTCGCTCGCCCAGGCCCGTATAAATCTGCCGCGGCCGCGCGATCTTCTGCTCCTTGTCGAGCAGCATCTCCTCCCACTGCGCGAGCCAGCCCGACATCCGCGCGATCGCGAACAGCACCGTGAAGAATTCCGTCGGAAAAGCCATCGAGCGGTAAATCAGCCCGGTGTAAAAATCCACGTTGGGATACAGCTTCCGCGACACGAAGTACTCATCCGATAGCGCGATCCGTTCGAGCTCGAGCGCGATCTCCAGATCCTTGTCCATGCCCACGACCTTGAACACATCGTCGGCGAGCTGTTTCACGATCCGCGCACGCGGGTCGTAGCTCTTGTACACGCGGTGGCCGAAGCCCATCAGCTTCTGTCCCTTTCCACCCTTCACTTCATCGATGAACGCGGGCACGTTCTTCGGGTGGCCGATCTCCCCGATCATCCGCAGCACCGCTTCGTTCGCGCCGCCGTGCAGAGGCCCGAACAGCGCCGCGATTCCCGCGGACATCGCGGAGAAGGGATCGACATGGGACGAGCCGACCGCGCGCACCGCACTCGTCGAGCAGTTCTGCTCGTGGTCCGCGTGCAGAATGAAAAGAATCTCGAGCGCATGCACGAATACGGGATTCGCCTCGTATTTCGGCTCGCTCATTCGAGCGACCATCGACAGGAAGTTCTCCACGTACGACAGGTCGTTATCCGGATATACGAAGGGAAGTCCCTTCACATGGCGGTACGAGAACGCCGCGATCGTCGGAACCTTGGCCAGCAGGCGAATGATGGAGATGTTCCGCTGGTCGGGGTCGAAGATGTTGCGCGAGTCAGGGTAGAACGAGGCCAGGGCAGCGACCGCGCTGTTCAGCATCGCCATCGGATGCGCGTCGTAGCGGAACCCTTCCAGGAACTTCCGGATGTTCTCATGCACGTACGTGTGGTACGTGATGTCGTGCACGAAGGAATCGTACTTCTTCTGGTCGGGCAGCTCTCCGTGACGGAGCAGCCATGCCACTTCGAGGAAGTTCGCGCGCTCGGCCAGCTGCTCGATCGGGTACCCACGGTACCGGAGGATTCCCTTGTCTCCGTCGATGTAGGTGATCGAGCTTCGGCACGCGGCTGTGTTGAGGAACGCCGGGTCGTAGCTCATGAGCCCGCCGCCGTCGGCGTCCCCGCTGGGAATTTTCTTCAGATCGTTCGCGCGAATGCACCCGTCGGTGATCGGCAGTGTGTGCTTGTCTCCCGACCTCGTGTCGGTGATCTCCAGCGCGCCGGTCCCGACGTTCGGAAGGGCTTCCATAGCAGCAGACTTTGCCATTGTCTTACCCAGGAGTAGTTGAGCGGCGTCAGGGATACCTCAGAGAAATCTAGCCGCGTACCATTGCCGGAAAGGAACTCCGCCAGCGTACATTCATATCAGATCACGACCCCTTTCCCCGCCGATCATGCGCAACGCGAATCGTCCTCTGAGAGTCCTCCTCCCCATCGTTTTTGCCGCCCAGTTGGCGGGCGCCCAGACCCCGGCCCTCAGCTACCCGCCTGCACGCCAGGCGGACCAGATCGACGTCCTGCACGGAGTCAGCGTCGCCGACCCATACCGTTGGCTCGAGGACAGCGACTCGCCCGAAACCAGAGCGTGGATCGAAGCGCAGAACGCGCTTACGTTCGGATGGCTCGCCGGGATTCCCGAGCGACCTCGCATCGCCGCCCGCCTGACCCGGCTGTGGAACTACGCGCGGTACGGCGTCCCTTTTAAGGAAGGCGGCCGCTACTTCTGGTTCGAGAACAGCGGGCTGCAGAATCAGAGCGTCCTGTACGTCCAGCAGGGCGGCGGCAGGCCACGCGTACTGCTCGATCCCAACACCCTGTCGGCTGACGGGACTGTCGCGCTCACCTCGACCGTGCCGTCGGAAAACGGCCGGCTGCTTGCCTACGGGGTCGCGCAGAGCGGGTCGGACTGGAACGAGATAAGAGTGCGCGACGTGACATCGGCGCGTGACCTGCGGGACACGGTACGCTGGGTGAAGTTCTCAGGGATCTCCTGGACGAAGGACAATCGGGGATTTTTCTATTCGCGGTACGACGAGCCCGCCGGCGGCAACCTGCTCCAGAGCGTCAACAAGTTTCAGAAGATCTACTATCATCGCATCGGCACCAGGCAGTCGTCCGACGAGCTGGTGTACGACCGTCCGGATCAGCCCGATTGGCGACTCAACGCGGAGGTGTCGGACGACGGGCAGTACCTCATCATTTATGTGGGCGAGGGCACCGACACCCGGAACCGGCTCTACTTCAAGGACCTCGCGTCCGCCGGCCGCCCGCGGATCAACGCCCCCGTCGTGCGACTGATCGACCGGCTCGAAGCGTCGTACGACTTCGTTGGAAACAACGGCACCGAATTCGTTCTGCGCACGAACAAGAGTGCTCCCCGGGAGCGGCTGATCGCGGTGGACATCAACAACGCGCGGGAAGAGCTCTGGGTCACGCTGATCCCCGAGTCGAAGGATCTGCTGCAGACCGCGGCATTCGTGGGTGACCGGCTGGTTGCGCGGTATCTCCAGGACGCGCGCGCCTCGGTCCGGTTTTACATCCCGCCGGCCGAGATGAACCGAAGCCTGAGGCGGCCAACCGGACAGGGCGGCGGCCGCCAGGGGGAGATTCCCGGAAGCCCCGGCACGATCTCGGGAATCCCCAGCGCTTCGGGCGGCGCGTACCGGTTCGAGCGCGAGCTGCAGCTCCCCGGCCCGGGGATGGTCAGCTTCAGCGGGGACCGTGGCGACCGCGAGATGTTCTACTCGTTCACGTCCTACCTGTATCCGACGACCGTGTTTCGCTATGACGTCAGGTCAGGAGTGAGCC
>JBPCPS010000062.1:0-4523 GCA_050998915.1 Gemmatimonadaceae bacterium
CACCGGGCTTGACCGACCCGGTGGCCGGAACCTTAGGCCATCCGCCAGCTATGACCAGTTTGCGGTACCTGTCCAGCTCCTGCCGCAATCCCTGGTAGTCCGTGTCCTGCGGGCGCATGGTGGTCAAAGACTTGTCGAGCGCGTCGATGCGCAGCCCCCGGACGAGCGCGCTGTCCACATTCTCTTCCTGCGGATCCACGAACCAGCTTTGCGAAAAAGTCTTTGGATTGACCTGTCCGGTCAGGAGGTCCTCGCCAAGCGCCGCGTACGACGCCGTTAGAACGACGTCCGCTTCGGCGAGCTGTTCCGCTGTCGCCGGATTCGCTTGCTTGACCGCAGACAGCGCGCTCGCGAGGCGGCCGATCGGATAGTCGTCGACGCGCATCGCGTCCGAGTGGGCAGCGAGAATCGCGTCGGTCAGGGCCTGGGTGCGCGCCTCGTGCAGCCCTTTGGACGTCAGCCACAAAGGCTTGTTCCCGTATGCCGTGTACAACGCTTTGGTGTGGCGCCACTGGTCCTTGTCGATGGTCGGGGGAGCGTCCTCGGCGAGTCTCGCCTGCATCGCAGTGGAGATCTCGGCCGCCGGCACGCCGTTGACGGAGGTCAGCTGTTCGGGCGCCCAGGCCTTCGCGGTCTCGCTTTCGGTGTTATTGCCTTGTTCGCCGCTGGAGCAGGCGGCAAGGGCGAACAGCCCGGTCAGTGCGAGCAGGCTAGCGGGGCGGGCGAGAAAAAGTGGTGTGGTCATGCCTTCCCATAGGCGAAATACGGGCCAGTTCGGGACGCTCGGCTCACACGCACCGGGCGTCCCGTCCCAGCGGTTACATTCGCAGGCTCGTGGGCGCGGCGAACGGACTTCCCGGAGGGTCATGAAGCGGGGCGCACTGGCCTTGCTGGTTCTATCGATCGCCGCAATTGGCTTTACGTATGCGGCGGCCATCGTCGCGGGCGGCACGCCGAGGTGGAGCGCGTGGGTCATTGCCATCGGTGCTTCCGTCGCAATGGTTGCGACAATGGCGCTTGGCGCTTCCCGGACGGGCTTGCCCGATGCCGGGCTTCGGCGCCTGCTAGTCCCCTTCGGTGCGGTGCTCCTGATCATGCTCGGCGCGTTCGCAGCGGCGCTGCTGCTCCCGGCTGCCGGCGAGCCGCTGCTGCTCGGACTGCCGCGGCGCGCGGCGATCGTGTTGTACGGGATCGGCGTCCTGCCGGCGCTGATACTGCCCATCACCTACGCTCTTACGTTCGACGAGCTCACCCTCACGGAAGAAGACGTACAGCGCGTGCGCGACGCCGCGGGTCGAGCCGAGGGCGAGGCGCGCGAGTGATCGCTCTGCTCCAGACCGCGGCGTTGCCGGCGCTCACCAAGCCCGCGATCGTCGGCGTCGCAATCGCCTATTTCGTTGTCGTCGCGGCCATCGGCGCCTGGGCGACCCGCAGAACGCGCAACGCCAACGATTTCTTCGTAGCCGGCCGGAGAATCGGGGTTTTTACGCTCGCCCTCGCCGCCATGGCCGCGACCATCTCCGGCTTCGCGTTCATCGGCGGTCCCGGGTTCGTGTACGGGTCGGGCTTCGGCGCGCTGTACCTCGTCCTCTCCGCTTCGATCACGACCTCGATGGGGGCGTGGGTGTTGGCGAAGCGACTGCGGCTGCTCGGCGAAGTCCGCGGCCTCATCACAATCCCCGACGCGATCGGTGCGCGATACCGCTCGCCGTCGGCGCAGGGACTCGCGGGTGTAGCCATCATCATTGCCGTCGTCGGCTACATGGCCACGAACATTCTCGCGCTGGGACTGGTGATCGATGCGGTGTTCGGCGTCGGCCTCACCCCCGGCATCTGGCTCGGCATGGCGATCACCCTCGCGTACTCCGCGGCCGGCGGGATCCTCGCCGGCGTGTACACCGACGTCTTTCAGGGGACGCTGATGGCGCTGGCATCGCTGCTCGTTTTTCTGTTCGCGCTCGAGGCGGGAGGTGCGGGCGACGGTCTCGCTGGAATCGCGCGCACGGTGAGCGCGCAAGACCCGGACTTTTTCGGACCGTGGGGGAAGCTCACACCGATCGCGGCCCTGTCGTTGTTTTTCGTGTTCGGGCTCGGCTCCCTCGCGCAGCCGCACGTAGTGCACAAGTTCTACATGCTGCGCGATGCGCGGCAGCTCAAATGGTATCCGCTGATCATGTCGGCTGCGCTCATCGTGACGCTGCTCCTGTACTTTGCCGTCGGCGTCGCGGTGAAGTCGCTGGTCGTGCAGGGAGCAATGGCGCCGCTCGCGAGACCAGATGACGCGACCCCGCTATTCCTGCTGCACTTCACGCCCGTGCTGCTGGCCGCGCTCGTGTTTTCCGGGGTCGCCGCGGCGATCATGAGCACCGTCAATTCATTCATGAGCATCGGCGCCGCCGCGGTCACGCACGACATTCCGAAATCTCTCGGCCGCCCGGTGGCGAACGAGCTGCTGTGGGGCCGCTTGTCCACGGTCGCGATCTCGGTTCTCGCCGCGCTCGTCGCGCAACTGTCCGGAACGCTGGTCGTGTTTCTCGGAATATTCGGCTGGGGGCTGTTCGCTTCGACACTGGTGCCGTCGCTCGCGATCGGTCTGAACTGGCCGGGCGCCACCCGCGAAGGTGCGATCGCGTCGATCGGCACCGGGCTCGTCATCACTCTCGTCTTCGAGACCCTGGCGTACTTCAAGGCGTATTCGTTTCCGGCCGGAGTCAGCGTGTCCGGTCTGGCGCTGGTGTTGTCTTTCCTCGTCTTCTTTTCTGTCTCGTGGCTGACGCGGAACGGGAGCGGCGCAGCGATCGACCCCGACGTTCGAATGGTTATGGATCTATGACGCCGGGAGCGCAGGATTCGGATAGCTGCGCGCAAGCGCCGCACTTATCGTCCGTGCCATGACAACCGAAAAGGATTACGTACTCGGCACCCACGACGACGAGATCGAGCGCCTCGTTTTACAGCACCGTGTCTGGAGACCGGCGTGTTGGAGATTATCGCGACGAAGGATCGCTAGAAGCCCCTGGAGCGTAGTTCGGAATGATCTCGCTAACGCGATTGCTGCTGTGGCGGTATAGTACTGGGCAGCGCTCCATCCAGCGGGGGTATGCGTAAGATGATTCGAATGGCCGGTTCTTTCGCAGTGTTCGCGCTCGTCGCAGCGGCGGCGCCTGCTCAAGACCACCAGCATCGCGCGACAAATCCTGCGCGCGTCACCACAGTGGCTCAGTCGTCCGGTGCTACGCCGTTCGAAAACGTGTCACGGGAACCGCAAACCGTCGAAGTCACGCTCGTCGCTGCGCCCACACGACTGTCGCTGATTCCTGGCCCTGCGACCGGCGTTTACGCCTACAACGGCAGCGTGCCGGGGCCAACGCTCGAGGTGCGCGAAGGCGACCGCGTCATCATCCACTTCCGCAACAATCTTCCCGAACCGACGACCATCCATTGGCACGGACTTCACATCCCATTCGACCAGGACGGCAGTCCGTTTCATCCCGTCGCCCCCGGCGCGAAGCACGACTATACGTTCACTCTGAGAAAGGGATCGGCGGGAACGTACTGGTATCACCCGCACCCGCATCACAATACCGGTGCACAGGTCGGGCGAGGGCTGTACGGCGCCATCGTCGTGCGCGCGAACGATGATCCGCTGCCCACGATGACCGATAGAGTGCTCGTGATCTCGGACAACCGGTTCCGCCCCGACAACTCATTCGATTTTCCGGATCCCGCCTCGCCGGCCGGGCGAACCGACGCGGAGAACGGCCGCGAAGGTCCCGTGTTCTTTGTCAACGGTAAGGTGAAGCCGGAGATCGACATCCGCGCGGGTGAGACTCAGCGATGGCGGATCATCAACGCGACTGCGTCACGGGTTCTCCGTCTCGCCGTATCCGGGCACAAGCTCGTTCACGTCGGCACCGACGGTGGATTGTTCGAGCACCCGGTAGAGGTCGACGAGGTCACGCTCGGCGTCGGCGAGCGCGCCGAAGTTCTGGTGCGCGCGGTTGCGGCGCCGGGAGCGCGCAGCGCCCTGCAGATGCTGCCGTACGACCGGTACATACCGCAGACAAAGCCCAAAGACTGGGATCAGACGCGCGAGCTGCTTTCACTCAAGTACAGCTCAAAGCCGCGCGTGCAGCCGATTCGCATTCCGACGACGCTCCGGGCGATCCCGGTGCTCGACACGACACAGGTCGCCGCCGTACGCGTGATGGCGCTCACACAGCACCTGATCAACGGGCGTTCCATGGACATGAACCGCGTCGACGTGAGCGCGAGGCTTGGCGACACGGAGATCTGGCAGATCGAGAACCTCGTGGGCATGGACCACCCGTTCCATCTTCACGGGTTCCAATTCCAGGTCCTGGACCGGAACGGCGTGCCCGAGCGTGACCGCAGGTGGAAGGATGTCGTCAACGTGCCGAGGCATCAGACGGCGCGGTTCGTCGTGAGATACGACAATCATCCGGGGAAATGGATGTTCCACTGCCACATCCTGGACCACGAAGACCACGGAATGATGGGCA
>JBPCPS010000077.1:0-3502 GCA_050998915.1 Gemmatimonadaceae bacterium
CTTTGCTGGCGCGAGATTCCGGAAGCCGAGGATCGAGAGCGTGTTGACGACTACTGCCGGGGCGCCTGAGCCGGCCGGCTTCACTTCCCCTTGAATGCCGGCGCGCGCTTTTCGAGGAAAGCCGCGGTCCCTTCTTTGGTGTCCTCACTCGCCGCGAGCAGGCCGAAGTGGTTGGCCTCGAGCAGCAAGCCTTCGTCCAGCGACATCTCCGACCCGCGGTCGGCCGCCTCGATACACAGCGCGACCGCGAGGGGGCCGTTGGCGAGTACCAGTCGCATCATCTCCCGGGCGGCGTTCATCAATTCGGCCGCATGCACGACCCGGTTGACCAGCCCGATCCTGAGCGCCTCGTTAGCGTCGATCGTTTCGCCTGTGAGCAGTAGCTGCAGCGCGCGACCCTTGCCGACGAGTCGGGGGAGGCGCTGGGTACCGCCGTAACCGGGGCACAGTCCGAGCTTGACCTCCGGCTGGCCGAACTTAGCCTGGTCGGAGGCGATGCGGATGTGGCATGCCATCGCCAGCTCGCAGCCGCCCCCGAGTGCGAACCCGTTGATCGCCGCGAAGACCGGCTTGGAGCAGGTTTCTATTCGCCGGAACACATCCTGGCCGCCGCGTGCGCGCGCCTTCGCCATGACCGGCGTCTGTCCTGCAAGCTCGCGGATGTCCGCGCCCGCCACGAACGCCCGGCCGGCGCCGGTGATGATTGCGCCTCCGACGTCCTCCCGCATCCGAATCTCGTCGATGGCGTGGCTCAGCTCGCCCAGAGTGGCGCTGTTCAGAGCGTTGAGCTTGTCAGGGCGATTGATCGTCAGCGTCGCGATTCTGTCGGCGACTTCCAGCGTGAGAAATTCGTAGTTCATGCCCGTGAAGATGGCGGGAATTAGCTTGTGCGTCTATGGCGAGCAAGTGGATTCTAAGGAAAGGGAGCAAGGAGCGGGGCTTTCGGTACGTTGCCCCCGCCGGCGCCGGCGCCATGTCAGCCGCCGTTCGCGAGAGGATTCGCTCGCTCGGAATTCCTCCGGCGTGGCAGGACGTGCATGTCGCGTGGGATTCTCGCGCCGCGATCCAGGCCTGGGGGCTCGACGCACGCGGCAGGAAGCAGTACCGCTATCACCCGCGCGCCGTCGCCAAGGGAGAGTTGCGCAAGTTCTATCGAGTCCGTCAGATGGCGCGCGATCTTCCCGCCATTCGCCGCAAGATCTCCGCCGATTCGCGCAGGCGCGGATTCCCGCGCGACAAGGTCTCGGCTGTCGTAGTGCGGCTCATCGCGCACGGGTTCTTTCGCGTAGGAAGCGAGCGGTATGTACGCGAGAACAACACTTTCGGAATGACGACGATGCGCAAGTCGCACGTGAGCGTCTACGGGGACAACATCGTCTTCGATTATGAGGGCAAGCGCAGCATCCAGCACCGCCAGGTCGTCGTGGACGCCGGGTTGGCGCGGCTGATCAGGGCTTTCCTGGGAACCCCCGGGGCGCGGCTATTCCGGTACCAGTCGGACGGCGGTTGGCGTGATCTCGACTCGAGCGAGGTGAACGATTACTTCCGGTCGCTTACCGGGTTTCCTTATACTGTGAAAGATCTCCGGACGTGGGGCGGAACCCTGCGTGCGGCGACCGTTCTCGCCGAGCTTGGGCCCGGCACAACGAAATCAGAGACGAAGCGGAACGTGTCCACGACGCTGAGGCTTGTCGCATCGGAGCTGGGCAACACGCCTGCGATCTGCCGCAAGGCGTACGTTCATCCCGCGCTCATCGCGCAGTACACGCGAAAGGGCGCTACGATCGAATGGGCGACGCCGGGCAAGGGGCCTACGGACCCGCTGTCGCACGCTCCGGAGGAGAAGGCTCTGATCGAGTTCCTGGACAGGCACTTCCCGGAGCGCCGCCGAAGCCGAAGGGCAACCAACAACGTGGAGTGAGAGTCCCATGAGATTGTCTTCTGCCCGAGCGACGCGCGTGGCGCTGGCGGCGCTGGTTTTCCCGCTGGCCATGGACGGCTGGTTCGGCGCCGATAAGATGAAACACTTCTTCATGTCGGCCTTCATTCAAAGCATGGCCTACAGCTCGGCCCGGGCCGCCGGCGCGTCGCACGACGGCGCGTTCGTATCCGCGACTGCGGCGACCGTGGGGTTCGGCGTGGGCCGCGAGATTTATGACGGGCGCGTGAAGCGGGCTTTCAGCTACAAGGATCTCGTCTGGGACGGCGCCGGCCTCGCCGCAGGCATGGTCCTGGTGAACAACGCCCGGCGATAACTGTTGCAGTTGGGACGCAGCACGCAGGACGCAGCTTTTTGTTCGCAGCACGCAGCACGCAGCGCCCCTCTATATTCCACGGCGTGAAACCCCGAACGACATTTCTGATTGGCGGCCTACTGGTGATGGGAACAGCCGGCTATTTGATGGCCAGCTCCATCAAGGACACGGCCGTCTTCTACCTGACGCCGCAAGAGCTGCACGCGAAGACCGTAGGCGACCCGACGTTTTTTGAAACGGGCGTCAAGGTCGGTGCGCGAGTAGTGCCCGGGTCGATCGTGCGTGATCCGGGCGGCATGCAGATGACGTTCGACGTCACTGACGGAGCGCGGACGTACAAGGTCGCGTATCGCGGCATCGCGCCGGACACCTTCACCGACGGCGTCGATGTCGTGCTCGAGGGCCGGCTTCAGCGCGACGGGGTCTTCCGCGCGACGACGGTGCTGGCGAAGTGCGCTTCGCGCTACGAGAACGCGCCGGAGAAGTACCGCGACACTCCTGGGTACAAGGACCGCACGGGGGCGACAGGGCAGGGAGCTTGATCCTCATCGGTGAGCTGTCGCTCTGGGTCGCTCTGCTGATGGCGACCTGGGCCACGACGGTGTCGTTCGCAGGGGGGATGCAGCGCAGGCCGGATCTCGTCGCCAGCGGCGAGCGCGGCATTTACGCAACCCTCGCTATGGTCGTGCTCGCCTCGATCGGCCTCTGGACCGCGCTGATCACGCACGACTTTTCCTTCAAGTACGTCGCGTCGTTCACCAGCGCGAATCTCCCGCTCGTGTACACGCTCTCGGCGTTCTGGGGCGGGCAGGCGGGCTCGCTGCTCTTCTGGGCGCTGATCCTCGCCGGCTATTCCGCCGTCGCCGTGTACACGAATCGCGATCGCAACCGCGCGCTGATGCCCTACGTCTCGGGCACGCTCGGCTTCGTGCTCGTGTTTTTCCTCGCGACGCTCTGCCTCGGTGCGAATCCTTACGAGCGGCTCGATTGGATTCCACTCGACGGGCGCGGGATGAACCCCCAGCTGCAGAATCCGGGAATGGCGATCCACCCGCCGAATCTCTATCTGGGATTTGTCGGCATGACCGTACCCTTTGCCTTCGCCATCGCGGCGCTGATAACGCGGCGCATCGACGGTGACTGGCTGGCGGCTGTGCGCAGGTGGGCGCTCGTGTCGTGGTTCTTCCTCACAATCGGAATCGTGCTCGGCATGTGGTGGGCGTACGTCGAGCTCGGCTGGGGCGGAT
>JBPCPS010000140.1:0-8063 GCA_050998915.1 Gemmatimonadaceae bacterium
ACCTCCAACGTGAGAAATTGATAGTCCATGCTGGTGAAGATGGCTGGAATTAGCTTGTGCGTCTATGGCGAGCAAATGGATTCTGCGGAAGGGAACCAAGGAGCGGGGTTTCCGCTACGCCCCACCCGCGGGCGCCGGCCCGGTCTCGGCCGAGGTGCGCGAGCGGATCCGCTCGCTCGGAATACCGCCGGCGTGGAAGGACGTGCACGTGGCTTGGGATTCCCGCGCGGCGATCCAGGCGTGGGGGCTCGACGCGCGCGGCCGGAAGCAGTACCGGTATCATCCGCGCGCGGTAGAGAAGGGCGAGCTGCGCAAGTTTTACAGGGTCCGGCAGATGGCGCGCGACCTTCCCGCAATGCGCCGCAAGGTCGCGCTGGATTCGCGGCGCCGTGGCTTCACGAGGGAGAAAGTCGCGGCGGTAGTCGTGCGACTCATCGCGCATGGATTCTTCCGGGTGGGGAGCGAGCGCTACGTCCGCGAGAACAACACGTTCGGCATGACTACGATGCGGAAGTCACATGTGGGTGTATATGGTGACAACGTAGTTTTCGACTACCACGGCAAAGGGAGCATCCGGCACAGACAGATCGTGGTGGACGCCGAGCTGGCGAGGCTGATCCGGGCGTTGCTGGAGACGCCCGGATCGAGCCTGTTTCGCTATCGGACCAGGGATGGGTGGCACAACCTCGACGCGCGTGAGGTGAACGAGTATTTCCGGTCGCTCACCGGGTTTCCTTATACGGTCAAAGACCTCAGAACCTGGGGCGGGACGCTGCGCGCGGCGACAATTCTCGCGGATCTGGGCCCGGGCGAGACGCGCGCAGAGGCGAAGCGGAACGTCGTCACCACACTTCGGCTGGTGGCCTCCGAGCTCGGCAACACGCCGGCGATCTGCCGGAAGGCGTACGTACATCCGGCGGTGATAAACCAGTACACGCGAAGCGGTTCTACGATCGAGTGGAAGAAGCCGCGCTCGGGACGGCCTGACCCACTGTCGCACGCGCCGGAGGAGAAGGCGTTGATAGAGTTTCTGGACAGGCATTTTCCCGAACGGCGGAAGAAGCCGAGAAGCAAGGAATAGGTATTAGGTATTAGGTATTAGTTGACCACCAACTTTGTCCTTTTCGCGCCGTTGACTAATACCCAATGCCTAATACCTATGCTCAGGGATTCGCGAGACCGTTCGCCGTGAAGCGATCCGCCCGTCTGATGTTGCCGGTACTGCTCTTCCCCCTCGCGCTCGACGGCTGGTTTGGAGCGGACAAGATGAAGCACTTCTTCATGTCGGCGTTCATCCAGAGCATGGCGTACAGCTCGGTGCGCGCGGCGGGCGCGTCGCACGATGGCGCGTACATCTCCGCGACCGCGGCGACGGTCGGCTTCGGCATCGGGCGCGAGATTTACGACGGGCGTGTCAAGCGCGCGTTCAGCTACAAGGATCTCGTGTGGGATGGCGCGGGACTGGCAGCGGGGATGGTGCTGGTGAACAACGCGCGGCGGTAGTGCTTGCTGCAACGGCGCGGTGAGCCCGGTTGATCCTCATCGGAGAGCTCTCGCTCTGGGTCGCGCTGCTCATGGCGGTCTGGGCGGGTACGGTCTCCTTCGCGGGCGGAGCCCAGCGTAGAGAGGACCTGATCGCGAGCGGCGAGCGCGGGATTTACGCGGCGCTCGCGATGACCGCGCTTGCGTCCCTCGGGTTGTGGACCGCCATCGTCACGCACGACTTCTCGTTCGCATTCGTCGCGTCGTTCACGAGCGCGAACCTTCCGCTCGCTTATGCCCTGGCGGCGTTCTGGGGTGGACCGGCCGGCTCGCTGCTTTTTTGGGCGCTGATCCTTGCAGGCTGCTCCACGACTGTTGTCTACATCAATCGCGATCACCGCAGCGAGCTGATGCCGTACGTGACCGGGACGCTAGCCGCGATGCTCGCCCTCACACTCCTGGCTCTCTGCGTCGGCATGAACCCTTACGAGCGCATCCAGTGGGCTCCACTGGACGGTCGTGGGATGAGTCCGTTGCTGCAGAAGCCGGGGATGCTGTTGCATCCACCCATGCTGTACATCGGGCTCACGGCGACCGCGGTTCCGTTTGCTTTCGCCATCGCGACGTTGATCAACCGCCGGCTCGATGGCGACTGGCTGTCAGGCATCCGGCGGTGGGTCCTCGTGTCGTGGCTGTTCCTCACGATCGGGATCGTGCTCGGGATGTGGTGGGCGTACGGCGAGGCGGGGTGGGGCGAAAGCTGGACACGTGATCCGGTCGGGAACGCGGCGCTCTTCCCCTGGGTGATCAATACGGTGCTGCTGCACTCGCTTGGAGGGCGGGGGACACGCGGTGAGTTGCGAAAGCTGCACGTGATCCTGATCGTGCTGGCGTTCCTTCTTTCGGTTCACGCCGTATTCGTCGCGGACGGCGGGATAATCTCCAGCGCGCATACGTACTCTCAATCGCCGGTCGGAGGGTGGGCGGCGGGCTTCCTCGTTTTCGCGATCGCGGCCTGCGGATATCTGGCGGTGACGCGCCTGCGAGGCGTGCCGAGCGACCGCGCGACATACGGGTACGCCGGCGCGGAGGACCGCGCTCCGTCAGGGCGCCTGCGGAAGCTCGCGATGGCGCTCGTTTACGCGGGAATGATCGTCATGCTCGTCGCGCTGGCGGGGCAGACGCGAGCCGTACAGCACGACGTGACGCTGAATCCCGGCCAGTCCCGGGAGTTGCGCGATCCTTTTGGTCGGGCGTGGACGTTCACGAGCCAGGGAGTGTCGCAGTACAACGAGCTGAATAGAAGCGTTCTCGCTGCAGCGGTGGAGGTGGGACGGAGCGGCCAAACCGTCGAAATCGTCACGACCGAGCAGCGGCAGTACATGGATAGTCGCGGAAGTCCGACATCCGATCCCTGGATGGAGTCGGGGATGCTCGGGACGATCACGCAGGACATTCGCATCGCTCTCGAGGAAGTCGGAGGGGACGAGCGCGTGAACGTGCGGATCAGCTTCAATCCACTGGTGATGTGGGTGTGGATCGGCGGATTCCTGTTGGCGGCCGGGGGGTCGATGTTGCTGTTGGGTCCGGCGGGGCGGAGCGGCGAATGATCGCTATGATCGTCGGGACCGGGCTCGCGCTGCTGGCGCTGGGGTACGTGCTGTACCCGCTGCTCGTTGGTTCGACGCCGCGGGTCAGGCCGGGCGTGATGCTCTGCCCGAAGTGCGGGGGTCGTACCGAAGCGGATGCGAGCTTCTGCTCGAGTTGTGGCGGGCCCCTCGTCGTTCCCTAACTGAAAAGCAGGTTCGGGCAACAGGTCATAAGTGTTGGTTTTGGTTAACTACCAGGTGACGGTTGTAGGTCGGGCGGTAAAGGCGGACCAACAACCATCGACCCGTAACCAGTCAGTTAACCAGAACCAAAACCAATGACCTGTTGCCCGAACCTGTTGTTAAAAGCCGTTACGCCTCCCCGAGCTCGAGCCTTCGCACCGCCACTCTGAGCGGGATCAGCGTCGCTGCGATGCACAGTACCGCGACCAGTGCGAACCCCACCACCATCTCGGTCGGATCGGCGTCTCCGCGGTAGGTCACTTGCCGAACGTACGAGTACACCGGCCTGGCCTCGAGCACGACGACCGCGCCGATGAGCGCGATCGACGTCATCATGTAGAACAGCCCGCCGAACGACGTGGGGATCTGCGCCGCGTTCTCGGTTTCGTACTGCGGGAACAGCGTGCCGAAACCCATGGCCAATCCGCTCAGCGCGAACGTGAGCAGCGTGATCGTGGCGATCGACACGAACATCATGAACTCGGTCACCTGCAGCAGCACGTTGGTGATGAACACGATCGCCAGCGCGACGATGAGCAGCGGCAGAGTGCCGACCCAGAACTTGGACCAGAGCACGTCTTTCACCGGTAGCGGGCTCGACCGCAGCAGCCAGAGCGTGCGTCCCTCCAGGCTGACCGACGGAAACACGAACCGCGCGGCGACAGCGGAAAGCACGAACCCGGCGATGGCGAGATTGAGGAACGGAACGATGTTCGCCAGCAGAAACGTCACGCCCTCGGTGCGAAGCGGGAGAAACTTGATGTTGAAGACATAGACCGCCACCAGCACGGCGAGCAGGATCAGCTGCGACCATTGCGTGGTGTCGCGGAAGAAGATCCGCATCTCCTTGAGCACCATCTCGCGCCGGCGAATCGAGAGTGGCGCGAGCATTCGCCGGGTGAAGCTCTTGGCCGGATCGGGCTTCTTGAACCGCGACGCGCTCTCCTGCGACTTGCTGAATCCCTGGGCGTACAGCCGCTGATGCAATGCGGCGCCGAGCACGATCAGGCCGGCGGTCGTCGACCACAATAGAAAGAACGGGAGGTAGTCAGGCTCGTACGTCAGCCAGCTCATCATCCCGGCCTGCGCCCACTCGCTCGGCAACATCGGCGAGGCCGGCGTGCGGAGCAGGGCGATGAAATCCACCAGCGAGCGGAACGACTCCGGGCGCGCGAGCTGCTCGGGCCGGATCAGCCGGACGAGCAGCGCGATCGCGGCCGCCGAGAGAACGGTGACGAGGCCGAGGATGTCGCGCGTGCGTCGCGCCGGAAAGATGTTGACCAGCAGCAGCGTGATCGCGCTCCCCAGGACGGCGGGAATGAGCAGCAGCGGTACGAAGACTCCGAGCGCGACGAGCGGGAACCACCAGCCGCCCTCGTAGATGAGTCCGTACGCCGTGAACACAGGCAGCGCCATCAGCACCACCATCCAGCTCGAGTTCACCGCCGTCTCGAGCAGCTTCGCGCCGTACAGCTTCAGCCAATCCACGGGAGCGGAGACCAGTAGGTCCAGGTCCCGCGCGAGGAAGAAGCTCGACAGCGACGTCACGATGTTCGACAGCAGCAGCAGCGAGAAGAAGCTCAGCAGCATCAGGCCCAGCAGCTTCCCGGCGAGCAGCGCTCCTATCTCGGGGATGCCCCTGAAGTAACGCAACACCCGGAACAGGACACCGAACACGAACAACCAGAAGAATCCGCCGGCGATGGCGAAGAACAGCCAGCGCGTGGCGCGTCCGCGCCCCGACGATGTTGATCGCGCGCGGGCGGTCCACCACTTGGGGAGGAGGAGGTGGAACAGCTCACGCATCGAGCACCTGCATCAGATGCCGCTGCGCTTCCTCGCCTGTGAGCTTGAGGAAGATCGACTCGAGCCGTTCAGTCCCGTCCTCGGACTGCGTGCGGAGCTCCGCCATGGTGCCTTCGGCGCGAATCTTTCCGCCCTGAATGATCGCGATCCTGTCGCACAGCGACTCGGCCACCTCGAGCGTGTGCGTGGACATCATGATCGTGTGCCCGCGATTAACGTACTCGCGGAAGAGGTCTTTGAGGATGCGCGCGGCCTTCGGATCGAGCCCGACCATGGGCTCGTCCACGACGATCGCTTCCGGGCGGTGCACGAACGCGCTCGAGATGATCAGCTTCTGCCGCATGCCGTGGCTGTAGCTCTCGACCAGCTCGTCCCGCCAATCCTCGAGGTCGAACAGCGCGAGCAGCTCGCGCGCGCGGTTGTCGACGTCCGGTCCCTGCTGGTCGTACAGGCCGGCGACGAATCGGAGAAACTCGGAGCCCGTGAGCTTCTCGTAAATGAAGGGGCGGTCGGGGATGTACCCGAGCTTCGCCTTGGCTAGCAACGGGTCTTTCACGACATCCACGCCGCCAATGTGCACGGTCCCGGCGGTCGGCAGCAGGATTCCCGCGATCATTCGCAGGGTCGTCGTCTTGCCGGCGCCATTGGGCCCGAGAAATCCGAATATCTCCCCCCGCGTCACGGAGAGATCGATCGAGTCCACCGCGGTGAACTTGCCGTACCGTTTCGTGAGAGAGCGGATCTGGATCATAGGAGAAAAGGCGCTGTTGGCTGTTGGCTGTTGGCTATTGGCTATTGGCAACAACTGGGCGCCGACGGCTATTGCGCCAGTTGTCGAACGCGATCTCGTACGCCGTGCGGCGCAGCGTGAGTCCGCGCTCGTCCTCGGCTTCCACGATCCGGCCGGCGATGTCTATCCAGAACTTCGGGGGCATGCCTTCGCCGGTCACGCGCCAGGCGCGAACAGTGTCCCGCAGAGCCGGGACCCAGACGCGGTCGCGGAGATCGAAGGCCGCGCTGTCGACGACCACGAACAGCGATTCCGCCGCGATCCGCAGCGGAGTGTCCCGCGCGATCCGCGTGCGGGGATCGAGGATGCGAACCGTCATGCTGGCGCCGGGCCGCGGCTCCTGCGTGAGCATCAGCGGCAGGGCCGCCCACTGCGGCATGAACACCGGATCGCGCGCTTCTATGTCCTGCGTTCCCAGCAGCTGCCCGCTACGATCGCCGGTCGCGCGCAGCAGCTCGTCGGTCGCGCGTCGGATGACCACGGTGATGGAGTCCCCGGGCGGCTGCACCAGGACCCTGATTTCATGAAAGGAGAGCGCGCGGCTGAAAGTCGAGCGCGCGCGGACCCGCACGTCGACTGTGGTATCGGACGAGCGGATCCGCCCTTCGACGTAATCAGTCGCGATGATGCGCGTCGCGAGCGTGTCTATCTCCGACGACGCGGCGCCCACGATGGTGCCTCCCTGCTCGATCGTGTAATAGATGCTGCGCGGCTGGATGCGCAGCGCGGCGATCGCCAGAACCTCGACCGGATCGCGATTGATGCTGCGCGAGGCGAGCAGCGCGACCGCGACTCCCCAGACGCCGAGTACCGCGAGTGCGATCCCACGCCGGCTCACACTATGGCCAGGCTGGTCTCGTCGCCGATCCAGGAGATGTACTTCTCCAGGCCGGCGTCCACCGCCAGCACGAGGAGCTCCGGGACCTTGTACGGGTGGAGGTCGCCGAACGCCTTCTCGAGCGCGGAGATGGTGCCGGACCGCGTCTTGAGAAGGATCACGACTTCGCGCTCGTCGGCGATCTTGCCTTCCCAGCGATACAGTGAGCGCGCGCCGGGGAGGAGGGTTCCGCAGGCGATGACGCGCTGGTCGAGCAGCCCCTTCACGAGCTTCAGGCCTTCTTCTTCGGTCGCGACGGTAGTCAGCACCACCACCGCATCGGTATGCGCCATGCTTGAAAGATCCCGGCGTGGAAGACGGGCTAATCTAGCGGTCTGGTCCCCGCTGCCCCAGGATAAAAAACGGAGCGCGGTGTGCGTTACCCGTTAATGCGTCTTGCGTCAGGACGTTAAATGCGGCGGGAAATACGAAGGGCCTCTGTTCCCACCGCGGTTTGCGTCCTAACGCACAAACGGGTAAACGGGTCACGCACACCGCGCTCCGCCGTTTTTTCTCAGGGGGCTCAGTTGAATCGGCCGGGTAAATCCGCGAACTTAAGGGGCTATGGCCGAAGAATCACTGGTCGTTCGTGGGGCGCGGGAGCACAACCTCCGCAACATCGACGTAACCATCCCCCGCGACAAGCTGACCGTCATCACCGGCCTGTCGGGCTCGGGAAAATCCTCGCTGGCGTTCGACACGATCTACGCCGAGGGGCAGCGCCGGTACGTCGAATCGCTTTCGGCGTACGCGCGGCAGTTCCTCGGCCTGATGGAGAAGCCCGACGTCGACTCGATCGAGGGGTTGTCCCCGGCGATATCGATCGAGCAAAAGACGGCCGGCCACAATCCCCGCTCCACTGTCGGAACCGTCACCGAGATCTACGACTATCTGCGGTTGTTGTATGCGCGGGCCGGCACGCCCCATTGCCCCAGTTGCGGCAACGAGGTAGGGCGGCAGAACGCCAGCCAGATCGCCGACACGATTCTCACCTGGCCCGACGGCACCCGGATCGAGGTGCTCGCGCCGCTCGTGCGGCAGCGGAAGGGTGAGTTCAAGGATCTGTTCGAGGCTGCGCGGAAGCAGGGATTCGTGCGCGCGTACGTCGATGGCGAGTTATCCGAGCGCGCGGATCCGCCGAAGCTGAGCAAGAAGCTCAACCACTCGATCTCCGTCATCGTCGACAGGCTCGTCGTGCGGGCGGACGATCGCGGGCGGCTGACCGATTCGCTCGAGACCGCGCTCAAGACCGCGGAAGGGATCGTGGAGGTGGTGC
>JBPCPS010000151.1:0-15431 GCA_050998915.1 Gemmatimonadaceae bacterium
GGTCATGCTCATGGCGCAGCCGCGGATTTTCTTCGCGATGTCGCGCGACGGGCTGCTCCCGCCGATGTTCGGCAAGGTGCACCCGAAGTATCGTACGCCGCATATCACGACGATGCTGACCGGCGCGGTCGCGGCCGTCGTTGCCGGCATCTTTCCCATCGGCATTCTTGGCGAGCTCGTGTCGATCGGCACTCTGCTCGCATTCGTGATCGTCAGCGCCGGCATTCTTGTGCTGCGTTATCGTGAGCCGAACCTGCCGCGTCCATTCCGCACTCCACTCGTTCCGATAGTGCCGATCCTCGCGGTCCTGATCTGCGGCTACCTGATGGTGAGCCTGCCGCCGGACACGTGGCTCCGTCTGGCCGTGTGGATGGTGATCGGACTGCTGATCTACTTCCTCTACGGCAAGTCGCACTCGAGACTGGGCCGAGCGGAGGATCGTGGCTGATCTCCTGGCGGTACCCGCCGAACGGAGATCGGCGATAGAGCGTCTTGCGATAGAGTTTCGCGCGGGCCGCTCTGTCGTTATGTCCACTCACATCAACGCCGATGGCGACGGATGCGGTTCCGAGGTCGCGTTCGCGCGCTTGCTGGCACAGCTCGGAATCGAAGCCAGGATCGCCAACCCGACGCCTTGGCCGGGCGCGTTCGAGTTCCTGCTCGGCGACGACGTGCGCAACGATTCCGGGGACGCAGAGAAGGCCATCGGAAAGGCGGACCTGATCGCGGTGCTCGACATCAGCGATCTCAAGCGGCTCGGCCCCATCGGACCGGCCGTGCGCGCGTCCAGCGCGACCAAGGTCGTAATCGATCACCACATCCCCGGCGAAGTCGCCATAACCGAGCTTGCTCTGTGCGACACGACTGCGTGCGCGACTGGTGAGCTCATCCACGACTTTGCGGCGGTGCTGGGGCTGGAGCTGACTCCCGGCGTGGCGGAAGCGCTGTACGTGGCGATCCTTACCGACACCGGCGGCTTCCGCTTCAGCAATACCAGCGCGCGCTGCCATGCGATCGCTGGCGCGCTGCTCGCGGCCGGCGTGGATCCCGAAGCGATGTACCGGCGGATTTACGCTTCGGTCCCCGTCGGCCGACTGCACCTCCTGCGCGATGCGCTGGCGACTCTGGAGGTGGATCCCGAGTACGGAATCTCCTGGATCTCCGTCGAAGCAGGGGCGGCCGAGACGCACGGATTGAAATCTGAGGATCTCGATGGAATCGCCGAGCATCCCCGCTCGGTAGCCGGAACCAAGCTGGCGCTTTTTTTTCGCAACCTGGGGCACAGAAAGGTGAAGGTTTCCTTCCGCAGCGCCGGGGAAGTGGATGTCAACGCGTTCGCCAGGGAGTTCGGCGGCGGCGGGCACGCGAAGGCATCCGGCGCGATGATCGCCGGCTCGCTCGAAGAAGTGCGGCACGACGTCGTTGCCGCGGCGCGGCGGTTTCTCGGCGAAGGACTCGCCGCAAAAGGCGGATGACGGTTCGGCGCGTCTTTAGCTTGATGGCCGCGTTCGCGATCGCAGGTGGGGGCATTGCTTCGCGCGCGACCGGTGCGGAGCGTCAATGCCCCCGCGGGAGCCTGCCCGCGTATGCGCATAATGATTACGAGAATCCGCGCCCGCTCCAGGAAGCGGTGGAGCGCGGGTTCCGCGGCGTCGAAGTGGACCTGTTCCTTGTTGACGGCACGCTCAGGGTCGGGCATGACCGCCGTCGGGCGCGGGACGGCGCCGCCTTCGAAGCACTGTACCTGGAGCCACTGAGCGCGCTGGTTGCTCGGTGTGGCGCGCTGACATCCGACGGACATCCCTTCCTCTTGGCGGTCGACTTCAAGGAACGCTCAGCGGCTGCGTACGACGCGCTGGTTGGGCTGCTCTCCGGGTACCACTCGCTGTTGGCACGATCGCCGGCCGAGAGCGTGAGACTGCCGTCGATCGAGATCGTCCTCGTGGGCTGGCATCCCGCGGACGCAGGGCGTGAGGGTGGCGCCGACTCGCTCCTTCGACTTCAACACCGATTGAGTAGTCCAAGCGCGCCTCACCGAAATGCTTTGGATCCGCGCGTGCGTTTGGTCAGCCTCGATTACGGCAAGACCATGGGCCGGTGGTGGCTCAGCCCCGCGGATCGGTGGCGCTGGATCGCGGCTTTGCGCGCCGTGAAGGATGCCGTGCCCGACCGCCTGCTGCGTGTGCACAACGTGCCCGCTGATGCGAGGATTTACGGCCGTCTGCTGGGAGCCGGTGTGGATTTGATTGGCGCAAAGCGCCTCGCCACAACGCAACGTCTCCTCTCCGGAATGACGCCGCCCTGATCCCGCGACGTCCGGTCGTTGGACTGGAACCAAGCGGCCGGCCCTTAGCTAACTTGCAGTCATGCCGTTTAGACGCACGAAGAAGGCAGCCAGCATCGAGAAGAAGATTGAAACCGAGATCGAGTCGCTCGCGCCGATGCTGAAGATCGAGTCGTCGGCGCTGCGCCTCGAGCGCTTCGACGCGGCCGCGAAGGTTGTGTACATCGAGATCAGCGGCGACTGCCCGGACTGCGACGCAAAGGCGGAGATGTTCGTACAGGGAATCGAGGCGCACCTCCGCCGGCGCATCCCCGGGATCGCGGGCGTGCGTACGACCACGCGTCCTCGCTGAGTGGCGTCCCAGTCCCTTCAGGAACGGATCGCGGGCGCGCTCGTCCGCGTTCGCAACAAGCGGCTCGGCAGCGACATCGTGTCCGCCGAGCAGGTGCGCGACGTCGCGACGACTACGGACGGACGCGTGCGGCTCACGCTGCTACTCGATCCCGCGGATGACGCGGCCCTCGTAGGCGAGGTTCGCTCGGCGGTCGCCGGACTGGAAGGCGTCCGGGACGTGCGGGTAGACGTCCGGGACTTTTCCGCCGCGAGCGCGCCGCCGCCGCCGCAGCAGAAGGCGCCGGGAGCGGGCCGGTCGCTGCCGGTGATGGGCCAGGAGCCGAAGTCGCAGCGTGCGGCGGTGCCGGCGCCCACTCCAGTCACGTATCCGAACCTCGGTCACATCATCGCCGTGTCGAGTGGTAAGGGCGGGGTGGGCAAGTCCACGGTCGCCACCAACCTCGCGGTGGCGCTGGCCCAGACGGGCGCGCGCGTGGGTCTGATGGACGCCGACATCTACGGTCCGAACATCCCCGCCATGCTTGGCGTGAACGAGCAACCGGACGTGCAGGGCGAGAAGATCATTCCGCTCGAGGCGCATGGCGTGAAGGTCATGAGCCTCGGCTTCCTCGTGGAGCGCGACCAGCCCGCGATCTGGCGTGGTCCAATCATCATGAAGATCATCACGCAGTTCCTGCGCGACGTCATGTGGGGCGAGCTCGACTATTTCATCGTTGACCTCCCTCCCGGAACCGGCGACGCGCAGCTGTCGCTGGTGCAGGCGACGCACGTCGAGGGCGCGCTGATAGTCACGACACCGCAGGAGGTATCGACCGGCGACGCCTTGCGCGGCGCGAAGATGTTTCAGCGCGTGGGCGTGCCCGTGCTCGGCATCATCGAGAACATGAGCTACTTCCAGTGTCCGCAGTGCAGCGCGCAGACGACGATCTTCGGAGCCGGCGGAGGCGAGCGCCTTGCGAAGGAGCTGGAGCTGCCGCTGCTCGCGCGCATTCCGCTGTACGGCCGCGTGCTCGAGGGCGGGGATTCCGGAATGCCGATCGTCGTTGCCGAGCCCGAGTCGGTCGCCGGGCGGGCGCTAATGGATCTCGGAGGACTGCTCGTCGATCTGGTCGGTCGTAGTAATCCGGCCGCCGTATAGCACGGGCTCGCGCTGGCGCACCGCGCCGGTGCCGCCTCGTCAACGGCGGCCTAGTGGATCTTGGACGGCCGCTTCGCGGCAACGACACCGCCGACCGGCGTCGGCGTCTGCCATGCCAACTCTTCGCGCGTGTGAGTTGCCGGCGGGATGTACGCTTCCGCCCTGGTGAACTTGTGAGCGCGGAACACCGCGCCGAATCCGGCCGTGACCGCTACTGCAGTGATCGTGACGGCGATGCCGCGCACCACGAGCGCGGGCATGTTGCTCCACGTCAGCGCGGCGGCGGCGAGCCAGGGAACAAGCAGGATGATCAACCCCGTGATCAAGCCGCCAAGCGCCGCGCCACGCTGCGACATCGACCGCTGCGCCGGGCCCATGACCGCCATGCCCAGCACCTGCGCGACCGCGAACAGCCCGAGCGCCGCTATCCCCATCCAGATGAGCAGGAACGCGACGATCGCAAAGGGAATCAGGAGAATGCCGATCAGCGTGACGGCGAGCAGGATGATCAATACCGCGAGCGCCGGGAGTGTGGCGAAATCGACGAGCAGTCCGGTGGTCAGGGCCCTGCCAGGATCGCTGCCAAGCGTCTCGGTAATGCGGCGTAGCTTGTCGGGGGCGAACACGAGCACACCCAGACCGAGCAGCACCAGCACCGCGGACCAACCCAGCGTGAGCTTGATCGCCCGAACGGTAGCCTGGCCTGGGGGAAGCGGGGGCGCACTGGCCCAGCTCCGTGCATCGGCCAGCGCTTCACGGAGTCCCGCGAAGAGAAATGAGCCGGTCAACGGTAGAGTGGGGGCGACGCACGCGGAGTCCGCAACGGTCTTCGTGAGAGCCGGCTGCTGCGTGGGTACGGCCTGCGTCGGAGCTGCTTGCGTCGGAGCTGCTTGCGTCGTTGCTTCCGGCGTCTGTCTGGCTTGAGCGCTTGCATGGCCGGCCGTGTCCGCGAGCGTGAGCATCGCGAGCGAGCATGCTATCGCAACGCCCCTCATGGCCTGCTCTGAGCCGATAGGAGTCGGGAAGCCCGGCGCAGGCTGATGACGCTGATGATCGCGGCGACGGCCATCACCGACGCGAGCGTGAGCACCATCGGAGCCCCACCGGCCTGCAACGCGGCGACGGTACGGGGGCCCACGAGGGCGGTGAGCATCCCCAGCGCTGCAGAGGCCGCGCTGTCGTACGCCGTGCCCGCGAGGAGCAGCGCGGAATCGAAGCGCGACGCGATCCAGACGAACATCGTCGTCAGCGTAAAGCAGCTGGTCAGTGCGGCACCGCCGAGCGCGATGCGCACTGGACGATGGCGCGGCATCAGCGCGCGGATGGTGTTGCCGGCGGCAACGTGCCAGGGCTCGAACACGTTCACCTGTGCCATCACTTCCTCCGCGAACACCGGAGAAGGAGCCAGGTGAGGCAGGCTCTCGACATGCGCCATGACCGCGCGCGCCGATTCGAGCTCGACGCGGCACCGGTCGCACTCTCTCACGTGGGCCTGGAGCTCGGGAACTCC
This sequence comes from Gemmatimonadaceae bacterium, assembly GCA_050998915.1. Lineage (GTDB taxonomy): Bacteria > Gemmatimonadota > Gemmatimonadetes > Gemmatimonadales > Gemmatimonadaceae > JACDCY01. Next base: position 5,287 of record JBPCPS010000151.1, read on the forward strand.
AAATCCGATTTCCTCGTCCACGAGGAGATCGAATTCGTCGGGCAGTAGGTGTCTGTTCATTTGGATATCCACTTGGTCATACGGGGGGTGGTTCTGGCGGGTTTCAGGGACCTAAAAACGCTGTTGGCCGTTGGCTTTTGGCTATTAGCTAACAGCCCTGCCTTCCCATCTGTTCCGCCATCACCAATAGCCAATAGCCAATAGCCAATAGCCAACAGCGCCTTTTCTCATCGGACGTCCTCGAGGGCCCTGCGGAGCTCGTGCCGGGCCCGGTGGATATAGGTCTTTACCGTACCAAGGGGCAGATCCAGCGTGGCAGCGATCTCCTCATAGGACCGGTCCTCGACGTGCCTGAGAAGGATGCAGGCCCGGTATTCGGGGCGGAGTGAGGCGACGGCTTTCTCGATGGCTCCCCCGAGCTCCCTGGACTCCAGCTCCTCCAGTGCCGACTGGTCCTTCGACGCCACGGGAATCGCCGTGGATTCGGCCTCGGCGGTCGTAGTGGCGTACCTGGAGCCCTCCAGGCTGACCGTGTCCACCGTGCGCTTGCGGAGATGATCGATCGCCACGTTGTTGGCGATCTTGAACAGCCAGCTGGAGAATTTGAACTCCGGCCGGTACCGGTCGATGTTGTTCAGCACCTTGATGAAGCTTTCCTGCGCCAGATCCTCCGCCGTATCGCGGTCGCGGACCATGCGAAATACGAGCGAGAAGACCGGTCGTTCGTACCGTCTGAGCAGCTCGCGGAAGGCGACGTCCCGGCCCTGCTGCGCGAGCAAGACGACGTCGGCATCCGGCAGGTTCGCGAGATCGGAGAATTGAGGCATGTAGTGCTTGGGCCCAAGGTTGCACGCCCTCGCACGGCCAGTCAACTTTCACTCTCCATGCTGACAACCGACGCCGAGAGAGCGGCAGCGAGCCCGAGCGCGTCCGGACCGCCGCCCGGCGACGGCAATGGCGAGAAGCGCGAGTACGTCCGGCGCATGTTCTCCGACATCGCGCCCCGCTACGACATGCTCAACCACATCCTCGCGCTCAACGTGGACCGCGGGTGGCGCAAGCGAGCGATCCGCGCTCTGGACATCCAGCGCATTCCCGACGGGGTGTACCTCGATCTGTGCGCGGGAACGCTCGATATCGCGGCGCACATCGCGCGACAGCCAGGCTTTCGCGGCTCCGTCATCGGCGCGGACTTCGCCGAGCCGATGCTCCGCGCTGGGCTCGGCAAGGCGGGCGCCACCGTGCATCCAGTTTCCGCCGACGCGGTGCAGCTCCCGCTCGGCGATGACAGCATGGCGGGCGCCATCGTCGCATTTGGCATCCGCAACGTCGCAGGATTGAACGAGTGCCTGGCGGAGGTGTGCCGGGTGCTGGTGCCCGGCGGACGGTTCGTCATCCTCGAGTTTTCGACTCCCCGCGCGCCCGTGTTCGCGGGGATCTACCGCTTCTACTTCCACCATGTGCTCCCCCGAATCGGTGGCGCGCTGAGCGGACATCCCACCGCGTACAGCTATCTTCCCAAGTCGGTGGATGCGTTCCCGGAGGAGGCCGAGCTGGCGCGACGCATGCGCGCCTGCGGATTCGTCGAGACGACGTGGACGAGCCTCTCGTTCGGGATCGTGGCCATTCACGTGGGAACCAAGCCCGCCACGCAATCGACTCCGGAGCTCATCCGGGTGACGGGCTCAAACGCAGGGAGCTTCTAGCATGGCGCACGACACGCTGGGCGAATTCATCGGCGCGCTGGAGACAGCGGGCGAGGTAGTGCGCGTGCGCGAGCCCGTGAAGGCGAAGCTGGAGCTGTGCGAGATAGCCGACCGCGCCATGAAGCTACCGGGCGGCGGGCCGGCGCTGCTGTTCGAGAACGTGCTGCTCGACAGCGGCGCGGTGTCGGAATATCCGGTCGCGATCAATCTGTTCGGGTCCATGCGTCGGATGCAGATCGCGCTTGGCGTGGAGAACCTGGACGAGATCGGCGCACGGATCTCGGAGCTGCTCGAGATGAAAGTGCCGGAGGGATTGCTCGCCAAGCTCGCGCTGTTGCCGCGGCTGCTGGAGGTGGGGAAATATCCCCCACGGGTGAAGGGCGGGACGCCGTCGTGCCAGGACATCGTGCTGCGGGGCGACGACGTGGACCTCGACCAGATCCCGATCATCACCTGCTGGCCCGAGGACGGCGGGCCGTACATCACGCTGCCGATGGTGATCTCGCGCGATCCCAAGCGCGGGATTCGGAACGTCGGGATGTACCGCGTGCAGAAGCTGAGCAGGAACACGCTCGCGATGCACTGGCAGCGGCACAAGGTGGGCGCGGCGCACTGGCGGGAGATGGCGGAGCGCGGCGAGCGCATGGACGTCGTGATCGCGGTGGGAGGCGACCCGGCGTCGGTGTATTCGGCGTCTGCTCCGCTCCCGCCGACGGTGGATGAGTTCCTGTTCGCCGGGTTCCTGCGGTCGTCGCCGGTGCATCTCGCGAAGGCAGTGACGTGCGATCTCGAGGTGCCGGCGGACGCGGAGTTCGTGATCGAGGGATACATAGATCCGGCGGAGCCGCTGGTGACCGAGGGCCCGTTCGGCGATCACACCGGGTTTTACTCGGAGGCGGATCTGTACCCGCTGGTGCACGTGACCGCGATCACGATGCGAAAGTCGCCTGTGTACGCGACGACGATCGTGGGCCGCCCGCCGATGGAGGATTTTTATCTGGGGCACGCGACCGAGCGGATCTTCCTGCCGCTGCTGCGGCTGACGCTGCCGGAAGTCGTCGATTATCACATGCCCGCCGAGGGGATCTTTCACAACCTCGTGTTCGTGTCGATCGACAAGCAGTTCCCGGGGCAGGCGCACAAGGTGATGAACGCGCTGTGGGGGCAGGGGCTGATGGCGCTCGCCAAGCTGATCATCGTCGTGGACAAGGAAGTCAACGTGCGCGATCCGAAGGAAGCGTGGTGGATCGCGCTGAACAACATCGACCCCGAGCGCGACACGCGGTTCACGATGGGGCCGATCGACGTGCTGGACCATTCGTCGCGCGCGTTCACGTACGGCTCCAAGATGGGGATCGACGCGACTCGGAAGTGGCCCGAGGAAGGCTTCACGCGGAACTGGCCGGCATTGATCGAGATGGACGAGCGCACCAAGGCGCGCGTGGACGCGATGTGGCCGCGGTTGGGAATCCGCGGGTGACCGCGGCGCGGGAAGGGCAGACGTTCGCGGGCGGGTCGCTGCTCGTTAGCTACGTGAACTTCGTCAAGCTCCCGCATACGGTTTTCGCGCTCCCGTTCGCGCTCGTCGGCGCCACGCTCGCCAGCTATGTCGCTCCGGTGACGCCCGCGCTGCTCGGCTGGATAGTGCTCGCCTTCACCGCGGCGCGCTTCGCCGCGATGGGGTTCAACCGGATCGTGGATCGCGAGATCGACGCGGCCAATCCGCGCACGGCGACGCGCGAGATCCCGTCGGGCGCGCTGAGCGTCACGGCCGCGGGAGCCGCGGTCCTCTTGGCGTCGGCGCTGTTCCTGTTCGCGTCGTACCGCATCAACGCGCTGTGCTTTATGCTCGCTCCACTCGCGCTCGGCTGGGTGCTACTGTACAGCTACACCAAGCGGTTCACGCGGCTGTCGCATCTTGTGCTCGGGGTCGGACTCGCGATCGCGCCGGTGGGCGGATATCTGGCGGTGACGGGAGCGTGGAGCACGCCGTGGTGGCTGCTCGTAGCGCTGGCGTCGGCGGTGGCCGCGTGGGTCGCGGGCTTCGACATCCTGTATTCGCTGCAGGATGTGGAGTTCGACCGGTCGCAGCGGCTGTACTCGATTCCCGTGGCGCTGGGCGAGCCGCGCGCGTTGACGCTTGCCCGCGCGCTGCACGCGCTGGCGGTGTTCTCGCTGAGCGCCGCGGGATTCGCAGTGGGAGCCGGGATTCCGTACTGGGTTGGAGTCGGAGTGGTCGCGTTCCTGCTCGGGTACGAGCACTCGCTCGTGAGTCCCGGCGATCTGTCGAAGCTGAACGCCGCGTTCTTCACGATGAACGGGGTGATCAGCATCGCCTTCTTCGGCTTCGTGCTGCTCGAACGGATGCTGGCTTGAGCCCGTCTGCCAACGTGCCGCTGATCTTCGCGATCACGGGCGCTTCGGGCGCGCCGTACGCGGTGCGGCTGCTGGAGCAGCTCGTCGCGTCGCGCGCGCGCATATCGCTGATCGTCTCCAGGCACGGTTGGCGGTTGCTCGAGACCGAGTCCGGCATCGCCGATCTTTCGCAGCTGCGCGCGGCAGTGGGCGGCGACGCGGCGGCATGGGACACGTCGGTTACGGTGTTCGACGACGACGATCGCGGGGCGGCGCCGGCGTCGGGCTCCGCACTGAGCCGCGGGATGGTGATCTGTCCCTGCTCGATGGGCACGCTGTCCGCGGTGGCGATGGGCTCGTCCCGCTCGCTGATCGAGCGCGCCGCGGACGTCGTGCTGAAGGAGCGGCGCAAGCTGGTGCTGGTCACTCGTGAGACGCCGCTCAGCACCATTCACCTCGGCAATATGCTGCGAGTTGCCCGGGCCGGGGCTGTGGTGCTGCCCGCCGCGCCGGGATTCTACCATCGGCCGACAAAGATCGGCGATCTCGTGGATTTCGTAGTAGGGCGGGTACTCGATCAGCTCGATGTGCCGCACCAGCTCGGCAAGCGGTGGGATGGAATTTGAGGCCCACAGGAAACCTTGCGGCGGCAAGAGCCCCAGCCCGGTGATCAGCGTCATCAGCGGCGAGGTGTTCGTTCTGCTGGAAGAACAAGGCGACGTTTACAACGAGGACCGGTTCAAGTAAGATGATGGCCACAGTTAACCCGAGGTATTCGTGCTGAATGCATTCGCAGCGTTTCGACGCGTGGTCCTGTCGTTCGGAGCCCTAGCGCTGGCCGGCGCTCTCGTGGCTTGTGAGCCAAAAACCGAGCCACAAACGGCGCAATCGACGGCCGTCGATACGGCAGCCGGTAGGGCGGCAATCGACAGCCTGAGAGCGGCCTACGAGAACGCCGTCGCGACAGGCAACTTCGAGAGCGTGGGCGGCATGCTCGCGGAGGGCGCGGTGATGGTGCGTCCCGGTGGGCCGCAATGGGATTCGCTATTCGCGTCGTCGAATCTGCCGTTTCCTCCCGGCGCGACGATCGACATCACCCCGATCGAGGTTCGCGTCCTCAGCCCCGAATGGGCGTACGAGTTCGGCAACGCAATAGTGACCTACGCCCCGACGGGAGCCGGCGCATCGCGATCCTTGACGGACACGTATATGGTCCTGTTCCGCAATACCGGAGACGGGTGGAAGGTTTATCGCGAAGTGGCGAGCTCCAACCTCCCGCCGCCGGCTACGTCGCCTCGTTGACTCGGATGCGAAAGAGGCGATATTCGTCGGCATCATGACCGCGTCCGCGAACAAGGGGCTTCGTCCGTTTGAGCTCCCTGGGATGGCGGCGGAACCAGGACGACACCAGCATCAGCTCGTCAATCGCGTGGGTAGGAACGACTCCGGGCGCGGGGGGCGGTAGCTCGCTCGCGAACATCGATTGCACCAGATCCTGCAGCGCGGTGCGCTCCTTCTTCGACTTCGGCTTCTGCTGCTCGGCGCGCACGAGCCCGCGCCGGATCACGTACACGCGGTCATCGCCCTCGGCGCCCTTCACGGTGTACGTGAACGACAGCGTCTCGACGGCGAAGCGCAGACGCGTGAACTCGTCGCGCAGGTCCTCCAGCCGCTGCAGCTTGTCGCGCAGGGAAGCGGCCCGCTCGAAGTGCATCAGTTCGCTGGATAGGATCATCGATTCGCGCAGCGACTCGATCGGCCCGTCGTGCCGTCCCTCCAGAAACGCGCGGGCGTCGCTCACCCGGCTCATGTACCCCGACACCGAGCTCGCTCCGCAGCACGGGCCGACGCACTTCCCGATCTCGTAGCGAATGCACCCCGGGGTTACGGGAGGCGTCTCGAACAGCTCCGGCTGATCCGAGAACACCATCTTGTGGTCCAGCGCGCAGTCGCGGAGGCCGAGCGCGTCGCTGAGCTCGCGCACCGCTTCGCCCAGCCGCTGCGCGCCGTGGAACGGGCCGTAATACACCGAGCTGTCGTCGAGCGTCGGCGCTCGCACGACCAGCAGCTTGGGCGCGGCCGAGTCCGCCAGCTTGATGAAGGCGTAATGCCGCCCGTCCGACTTCATCATCACGTTGAACCGCGGCCTGAACTTCTTGATCAGCCGCAGCTCCTGCAGCAGCGCGGCAAACTCGCTCGGCGTGTACTCCCAGTCGATCGCGTTCGCCTCGCGCAGCATCCGCGCGCCCTTCTCGGTGGGGAACTCGCACCGGAAGTAGCTCATCAGGCGCGAGCGGATCCGCTTGGACTTGCCGACGTACAGCACTTCGCCACCCGGGGATATCATCCGGTACACGCCGGGCTTGTCCAGGGCGCTGCCGCGCACGTGCTGGCGCATCGCGTCCAGCTCTGCGTCGGTCACGTACGCGGCCCGCACGCTCTTCCGGCTCATCAGCGCTGGCACCGCGGGCGCGTTTGCGCCCACCCCCAGTCGCAACGGGTCAACCGGTGAATCCGAATTGAAGATCCCAGAAGCGTGCGCGCAGCAATCCAAGTGCAAGGTCGAGGCTAATCACCAATGCGAAACGCCTGGAGGAGTTTATGACAACATGCTTCCGCGAACGCTTATCGCCGAGTCGAGAAGGCTCGAACAGTTTTAGGCAAGCAGCCTCGGATCGGTTGCGGGCGCTTTAGAACGCCCGCTACCGTCCTCCGTTCGGACACTCCCGAATCGTGATGCCGCGAGATCAAGGGTTATTGCCCAACCTTACCCTGCGTCTTGTCGCGTCCAGATCACTAACACTCCGCATCGCGCCGAACGGCCGCTGCTAAATTGCGCTGGCACTTGGCTGGGCTGGTAAACTTCCAGTGCTTCTATTTCGGCAGGACGAATATCCGTGTTGATACCTTCGGCGGACGGCTCGAACTCCATTCCGTCGACGTAGTAGCTCATCGGGCATAGCCCGTCGAGGCTGGACGCTCGACGCATTTGCGGGATGTAGCTAACGCCTGTCAGCGACTTCATTGCCTGGAGTCGGATTCCAGGAGCTCCCCTCAGTAAATCAGTGAGTTGTATCGGCTGCTCCCGATCGATTCGCTGCCGATCCACAAAGACGGCGTTCAGTCGTCGTTTGCGCTCGGCGAAGCCCGGCGCGGCGGCCGCAGACGTTCCTCGCTCTTCTGCGATCACTATGGACGCGAGCTGCTGCGCTGCCGCTTCGAGCCGGACCGAAGCGTGTATGTTCTGGTCTTCGCGGACAAGGGCGACGAACCTCGCCGGGGTGTATCCGACTCGGCGGACATCGACGACGTGAGAACCCGGCGGTAGAGCAAAGCTGAATGTGCCGTTGGGCATGGTGTGAACGGCGGTTCTGATTCCCAGGATTCGGACTTGCGCGGCCTCGATCGGCTGGCCGCTCGCGTCAGCAACATTTCCGCGAACAATTCCCGTACCCGGCTCATGCCGCAGGGAAACGCCCTCCGCGGTCGCCGTCGCTCGCGGGTCTGGTGGAGTGTGCACTGCGGTACCGGATGGCCTGACCGTCGCCGGTATGCGCAAGTCAACAATAAGGAGTTCTCCGGATCGCGGCGGGATATTGGCACGCGCTGGGGAAAGGCCCGGAGCGACTGCGGCCAGTTCGACGGCCTCGGCCATGGGAATCTCACACAGCCGGTAGCGCCCGTCAGATTCCGACCGGGCGGAACTTTCTTGTACAGCCGCGCGCAAGACCGTGGTAGCTTCTCCCGTCCATCGCCCAGTCCACGTTGCGCTAACAGTCGCACCCGCAACCACGTTTCCCCGCGCGTCGCGTACTATCCCGGTTAAAGCCCCGGCACCACTGCGGTGCTCGCCGGGGCAGAGAACCGATACAAGGTTTCGAGCCGAAGGAATTGCGGCGACAGCGCGTGATATGCCGCCATGATGGACGGTTACGTCAGTGCCGGGGAGTATCAGTCCCAACGTGTCCAGCCGCGGGTGAAAGAAGGTCAACGTATAATCCCCTTCGGGGATACCCGCGATTTCGAAAGTGCCGTCCTCACGTGTCGCGGCAGCATAAGCTGTCCCCAACAGCGTGATCTCGGCGCCAGCCAGGGCCCTTGATCGGGTGCTGTCATACGCGATCCCTTGAATCAGCCCCTCACGAACAGCGAACGTCCGCCCCAACGGTCCCATGATTTCGGCGACTTCGCCACCCTCGTCGCGAAATCCGACAACCGTCGGGTGGCCCATGGTCGTTTCGAGTCCCAAGTCTCCCTGGCGTCGAAAGACCGCTTTCTGTATTTGGACCACGGGCATGCGAATTCGCCAGCGCTGTACCATCCAGATCCCAGTAGGCAATCTTTTAAACTCTATCCTGCCGCCGACGTCGGCTGATTGTACGTTACCAGGCAGCTTGGTGTACACGTACTCGACGTGGCGCAACTCCGCCGTCTGCGCGTCCACCCACAGAACTCCCTTGATGCCCGGGAGCGCGTTTGTCTTGGCGGGCTCGAACGCCACGCCGATCATCGAGGCCGTCTCTTCTTTGCCGCGCTGGAGCCTGAAGCAATAATTGTCGAGGAACTCCTCGGAAACGAGCACTTCCGCATCAGGGGCGTAGTACCAGGTACCATCCTTTGTCGCCTGGATGAATCCGCCTGTTGCTAATGACTCCGGAGGGATGCTCACGAACGGGTTCTTCGTAATCCCTACTCGCTGTGATCTTTGCTCCCGCCGTACGCGCTTGGTGAGGTCAAGGTCGCGCTCATACTGAACGAAGCGCACTCGCAGTAAACCTTCGTCGCCGGCGAGATCGGTAGCGGCCAGCGCTTTACGCGCCTCGTCCCACACCCTCGCGATCGCGGATCCCTCCTCTGGACGGCTTATGCATCGGCGCGCCTTTGAAATAACGACCCCTGTCAGCTGAACCGGAGATGCGCGAGCGATCAGCCTCCGTTCAACCACAGCTTCTGTACTGAGTTCGACCCGTTCCGACAGATGGCTGGCGTGTCCTACGCGGTCGATTCTGATCGTGTATCGCCCAACATGCGGCGCTGTGACCTGGAATTCACCTCGTGAATCCGCGATCCCCCCAGCTACGGCCTTTCCAGACGAATCGACAAGGACCACGATAGCGCCCACAGCTGGAGCCCCTTTCTCATCGGCGACGGTCCCGCGGATCGACTGGGACGCGGCGTTTGTGGCAAGGCATGATACGAGCAGAGCCGGAACGGCCGCCGCGAGCAAAACTTTAAGCATAAAAAAGCTCCGCAGTTTGCTTGACCGTTGCTTTAAGGCAGGAACACGTGCTTCAGGTGGTATCGCGGGCGAGGTTACAGCCAAAATGCTGATCAGCTCCGTCCGCAGTGCGCCGCGCGGCATGGCGTACAGCGCCGTGTAGATAGTTTCGTGGCTGGCGTGGAGGTTGGGATCATCAGGGTTCCTCCGCGCAGTATACCCCGCGATTTGTTCCGGCGACAGACGCTTTCTCTGCGCGGCCCGCACTCTCTTCCGGCTCATCAGCGCTGGCACCGCGGGCAGAAGTACGTGGCGCGCCCATCGATCGCGTGCGTGAGGGCGATTCGAGTCCCGCACCGGTGGCACGGCTCGCCCGCGCGGCCGTAAGCGTCCAATCTCTCCGCGAACGCGCCCTCGGCGTAATCCCGGATGGTCGTACCGCGCAGCTCGATGGATTCGGTGAGCACCGACACGATCGCGTCGCGCAGCAGCTTCGCCTCCCTTCGCGCGACAGTGCGAGCGGAGCGCGACGGGTCTAGCTTCGCGCGCCAGAGCGCCTCGCTCGCGTAGATGTTGCCGACTCCGGCCAACCGGTGTTGGTCCATGATCAGCGGCTTGACCGGCCTGACGGATTTCTGCAGCAGCTCGTGCAGGCACTTCCCGGTGAAACCCGGCTCGAGCGGCTCCGGCCCCAGCTTCGATACATACGCCTCGAATTCCTTGGGTGTGAAAAGCTGGAACGTGCCCAGCCGTCGCACGTCACGGTAATGCAGCCGGCGGCCATCGTCGAGAGTGAGATGCAGGGTGCAGTACTGGTCTGCCCCGCGCCCGGAGCGCTCGACCACGAAGCTGCCGGTAAACCGGGG